>JASBTB010000114.1 GCA_030148645.1 Demequina sp. | reverse complement strand
GGGTGTGGCATACGTCATCTGTACCGGCTCGCCTTCGACAAAACGGAACGATGTGATCGAGGCAAGCTCGCATTGGCGCCTGCGCGGATCGTGCAGAAAACTGCGTCCCTCGAACGACAGTCGGGCCACCCAGATCGGGAGTTGATGGCTGACCATGACCGTGTCGCCATCCGGCGTGGTGGCTGCTGCCTCCCGGATCGCCGCCCACATCCGGTCGGCCTGGTCCTTGAACGGCTCCCCCCACGACGGCCGCCAGGGGTTGCGTAGTTTCCACCAGTTGCGGGGGTGGATGAAGTCCTTGACACCGGACTGCAGCGGGTAACCCTCGAAGTCATTGCCCGCCTCGACGATGCGGGGATCGGTGTCCACGCCCACACCAAAGACGCGGGCAATCGGTGCTGCGGTCTCTTGCGCGCGCTGCAAAGGAGATGCGACCACCCTGGCCACTGGCACCTTGTTCTCGATCAGGTAGTCCGCGACGGCGTCGGCCATCTCGCGCCCCGCGTCGGACAAGTGGAAATTTGGGAGGCGCCCGTAGAGCACCCGGGCCGGGTTGTGCACGTGCCCGTGACGCACAAGGTGGATGGTGGCCATAGGACTATTGTCCCCCCACCGCGCCAGAGCCCGTGTCGAGTGCGAGGCGAACCAGTTCGGGACGGATCCGCCAGTACCCCACCTGCACGCCGTCGACCTCGACCACGGGGATGAGGTCGCTCAGCCGCGCACTCACCACGGGATCGGACTCGATGTCGACCTCCCGCCACGTGACGCCGCTCTCGGCGCACACCTCCAGCACCAGTTGCCTGGCGTCGTCACACAGATGACAGCCCTGGCGGGTGTATAGCACAACGCGCTCATTCACACCGCCACACTAGGCCGACTTCCCCGCGGGCGACACATGCGGATTGCCAGCACACCTGCTGCGCGGCCGCACTGACCGGGGTCGATCCGCACTGACTCGGGCCCGCTGCGACTCTGTGCGCCGTTAGGCTGGTCTCATGACGCGTCAGGAGCCGGTCGCGCCGACCGCGGTCGCCGCATTCTTTGACGTAGACAACACGGTCATCCGCGGCGCCAGCGCTTTCCACATCGCGCGCGGCCTGAAGCAACGGGGCTACTTTCGCAACCGCGATCTGTTCCGGTTTGGTTGGGAACAGCTCAAGTACCTCGTGTTTGGCGAGTCCCAAGAGCAGATGTCCTCAGTGCGCGCCGAGGCGCTGTCGATCATCAAGGGCTGGTCGGTGGCCGAGATGGCCGCCATTGGCGAAGAGGTCTACGACGAAATCCTCGCCATGCGGATCTTCCCTGGCACCAAGGGACTGATCGACGAGCACCGCGCCCAGGGCCACGAGGTGTGGTTCGTCACCGCCTCGCCCGTGGAGATTGGGCGACTCATTGCGCGTCGCCTCGAAGCGACCGGTGCGCTTGGCACGATCTGGGAACACCAAGGCGGTCTGTACACTGGCCGGCTCGTGGGCGACCTCATGCACGGCGAGGCGAAGGCCGTCGCCGTGCGCGAACTGGCCGCGCGCAAGCAACTCGACCTCTCGCGTTGCTTTGCCTACGGCGACTCCATGAACGACGCACCGATGCTCTCAGTCGTGGGCCACGGCTGCGCCATCAACCCCGACTCGCGCCTGCGACGCCATGCCAAGCGTCACGGTTGGCCCATCCAGGACTTCCGAGGCCGCAACCCTCAGGGACGGCGCTCGATCGTTCGCTCAAGCCTGACGGGCTTTGTGTGGATCGTGATGACCATACTGCGCGGGACCGGGCACACGTTGCTCGCGCCGCTCAGGACGCTCAAGCGGAAACGGCGCGCTTCTCCGCGCGACTCGGTCTAGGCCGCAGCGCGTCGGGTCCCCTAGATGAATGATTCCAAGGGGTGTTACGGGTGTTGGTGCTGAGGTTTGGGTGCTCGGGTGCCCAGAATCGGCGTTGATACCCAAACGCCGAACCTTGGAGAACGAACGTGGACGCCGATCTGGACACCCTTGCCACTGCACTCTATGTGAAAACCGATGATCTGTTGAAGGCTAATCCCGAACGGGTTCCGGCCCGTCCGAAGATCGGCATCGTCCCAAAGATCAGCGATGCAGAACTGATCACGTTGGCGGTGATGCAGGCCCTGCTCGGACACACATCGGAGCGACGTTGGCTCCGGTATGTGCGCAAGAACCTGGTCGGCATGTTTCCCGCGTTGCCGGGACAATCGGGCTACAACAAGAGGCTGCGAAAGTTGCCGGACACAATGTCGTGGCTCGTTGCGATGCTGGGCGCCGACACCAGCATTGCTACCGATGACGTGTGGGTAGTCGACTCAACCCCGGTCGAATGCGCCCGCTCGCGTGAGACCGTCAAACGTTCGGATCTGGCCGGCTGGGCCGAATACGGGTATCGCGCCTCACATTCGCGGTTCTTCTGGGGGTTCCGTCTGCATCTGGTCTGCACCCTGCACAGGCTCCCAGTGGGCTGGTCACTGACCGGAGCCAAGACCGACGAGCGCGCCGTCCTCGAAGACCTTCTCGCTCGAAGCCCAGCCATCGCTGCACCACAGGGCGGCAGGCAGATCCTGATCGGCGACAAGAACTACTTCGGCAAACACTTCGAATCCGGCCTGACAGCATCTGGAATCGAACTGCTCTGTCCCGCCCGCAAAGCAGAGAAACCCCGGACCGGCACCACATTCTTCAAACCCCTGCGCCAAGTGATCGATTCGATCAACTGGACCTTCAAGGGCCACCTTGACCTCGAACGACACGGCGGCCGCACCATCGACGGTGTTTGCGCCCGAGTCGCCCAACGCGTCCTCGCGCTCACCACCGCGATCTGGCACAACGACAACCTCGGCCTGTCCATCCGACGCTCACTGACCGCCTACGACCACTCACCCCTTGGAATCATTCATCTAGTGCGCGGGCGCAATGATCGCGGGCGGGTTGTCGTCGTGCGGCCGTCGGCCGGTCAGCGACCCGGCCAACAGCACGACCGCCATGCCAGCCACCGGAACTACCAGCAGGCCAACGCGCAGGCTGGTAGCATCCGCGATTGCCCCCACCACCGGCGGACCCACGAGGAATGACAGGCGAAGCGCCCAACTCACCATGGTGATGCCGGTACCAGGTCTGAGCCCCGGCACGTCGTCGGAAGCGGCGAAGGCCGCCGGGATCGTCGTGGCGACTCCCAGTCCGGCCGCCGCGAATCCGATCAACGTGCCCGGGATCGTCGGCCACGCGAGCGCGATGCCCATGCCCACCGAGGTCAGCGCTCCGCCTGCGCGAGCCACCGCGCGGTTTCCCCACCGATCCACCAGTGTGTCGCCCATGAGGCGACCCACAAAGTGCATTGCCATGAGGCTCACGAGCGCGAATCCCGCGAGCCTGGCATCAACGCGCAGGTCGTCCGCCATGTAGATCGAGGACCACGTGATGGCGGCGTCCTCGGCCACGGCTCCCGCGATGGCAACGAGGCCGAGCATGACCATGACGATCGCGGCTGCGCGGGGCATGCGGAACCCGTGTCGTGGTGCGTCGTGAGCGGGCTCGACCTCTTCGCGGTCGACGCCGGTGGCGGGCCCGAGCATGAGCAGGCGAGCCGCCACCGCCATGCCGAGGAACAGCACGGCGGACAGCCCCAGGTGCACGCCAACGCTGAGGTTCAAGGCGAGTGCCGCGCCGCCCAGCAGCCCGCCCAGGGCGGCCCCGAGCGACCACATTGCGTGAAGCCCGTTGATGATCGAGCGGCCCATGCGGCGCTGCACGCCCATGCCCTGCGCGTTTTGGGCCACGTCGGTGTTGGCGTCCAGTGCGCCATTGAGGAACAGCAGGACGGCGAACACGGCGACCACAGGGGACACACCAGCCCCCCAGATCACGAATGCCTGGATCGCGAGCGTGAGCGTCGCCAGCCGCGCGGAGCCGAACCGCCTCAGCATCGTCGCGGACAAGAGGCCCAGGGTGATGCCGCCGAACGCGCCGAAGGCCCACGCCACCCCAAAGCCCGTGTAGCTGAGATCGAGGTTGGCCTTGATCTCGGGCAGGCGCGGCACGATGTTGGCCAGCATGGCGCCGTTGGCAAGAAACAGCAGGCCGACGCCGATGCGTGCCCTGCGCAGGCGCGGCGTCTCGATCACGCGTTCCGCAGCGGTCACGGTGCGGCCACTTCGAAGGGTGCCATCAGGAGATCTGCCACACGCGACGATGGACCCACGAGCAGCTCGAAGGTGCCTGGTTCGACCATCCGCGTGCCCGCGGCGGTCACGATCGAGCACGCGGCGGTTGGCACTTCCAGTTCGACCGTGGCGGACTGGCCGGGTGCGACCGTCACCGTGGCAAAGGATTTGAGTTCGCGATCGGCCCAGGTGGCGGAGGTGGTCACATCCCGAACATAGACCTGCACGGTCTCGACCGCATCGCGGCTTCCCGTGTTGGCCACGGTCACCCGGGCGCGGACGGTCTGGCTCGCGGTCAGCGTTGGCGTGAGGATCTCCAGGTCGCGGTACTCCACGGTGGAATAGCCCAGGCCGTCGCCGAACACCCACGCGGGCTCCTGCGTGAGGTCCGCGTAGCGGTGGCCATGCTGGGCGTCGATCTGGTTGTAGTACGTGGGCTGCTGACCGACGTGGCGTGGCCACGAGATCGGCAGCCGACCGCTGGGCTCGATCTGGCCAAAGAGGAGCTCGGCGATGGCCTGGCCGCCCAGCAGCCCCGGGTTGGCGGCCCAGACGACGGCCGCGGCACGATCCGCCGACGGCGGCAACGCGTGGGGCTTGGAGGCGAGCACCACAAGGATCACGGGGGTGCCCGTCTCGACGAGCGCGTCGAGGAGCGCCACCTGGCCACCCAGGAGTTCGAGCGTGGCAGTGGAGCGGCCCTCGCCCACCAGTTCGATGCGGTCGCCCAGCACCGCCACCACGGCATCGGCGCCGCGGGCGGCCTCGACTGCCTCGGCGATCATGGCCGGATCGGTGTCCACCGGCATGGCGATGTCGGGCCGCGGCTGCCCGTCGGGGAAGAACTCTCCCTTGGGGTCCGGTCCGGTTGTGATGATCTCGGCCCCCTTCGCGTATGCGACCTCGCATCCCGCGGGGGCGAGGTCGCGCAGACCGTCGAACACCGTGGTGATCGCGTCGCGGGGGTGTCCGGTCTTCAGCCAGTGCGCCTGGCCCGAGTTGCCCGCCCAGTCGCCCAGTTGGGTGTCGGGGTCGTCGGCGTTGGGGCCGACCACCGTGATCTTGCGCACCTTGGCGTCCAGGGGGAGTACGCCGTCGTTGCGCAACAACACCAGGCAGCGGCGCGCGGCCTCGAGGTTGAGGGCCGTGGCGGCGGGCTGCGCGATCACGGCGCGTTGGCGCTCGGGGTCTGGCAGGCGGGGGTTCTCGAACAGTCCCAGGTCGAACTTGAGGGTGAGAATGCGGCCCACGGCCTGATCGATGAGTCGCTCGTCGAGGAGTCCCTGGGCGACGGCCTGCTGAGCGCCCTCGAAGAACGCCGGCGTCGTCATGATCATGTCGTTGCCGGCAGTGACGGCCGCTGCCGCGGCGTGGGCGCAGTCCGGGAACAGGCGTTGTTCGCGGACCAGGTTGCCCACGTTGTCCCAGTCCGTGATGAGCATGCCCTGGTAGCCCCACTCCTTGCGAAGCACGTCGCCCAGCAGCCACGTGTTGACCGTGATTGGCACACCGTCGATGGCCTGGTAGCCCAGCATGAACGTGGCGCAGCCAGCGCGTGCCGCCTGCTCGAACGGCGGCAGAAACCACGACGCGAGTTTGCGACGCGAGATGTCGGCCTCGGAGGCGTCCCGGCCTCCCTGGGTCTCCGAGTAGCCGGCAAAGTGCTTGGCCGTGGCCAGGATCGCGGTCGGGTCGCCCAGTCCGTCGCCTTGATAGCCGCGAATCATGGCCGCTCCGAGTTCGCCGATGAGGTACGGGTCCTCGCCGAAGGTCTCGCTCACTCGCCCCCAGCGCAGGTCGCGAGCGATGCACAGGACGGGGGAGAAGGTCCAGTGGACCCCCGTCGGCGCCACCTCGATCGCCGTGGCACGGCCGACGCGCTCGAGCAGATCGGGGTCGAAACTCGCGGCGAGTCCCAACTGGGTGGGGAAGATGGTGGCACCCGCGAAGAACGAGTGGCCGTGGATGCAGTCCTCTCCGATCAGGATGGGAATGCGCAGCCTCGTCTGCTCGACGAGTGCCCCCGCGGTGGCGAGGTTCTCAGGCGACATGTGCAGCATCGACCCGACGTGGAAGTCGCGAATCGGCGACTCGACACCGTTGTTGCCGGGCAGTTGCATCATCTGGCCCACCTTCTCCGGCAGGGTCATCCGGGAGACCAGGTCGGCGACGCGCGCGGAGGTGGGCAGCGAGGGGTCGAGGTAGGCAGGAGTGTTCACGAGACTTTTTCTACCATGTGGTAGAAAAGTTGGCAAGGAGGTGGTCATGACCGTCGACGGACGTGCGACACGGGGCGACGCCACGCGACAGGCGGTGCTCGACACCGCGTTGGACATGTTCGCCAAGCAGGGGTATCGCGCGACATCGGTGCGCGATATCGCGGCCCGCTGTGGCATCACCCACCCCGGACTGCTCTATCACTTTCCCACGAAGGAGGCGCTGCTCAAGGCGGTGCTGGAGCGACGCGATGAGGTGGACCGTGCGGAGGCCGACGACGGCGTGGTCGATTTCGCGAACCTCGACGGACGAGCGCTGCTTGCCCACCTCGTGGCTAGCGCCGCCAAGAACGCGACCAAGCGGGGCATCGTCGAACTCTTCGCCAATCTGTCGGTGGAGGCGACGGCGCCCGACCACCCCGCCCATCAGTACTTTGTGGAGCGCTATGCCTCGCTCCGCGCGACCCTGATCCGGGGTCTCGACGCCCTGGCGTCCGCGGGCGTCCTGCGTCCCGGGGTGGTGCCCGCCACGGCGGCGGCGCACCTCATTGCTTTGATGGATGGTTTGCAGATTCAATGGCTGCTCGACGCACGTACAGATATGGCCGGATCGCTTCGGTCGTACATCGACACGGTGCTCACGGAGCCTCTCGCTGGGCCATAGGCGGCATTTGGCTCACCGTGCCACATGAATTTCATTTCCCGACACCCGTATATCGCCGTGTCTATCAGGGACGTTGTGGCAGTCAGGGAAGCATGGGGACGGTGGTCCCGGGTCCCGGGACTAGGACCGTCCTAATGTCGTACTAGGCGTTCCCCAGCGCTTAGGTTCCCCACGACCACAGTTAGGAGAAAATCATGGCAACAATGACAAGCGACAACGAAGTCTCGACCGCCAAGGAGTTGAAAGTCGGCTGGACGTTCCTGAGCCTGACCCGCATCGGTCTGGGCTTGGTGCTGTTCTGGGCTTTCCTGGACAAGACTTTCGCACTCGGATTCGCCACCGGCAGGGACAAGGAAACCGGAGCGGTGGACTACTTCGGTCCGGCCGCCTGGATCAACGGCGGGATGCCCACCCGGGGCTTCCTCAAGGCCACGTCTGGTGAGTTCGGGGGCGAGCCCGGCGGTCTCTATGGCGAAATGTTCAAGGGCTGGGGCGACTTCTCCCTCGGGTCCTTCCGTCCCCTCGACTGGCTGTTCATGCTCGCCCTCGGCGGCATCGGCCTCGCCCTGATCTTGGGCATCGTCACCAAACTCGCGGCATGGGCGAACCTGATTCTGTACGTGTTCTTGTTCATCGCCGCGTTCGACAACACCAACAACCCGTTCATCGACGACCACCTCGTGTACGCGTTGGCGACGGTGGGAATCGTGTACGTCGAACTCAAATATCAGGCCATCGGGGTGGGCAAGTGGTGGCGCAACCTGGAACTCGTCAAGAAGAACGGCTGGCTGGTCTAGCCTCTCGCCGTCGGAGGGCCGGTACGCGTCAAGCGGCCGGCCCTTCGCCACGCCCGAGCGAAGGCGCGCACGGTGCACCAGGCGCGCCGAGCCTGGCAGCTCCACCCGCTAATCCCGCCCGCGGAGGCTAGCCGCCCCGAGCAGCGGCGTGGAGCGCGAGCATGCGATCGACCGTGGCCGACCACGGCATCGTCTCGGCGCGGGATCGTGAGACGGCGCGTCGCTCGTCGGGGTCCGCGGCCAGGACCGCCTCGAGCGCGTTGGCGAAGGCCTCCGGGGTGCCATCCGCGGCCCTGCCCGCGTCTGCCACCACTTCAGGAAGCGCCGAAGCCGCGTTGACGACGGCGGGGGTGCCGGACGCGAGCGCCTCCAAAGCCGCCAAACCAAACGTCTCGATAGGGCCGGGGGCGATCACGACATCGGCGCTGGCGAGCAGTTGGGCGAAGAGTTCGTTGTCGGACACGAAACCGAGGAACGTGACGGGCAGCCCCTGAGCCAACTCCCGCATCTGCGTCGCGACGTTTCCGGTGCCTGCACTCACCAGGTGGACCGAACGTCCACGGTCTGTCAGCACGCGCACCGCCTCAATCGCAAGGTCGGGACGCTTCTCTGTGGACAGCCTGGACGCCATCAACAACAGGGATGCACCGTCGGACACGTACCGGGAGCGCACCGCGGCGTTCGCGTTGCGCGGATGGAAGCGCTCGAGATCGACACCGAGCGGCACTTTCACGGAGGCGAGGCCTGCACGCGCGAACTCTGCGCGCGCGAACTCTGTGGTGCACACCACCGTGGTGAACCGCCGGTGCGTGCCCCGGTTGTGCCAGTCGGCCAGGCGCTCGACGGGGAGCCGGTCGCCCAGCCAGGACGGCAGGTTCGCGCGCAGGATGCCGTCGGCCCGCTCATGGGCAAAGAACACCGCCGGAATGCCGCGCGACGACGCCCACCCGCCCAGGGATCTCAACGTGGTGCGGTCCGAGACCTCGAGCACGTCAGGGGCGAAGCCCGTGAGAATGCCGCGCACCTCGTGCGTGCGGGTGATCACACGGTAGCCTCCCGACGAAGGCAGCAGCAGGGATTGCAGGGTGATGCGGCGACCGTGCGGCGTCTGCTCATCGGCGTCGACTGGTCCGGGCACCACCAGCAGCACCTCATGCCCCCGCTCGAGGTAGCCCGTGCCGAGCGCATGCATCGCCGTGCGCAGACCACCGGACGTGGGCCCATAGAAGTTGGCGATGTGGGCGATGCGCATCAGTCCGTGCCCTTGGCGCGGGTGTGGCGTGCCTTCACCGATGCGACGTCGCTCGGACGCCACGCGAGGCCACGCGGCACCGTCACGTCATCGGTCGCAAGCGCGGGGCGCTCACCACGGATCGCGGTGGCCTCGGCGTAGTAGTCCATCAGGCCATCGCACACCTTCTCCCATGTGCGACCCGCAACCGACACTCGACAGTGGGTGGAGAAGTTCTCGCGCAGTTCGGTGTCGTTCACCAGGGTAGAGACGTAGCCCACCAGTTCATCCAGGTGTCCTGGCGTGTAGAGGAACCCGGTCTGCCCGTGGTCGACCAGGTCGATCGGTCCCCCGCGCCGCGGCGCCACGACCGGGACGCCCGAGGCAAGCGCCTCTTGGATGGTCTGGCAAAACGTCTCGACCTCGCCACAGTGCACGAAGACATCGAAACTCGCGACGGTCGCCGCGAGGTCGTCACCCGTGAGAAAGCCCGTGAAGTGGGCGTCAGGCAGAAGCGCGCGCAACTTCTCGTGAGAGGGCCCCTCTCCCACAATGACGACGCTCATACCATCGAGGTGCACGAGAGCGGCCAGGTCCTCCACCCGTTTCTCCGCCGCCAGTCGACCCACGTACCCCACCACCACCTCGCCCTTGGGCGCCCACCGTGTCCGTAGCGCCGCCGAGCGCTTGGTTGGATGGAAGCGTTCCGCGTCGACTCCGCGCGGCCACAGGCGTAGGCGTTGGATACCGAGTAGCTCCAGTTGGCGCATCGCGTAGGTCGACGGGGCGAGGGTGAGGTCGGCGCGTTCGTGAATGTTGCGCACCCGGTTCCACAGGATGCCCTCACCCCAGGCCAAGTGATAACGGTCCGCATAACTGGGAATCTCCGTCTGATACACCGCCACGGACGGCAGGTCGAGTTCGTTTGCGGCGCGCACGGCGGTCCAGCCAAGAGTGAACGGGGAGGCCAAGTGAACGATGTCCGGCTCGTACTCCTCCAGCACCCGGGAAATCTTGCCGACGCCACTGAGCGCGACCCTCACGTCGCGATAACCGGGCCAGCCCATCGCGGGCAGGCGCGTGATGGAGGCGATCCCATAGCGCACGGGGCCTTCGCTAGCTCGAGACTCCGGGGCAATCACCATCGCCTCGTCACCGCGCGCCGTGAGGTGGTCGATGACGCGCAACAAGGAGTTCGTCACGCCGTTCGACTGCGGCAAAAACGACTCGGCGACCAGTGCGACCTTCACGACATCATTGTGGCGTACCTGCACGGCCGCGAGGGCACGGTGGTAGACATCGCGGCGACCCACGGGGTGGATCCGGTGGCGACGTCACGATGGCGGGCCACCGTGGTCTCCTCCCGACAGGTCTCGCGACATCCGGCATCGCCGCCGAGCGCACCCGCACGCCACCGCCGAGCGCACCCGCACGCCACAGCCAAGGCGCAAGACGCGCCTGAGTACCCGTGGGAACATGGGTGCATGGAATTGCGGCTCGGCACCCGTGGTAGCGCGTTGGCCCAGGCTCAGTCGCGCATGCTCGCGGACGCGCTTGTCCGGGTGGCGCGTGACCGCGGCCTCGACATCGCGATCGACCTTCACATCGTCACCACCAGCGGCGACCGGTCGACCGAGCCCCTCGTCGGCCTGTCTCAGACGGGGGTGTTCGTGGCTGCGGTGCGACAGGCGCTACTCGACGGCGAATGCGACCTGATCGTTCACTCGCTCAAGGACATGCCTGTGGTGGGACACGACGGCATCACGCTCGCGGCACTGCCGTCCCGGGAGGATTCTCGCGACGCTCTGTGCTCCGGTGGCGTGGCGCTGGCGGATTTGCGCCCAGGGGCCAAGGTCGGCACGGGTTCCCCCCGCCGTAGCGCCCAACTGCTGGCGCTTCGGCCGGACCTGGAGATCGGTCCGCTGCGGGGCAACGTCGACACTCGCCTGGCGGCAGTCGGCAACACATACGACGCCGTCGTCCTTGCCGCTGCGGGTCTCAAGCGCGTGGGTCGAGCCGACGCCATCAGTCGCGTCTTCTCGCACCAAGACATGCTCCCGGCGCCGGGTCAGGGTGCCCTCGCGATCGAGACGGTCGGTGGATTGGACCCTCAGGTGGCCGAGGCGATCTCCTGCCTGGACCACGCGGCAACGCGGGCGGCGGTCACCGCGGAGCGGGCCGCGCTCGGCGTGCTTGACGCCGGCTGTGCGGCACCCGTGGGGGCCTATGCGTCCACTCAAGGCGACACCCTGACGGTGCGGGTTCGCGCGATCGACCCGTCTGGCAGCCTCCAACTCAATGAGACGGCCAGGGGGCCGGTCGCTCACGCGGCCGCTCTCGGTCGTTCCGCCGCGTACGCGTTGCTGGGGCGAGGGGCCGCACGGCTCGTGACTACCCCATGATGCCCCGTCTCGCGGGGGTCCACGTGGTGGTGCCGGTCACCCAGGGGCGACGAGACCTCGCGCATACTGTGCGGGCGGCCGGCGCGCGCGTCACGGAAGGCGAGTTCATCGCCATCGCGACCGCCGCAGATCCCGGCGCCCTGACCGCCGCCGTCGCGCGATGGTGCGACGGCGACTACGAGTGGATGGCGGTCACCAGTCGCAACGCGGTGGGGGCCTTGTACGCGACCGCCGCACGCACGGGCCGCACGCTGTCGGTGTCGATGCCGCCCGCACGCCTAGCCGTGGTGGGTGAGGCCACGGCGCGAGCCAGCGGCGACATCGGCCTCGATGTGGCCTTGCGCCCGTCTCGACAACAGTCGGCCGCAGGACTCGTGGCCGAGTTCCCGACAGGACCCGGTCGAGTATTGGCGCCGGTGGGCAACCTCGCGGCGGACGTGCTCGAGCGAGGGCTCACGCGCAAGGGTTGGAGTGTAGACACCGTGGAGGCCTACCGGACCGTCGCCGGCCCAGGGCTCGACGCGGCCGCCGTGAGCGCCGTCGCAGACGGCTCGGTCGATGCCGTCGTTCTCACATCGGGGTCGGTGGCGCGGCGTTTCGCAGCGCAATGTGCCCACGTGGCACCACACGTCGCGATCGTCGCGATCGGGGCGACCACAGCATCGGCCGCAAAGACGGCGGGGCTCGACGTGGCGACAGTGGCCGGCACCCCCGACTATGAAGGAGTGGTCGCGGCACTGGGCCGCGCGATGGAGGCAGACAGCCGATGACGGGCTACCTGGAACGACCACGTCGGTTGCGGTCGACGGCGGCGATGCGTGGGCTGGTGCGCGAGACCCAGCCGCGCGCCTCCCAATTGATCCTGCCCGTGTTTGTGAGGCAGGGCCTTGACACGGCCAAGCCCATCGGGTCGATCCCCGGGGTGTCGCAACTGCCGCTCGCGGACGTGCGCGGCGTGGTCGAGCAGGCCGTGCGCGCCGGGATCAGCGGCATCATGCTGTTCGCCGTGCCGGACGTGAGAGACGCCGAGGGCACCGCCGCATGCGCACCTGACGGGATCCTCAACGTCGCCATCCGCGACGCCGTCGACGCCGCCCAGGGACGCATCGTGGTCATGGCGGACCTGTGCCTCGATGAGTTCACGTCGCACGGGCACTGCGGAGTGCTCGACACGCGCGGGCTCGTGGACAACGACGCGACGCTCGCCGTGTACGCGCGGATGGCGGTGGCGCAGGCGGAGGCGGGCGCCCACGTGCTGGGACTGAGTGGCATGATGGACGGCCAGGTGGCCGCCGTGCGCGGCGCGCTCGAGCGCGCCGGTCACCACGACGTGGCGGTGCTGGCCTACTCGGCCAAGTACGCGTCGGCGTTCTACGGTCCCTTCAGGGATGCCGTGGAATCGACCCTCGAAGGCGACCGTCGCACGTACCAGATGGACCCCGGCAACGCCCGCGAGGGGGTGCGGGAGGCGCGGCTCGACCTCGCCCAAGGCGCCGACATCGTCATGATCAAGCCCGCACTGCCCTACCTCGACGTGGTGGCGGCGGTCGCGGCCGTGTCCGACGTGCCCGTGGCGGCGTACCACGTCTCAGGTGAATACGCGCAGATCGAGGCGGCTGCGGCACACGGATGGATCGACCGCAAGGCCGCCCACCTCGAGGTGCTGACATCGATGGTGCGAGCGGGCGCAGACATCGTGCTCACGTACGCCGCGCTGGACCTGGCACGGTGGCTAGGGGAGGAATCATGAGGTTCACCAGGGACTCGTTCGCGCGCACCATGAAGGCCGCGATGCTACGCACGGACAGGGGCGCGCGGGGCTGGCGCGCGCGCGCAACCGACGTGTTGCCCGGCGGCGTGAACAGCCCGGTGCGAGCCTGGAACGGAGTGGGTGGCACCCCACTGCCCATCACGTCGGCCAGGGGCGCCACCATCACCGATGCGGCCGGTCACACCCGCATCGACCTGGTGGGCTCCTGGGGCGCCGCCATCGCCGGTCACGCACACCCACACGTGGTGGATGCCGTCGCCAAGGCCGCCAAGCAAGGGCTGAGTTTCGGAGCCACGACCGAGGCGGAGGTCGAACTCGCAGAAGCGATCAGGAGCCGCATCGCCCCCGCCGCGCGCGTGCGCCTGGTCTCCACAGGCACGGAGGCCACCATGACGGCCCTGCGCATCGCGCGCGCCGCGACCGGCCGCGACAAGGTAGTCAAGTTCGCTGGTTGTTACCACGGCCACGCCGACCCGTTCCTGGTCGCGGCAGGCTCGGGCCTTGCCACCGCGGGCGTGCCCGACAGCGCAGGAATCACCGCCACCACGGCCGCAGACACCATCGTCCTTCCCTATGGAGACGCCCAAGCCCTGACCGCCGCCTTCGCCGAGCACGGCCAAACCATCGCCGCGGTCATCACCGAGGCGGCGCCGGCCAACATGGGAGTGGTGCGCCCCCCGGACGGTTTCAACACGCTCATCGCGTCGCTGTCGCGCCACGAGGGTTCGGTCTTCATTCTCGATGAGGTGCTCACCGGCTTCCGCGCTGGCCCGCAAGGCTGGTGGGGCGTCGAACGCGACGCAGCCTTGATGCGCGGCGAACAGCCGTGGCAACCGGACCTGATCACGTACGGCAAGGTCATCGGCGGCGGCCTCCCGGTGGCCGCCGTGGCCGGACGCGCCGACCTCATGGACATGCTCGCGCCCGTCGGCCCCGTGTACCAGGCGGGCACCCTGTCGGGAAACCCCGTCGCAGTCGCGGCCGGGCTGGCCACCTTCGAGGTGATGGACGCCGACGCCTACGTCCGTCTTTCGCTCGCGGCCGATGCCGTGCGGGAGGGGGTCTCGGAGGCGTTCATGGCCTCGGGTGTGACGCATGCGGTGGGGCAGGCAGGCACACTCTTCTCGTTTTTCCTCGGCCTGGATACGCCGCCCACGACGTTCGATCAGGTCGCCGCGCAGGACACCGCCGCCTACTCGTCGCTGTTCCACCACATGCGTGGTGCGGGGGTGGCCCTGCCTCCCAGCGCCTTCGAGTCATGGTTCGTGTCGGTCGCGCACGAGGAGCGCTTGACCCGGCGCATCGTCGACGCCGCGGGGACCTGGCTCTCGTGACCTACCTGGTGGGCCTTCACCTGGACGGCAAGCGGGTGCTGGTGGCCGGTGGGGGAGGCGTCGGTGCCCGCAGGGCCGTCGCCTTGGCGCGTGAGGGCGCGCAGGTGGTGGTGGTCGCGCCCGAGGCGGTCGGCGCCATTCGGGCGGCGGCGTCACGCGGCGAGATGATCTGGCATCAGCGCACGGTGATCCGGAGCGACCTCGCCGGGGCGTGGCTGGCGATGGCGGCGACCGACGATCCGACCGTCAATGCGGACATTGTGCAGTGGTGTGAGGAGGCTGGGGTGTGGAGCGTCAACGCCTCGGATGTGTCGCGTAGCGCGGCACGGGTGGCGGCCCAGTCCCGTCACGGCGATCTGGCGCTGGGGGTGGTCTCGCTAGGGGACGCCGATCCGCTCAGGGCCGTCCACGTGCGCGATGCGCTCGCCGAGCGCATCGACCAAGGCCGGATCGA
>JASBTB010000094.1 GCA_030148645.1 Demequina sp. | reverse complement strand
GCCGACTGTTCTTCTGCCGAACGTAGTAAGTGCTCGACGCGGGCGCCCAATCCCTTGTAGGTGGGCTGGTCCGTCTCATTGAGGTTGCGTCGCGCTTCCTCGAGCGCGCGTTGTGCCTGTTCCGCGTCCTGGCGAGCTTGCTGGACCGTGCCTTGTGCCTGTGCAAGAGACTCTTCGAGCCTCTTCACGTGCGCCGCAACCGCGTCGCGGTCGTAGCCGCGCATGGCGACAGGGAAGGGCAGGGTCTCGTCGGCCATCGGTTCTCCTCATCGCTGGGCCCAGCGTCACACCACATTAGTCGCGCGTTGAGCACATGACAAAGCCACACCTAGGGCTTCTCGTGCGTTGTCTCCTAGACTGTACGCCGGGACAGGAGGAAACGACGTGACGCTTCGCACGACAGCGATCATTGCAGGGGCCCTGGGGCTGCTGATGCTGGTCGCCGGGCTCGTTGCCCAGGCACTGAGGCCCGAACCCGCCGTGGTGACCAAGGCAACCCTCGATACCCCGGTGGTCGTGCTCGGTCCCGAGGTCTTGGCGCTTCCTGGGCTCGAGCGACTTGCCGTGACCGCAACGGGCGGTGTCGTGGCGCATACTGCCCGGCCGGTTGATGCCCAGGCGTGGCTTGCTCAACATTCCGCCACCGTGGTCACCGGCTATGCGTCCTGGGAGGAACTCACGACGCGTACCGCTGCGCGCATCGATCCCGACAACGCGTCGCATGCGCCGTCGCCCACCGCCGAGCCGAGCCCGTCACCTGGTTCCGATGCGGCCGCGACGGGCGCGCCGAAGGAAACCTATGAGTACGGCTCCGATGACGTGTGGCGCCGGAACTGGACGGGCGTTGGCCGGGTTTCGGTCGCGGTGCCTGCGATCTCACCGGGCGAGTACTTCGTGGCGAACTCCGTTGACGGGAGCAATCTGGGCACCGTCGAGATCAGCGCCCAGCGGCAGGTCAATGACGCCTGGATTAGCCCCCTCATCTGGTTGGGAACCGTCCTTGCCATTCTCGGGGCGCTTGCCGCGGTCTCGGCCCTCATTGACGTGCGCCCTGTCCAAGAACGCGTCGAGTCATGGACCACGAAGCGTTCTCGCGTCGCTGTGGGGGAGCAACCCAAGCCCGGTTCGCGGCGCGAGCGCCGATTGGCGGGTTCGACGTTGCCCGACGTTGAGGTGGACGAGAAGGGACAGAAGTCATGAGGCGCGCTGACGTCGCAACGGCCGCCGCGGTGCTCCTGCTGGCGGGTTGCGCCTCCGCGCCGCCGGTACCGGGTGTCACTCCTTCTTTGGAGGTGGAGGCGGCGCTCACCGAGTCGCAGGCCGCCGCTGTCATCGAGGCCACGTTCGCGGAATTGGGCGCCGCCGACGCGGCCAGGAACTCGGAACTGTTCACCTCCCGTGTGGCCGGGAATGCGGCACTGGTGAGGGGCGCCGAGTACACGGTGGCGCGCAACGTTGCAGATGCGCCCGTGTCTGAGTTGCCCGGACAGATGCAAGGCGTCTACGTGTCGCAGTCCGCCACCTGGCCGCGGATGTTCGCCGCAGTGTCGGAACCGCCCGGCGATGGCTTGACCCCGGTGGTGTACATGTGGGTCCAAGAGTCGGTCGAGCAGCCGTATCGCCTCGTCGCATGGGCGCATATGATCCCTGGTGCGGTGTTGCCCGCCATGCCGGGCCAGATCAACGGTGCCCTACCGCTGGTGCTGGGCGACGACGGAGTGGACCCGTCGCCGCGCACGGCACTGGAGGACTACGTCGAATACCTTCGCCAAGGAGCGGACAGCGAATTGGCCAGCGCGTTCGCACCGGACTCGTACTCCGAACAGTTGTTTGGAGCGCGCGACGCGCTCGCGACGGCGGCGCAGGGCGCTGGCGGTGCGTATGTGGACACGATCCAGCCCGACGTGGCGTCAACCTTTGCGCTTGCCACGTCCAACGGCGGGGCCTTGGTATTTGCGCCGATCGAGATTGCTTCGTCGTTCTCGGTCAGCGACGCGACACTGACCCTGTCCGCACGGGACGCACCCCTGTTGGAGGCAACCGCGACAGACAAAGTCACGTATAACTACAGGGACTTCGTGGTGCTGTGGATTCCCCCTCCCGGCCAGGAGCAACTGCCGCGAGCCGTCGCGGCAGAGCATCAACTCGTCTCCATCACCCCCTAACCGCACACCCAGAAAGGACGCCATGACTTCGCTACCCCCGTTCAGCGGTGTTGTCGATCTGGCCGCTCTCGCGGCCAAGCGTCAGCGAGGGCAACAGGCCGACGGCCCCACCGACGGCCCGCAGACCATGACCGAGGCCAACGCTGGCGAGTACCTGCAGGAGTCCGTCCGGCGGCCCATCTTTGTGCTGTTGTGTTCTTCGGTCGCGCCGCAATGCGACGAACTGAAGGAGCGGGTGGTCGCGCGTCTGGCGCGTTACGGGGACACCGTGGGGCTGGTCACCGTGGATGTGGACGCCGAGCCGGGACTGGCCGAGGCCTTCCAGCTTCAGGCGGTTCCTGCAATGCTTGCGCTCATTGCGGGACGGCCCGTCCCGCTCTTCCAAGGTACGCCGGACGATGCGCAACTGGTCGACGTTTTCGCTCAGGTCGCCCAGGTTGCCAATCAGGCAGGCATGGCGGTGAGCGACTCGGGGGAGGCTCCGGTGGCCACGACGCAGGACGAGGATGGCGATCCGCCCCTTCCGCCCCTTCACCAGGCCGCATTCGATGCGATCGAGCGAGAGGACTACGGCGCGGCGATCGCCGCGTATGACCAGGCTCTCAAGGAGAACCCGAAGGATGTCGAGGCTCGTGCCGGCAGGGCCCAGGTATCTCTCGTGGCCCGTGGCCGTGCCGTGGATGCGGCAACCGTGCGCGCGGCGGCAGCCAACGCCCGGGACGACGTGGACGCCCAGCTTGCAGTCGCGGACGTGGACGTGTTGGGCGGAATGGTCGACGACGCGTTCGACCGCCTCATCGAGGTGGTGCGTGTGAGCGCTGGAAACGAACGGGAGCGGGTGCGTGCCCGGTTGATCGAATTGTTTGACGTGGTGGGTCCGGCGGACCCACGCGTCATTTCTGCGCGCAAGCGGCTCGCAAGCGCCCTGTACTAGCGAAGGCCTATCCGGCAGCTGGTGTGAAGAATACGACGCCAAGTGGGGGAAGCCTCACCGTTGTTGAGGCATCGTCGTGGTGCGCTGTCGCGGCGACCTCCACGCGACCCAGGTTGCCGACGCCGGATCCGCCGTATCTTTCGGAATCGGTGTTGAGGGCCTCATCCCACTTTCCGGGATGAGGGAACGCCAGCCGGTAATTCTCGTGAGGGATGCCCGCGAAGTTCACCGCCACGACCACCGGGGTGCCATCCGTCGCATAGCGCACGAAGGAGATCACGTTGTGTGCCGCGTCATCGGCATCGATCCACCGGAAGGCCGCTCCGTCGTCGTCTTGCTCCCACAGTGCCGGCTGTGCTCGGTAGAGCGCGTTGAGATCGCCGACGAGTCGGCGCAATCCTTCGTGGAGAGGGTCCTCGGTGTGCCACCAATCGAGCGACCGGCCCTCGGACCACTCGGCCGTTTGGCCGAACTCATCGCCCATGAAGATGAGTTTCTTGCCGGGGTGCGACCATTGGTAAGCCAGCAAGCAACGCAATCCTGCGAGTTTTTGCCAGTGGTCTCCTGGCATGCGCTCGTACAGCGAACCCTTGCCGTGGACGACCTCGTCGTGGCTGAGGGGCAGCATGAAGTGCTCCGAGAAGGCGTACACGAGCGAGAAGGTGACGGTGTGGTGGTGATAGGAGCGGTGGATGGGTTGTTCCGCCAGATAGCGCAGCGTGTCGTTCATCCACCCCATGTTCCACTTGATGCCGAAGCCAAGACCCCCCTCAGACGTTGGTGCGGTCACGCCCGGCCACGCCGTGGACTCCTCCGCCAGCATCACGATCCCCGGCACGTTCTTGTATGCCGTGGCGTTGGTCTCCTGCAAGAACGCGATCGCGTCGAGATTTTCCCTGCCGCCATGAATGTTGGGTCGCCACTGGCCGGCCTCTCGCGAATAGTCGAGATACAGCATCGACGCCACCGCGTCGACGCGCAGGCCGTCGGCGTGGAACTCCTGAAGCCAATACAGCGCGTTGGCGACGAGAAAGTTGCGCACCTCAGCCCTGCCAAAGTCGAAAATGTAGGTGCCCCAGTCGGTCTGTTCGCCGCGCAATGGGTCGGGGTGCTCGTACAGCGGAGTGCCGTCGAATCGTCCCAGCGCCCAAGAATCCTTGGGGAAATGACCTGGGACCCAGTCGAGGAGCACACCGATGCCTTCCTGGTGGGCGCGATCAATGAAGTGCCTCAGGTCGTCCGGGTCGCCAAACCGCGAGGTCGGCGCGTAGTACGACGTCACCTGGTAGCCCCATGAGCCGCCAAAGGGGTGCTCCATGACGGGGAGCAACTCCAGGTGGGTAAAGCCCAGATCGCGCACGTAGGGAATCAGTTCGTCGGCAAGGTCGCGGTAGCTCAGGCCCTGCTTCCATGACCCCAGATGCACCTCGTAGACGGACATCGCCGTGTTGTGCGCGGAGTACTTCCCGCGCTCCTGCAGCCACGCGTGGTCGTTCCAGGCGTACTCGCTGGCCGTGACGACTGACGCGGTGTGCGGCGGCACTTCGGTGCGCCGGGCCATGGGGTCGGCCTGTTGCTTCCAGTGGCCGTCCTTGCCCAGGATCTCGTACTTGTAGCGGGCGCCGTCTGCAACGGCGGGGATGAACAGTTCCCACACACCCGAGGAGCCGAGCGAACGCATGGCGTGGCCCACGCCCTGCCAATGGTTGAACTCGCCAACGACGCGCACCGCGCGGGCGTTGGGTGCCCACACACTGAACGACGCGCCGTGGACCTCTCCCAACACTGAGGGGTACGTCCTGATGTGCGCGCCGAGGACGTCCCACAGCCGTTCGTGGCGACCTTCCCGGATGAGGTGGAGATCCAACTCGCCCAGCGTCGGGAGAAAGCGGTAAGGGTCGTCGGTGACCTGATCCTCGCCGTCGTACGCGACCCGCACACGGTAGTCGGGGATCGTGTCGCCCTCCAGTTCGGCCTCCCACAATGCGCCCTCGACGTGGGTCGCGGGAAACTTCCCGTCCAGGGTCTCGACCACAATCGACCGGGCGAACGGACGCAACACTCTGACCACGACGTGGCCGTCGTGGAGGTGCGGCCCGAGAACCGCATGCGGTTCGTGGTGGGTGCCTGCGAGGATATCGGCCAACGCCGACGGGTCGATGTCACGTGCCACAGTTGTCCTCCAACGTGCTCATGGGCGCACCGTGGCCACGTGCACCAGCGTCTGCGAGGGGTCGAGGCGCACAAAGAACTCGTGTCCCCAGGTGTACGTGGCTCCGGTGATCGCATCTTGGACCGGAATGGGATCGTCGTCTTGCTTGCCGATCGCGCTCATGTCGAGAGTCACGATCGCGTCGTTGACTGCGTGCGGGTCGAACGATGCCACCACCACGACGGTGTCCGCGCGCCCCTGGTGCGCCTCGTTGGCGGGCGCGTGTCGGGTGAAGCACAGGATGTTCGGATTCGTGGTGCGGTGCACGGTGAGTCCACGCAGCCTGCGCAACGCCACGTGCTGCGACCTCACAGTGTTGAGGGTCCTCAACAGCGATGCGATGCCGTAGTCGTCCGCCTTGGACCAGTCGCGCGGTTTGTACTCATACTTTTCGTTGTCGATCTGCTCCTCGACGCCGGGCCGGGGCACGGATTCGATGAACTCGTAGCCCGAGTAGATGCCGAACGACGGTGCGCCCGTTGCCGCGAGCGCCGCCCGCATCTTCCAGTACGGCGGGCCGCCGCGCTGCATGTCGGGGGTCAAGATGTCGTGAGTGGTCGGCCAGAAGTTGGGGCGCATAAAGAACGACGATTCGCCAGCGAGTTCCTCAAGGTACTCGCCCATCTCGTGGGCGTTCTGGCGCCAGGTGAAGTACGTGTAGCTCTGATGGAAGCCGATCTTGGCGAGCGTATGCATCATGGCCGGGCGCGTGAACGCCTCGGACAGGAAGATCACGTCGGGATGGGCGTGCGCAATGTCGCCGAGCAAACGCTCCCAGAAGGTCAGCGGCTTGGTATGCGGGTTGTCGATACGGAACGCCGTCACGCCGGCGTCGATCCACACCTGGAACACGTCACGCAAGGCGCGATAGATTCCTTCGGGGTCGTTGTCAAAGTTGAACGGGTAAATGTCCTGGTACTTCTTGGGAGGGTTCTCCGCGTAGGCGATGGTGCCGTCGAGCCGCGTGGTGAACCACTCGGGGTGCTCCGTGAGCCAGGGGTGATCGGGGGAGGCATTCAGCGCGATATCGAGCGCGACCTCAAGGCCCACGTCCCGTGCGCGTTTCACGAAGGTCTTGAAGGAGCGCATCGTGCCCAGATCCGGGTGGATGGCATCGTGGCCGCCATCCTCGGATCCGATCGCGTAGGGGCTTCCGGGGTCGCCCGGTTCCGCCTCGAGGGCGTTGTTGCGGCCCTTTCGATAGGTCGAGCCGATGGGGTGAATAGGGGTGAGGTAGACGACGTCGAAACCCATCTCTGCGATGGCGGGCAGCCGCTTGGCTGCGGTGGCGAAGGTGCCGGAGGTCCACTCGCCCGACCTCTGATGGTATTTTGCGCCTTCGGAGCGAGGAAAGATTTCATACCAGGCCGATACCAGCGCCTTCTCGCGCTGTACCAAGAGGGGATATTCCCGTGAGCGCGTCACCCATTCGCGCAGGGGCGCCTTGGTGAGCGTGTGGCGGACCTGATCGGTCAGGGCCGTGGAGAGCCGTGCCTCGGGGGTGAGGGTTCCGTTTGTCAGCGCGGCGATTGCCTCGCTGAGGACCTGCTTGGCTGCGGCGCCTCTGCGCACGGTGTCCCTGGCCCGAGTGAGGACCTCGACGCCCTCGTCGAGCATCAGGTGAACATCCACGCCGGCATGAATCTTCACCTGTGCTGCGTGCGCCCACGAGCCGACCGGGTCGGACCATGCCTCGACGCGGAACGAGTGCATCCCCGTGTGGGTGGGAATGAAGATCGCCTTGTACAGGGAGGTTCCCCAGTCGGCTTGAGGCATGGGCATCGAGTGCCGTTTGCCACGGGGATCCGTGACGACCAGGGTCGCACCTTCGAGGTCGTGGCCCTCGCGAAAGATCGTTGCCGTAACGTGAACTGCCTCGCCCACCACCGCGCGAGCGGGCCATCGCCCCTGCTCGAGCGACGGCTGGACATCGACGATGGGAATCCTGCCGACGGACAATTCCTGGCTTCGCTCCATGTCACGAACCTACTCGGGAAAGCCGTCGTGTCCAAGATGAGGAGCCGTGGCGGGTCGGGTTCGGGCCCGCGATGTCGTGGCAGGTGGGTCAGGAGCGGGGCAGGGCTTCCCACGCGGAGGACACCATCTGTTCGATGGTGAAGCGCGTCTGCCACCCGAGGTCCCGTGCGGCGAGGTCTCCCGCGGCGACGATGCGGGCCGGGTCACCCGGACGGCGCGGGCCGATCAC
>JASBTB010000083.1 GCA_030148645.1 Demequina sp. | reverse complement strand
AACATGATGGGTGACACCGTGACGTCGATCAGCCCCTCGGGGGTGCGCCACGTCTTGACGAGTGAACGTTTGGCGAGCACCCAGGAGTGCCTGACCATGTCTGTGGGTCCGTGGGGGATGACCTCGACCTCGTGGGTGGCGCCTGCGGTGGTCATGCTTCAACCCCTTCGCTCGAGTCAGTGGCGTCCGGTGTGGGGCGGTTGCGTTCCCCGGTCAATGTGAAGAAGACCTCGTCCAAACTGGGCAACAGGAGTGACAGTTCGGTGACCTCGATCGCGGCGGCCTGGAGGCGGCCCACCACGGAGGTCAGGGCCGAGTCGTTGGGTACGGGCACCGAGAACTCGCCGTTGCGGGGTTGGTCGACGTGTGCGCCGTCGGCGGCGATGTCGGCGAGAATCGCCCGCACGGCATCGGAGCTGCCTGGGTTGCTGGGGCGTACCCGCAGGGTCTGCGAGCCCACCACGCGTTTGAGGTTTTCTGCCGTGTCGTGTGCGATGACCTCGCCGTGGTTGATCACCACGATGTCGTCGGCCAGGGCGTCGGCCTCTTCAAGATATTGAGTGGTGAGCAGGACGGAGGTGCCGCGGGCGACGATGTCGCGCACCACGTCCCACATGTCTTCCCGCTTCGCCGGGTCGAGCCCGGTGGTGGGTTCGTCGAGGAACACGATCTCCGGGTGACCGGTGAGCGACGCCGCCAGGTCGAGGCGGCGCCGCATACCACCCGAATAGGTCTTGGCCATGCGGTCGGCGGCGTCGCTCAGGTCGAACCATTCGAGCAGTTCGGTGGCGCGGGCCTTCGCGGTCTGTGTCCGCATGTTCAGGAGTTCGCCGATCATGATTAGGTTTTCCCGGCCGGTCAACTCTTCATCGACGGACGCATATTGCCCGGTCAGGCCTACCCGCTTGCGGACCTCGCGCGGATTGCGGACGACGTCGTGCCCGGCGACGATGGCGCGGCCAGCGTCGGGACGTAGCAACGTGGCGAGGATGCGCACGGCGGTGGTCTTGCCTGCACCGTTGGGCCCCAGCACTCCGAGCACCTTGCCGCGCGGGACCTGGAAGGAAACGCCCTTGAGCGCCTTGGTGGCCTTGAAGGACTTGACGAGGCCCTCGGCCTCGACTGCGATATCGGGGGACATGGGAAGAAGGTACGACGAAGGTGCGACAGCGCGCATCCGTCGTGCGGAGGATGCCGCCTCCAGCGCGCGTGACGGCGCGCCCACGTAGCCCTCGGTACGGTGGCGGGATGACTCGCCATCGTATTCGCGTCAAGCCGGGCTCCAGGAAGGGCCCTCTGGTCGAGTTCGGGGCAGACGGGATGCTCACGGTGTGGGTGCGAGAGCGGGCCATCGAGGGCGGTGCCAACGACGGCGTCGTCGCGGCGCTCGCGGAGCATTGGGGCGTGCCCACGAGGGACGTGCGCATCGTCGCGGGCCATGTGGCCCGCATCAAGACCGTCGAGATCGACGACTAGCGCGCAGGCCTCGGCACACGGACCGGACTGGTCGCTAGCGCCCCCGCCACACCACCAGGCCACGGCCTTCGTCGCGTCGGCCGCGTTGGCCGCGTTCCACAATGACGACCTTGCCGGAAGGTCCCGACGTGAACACGCGCGAGCCGAGGTCCGCGCGCGGGCGCAGCCGCTCCACCTCGGTTTCGAGCCGTTCGACGCGTTTGCTCAGCGACAGGATGCGCGCGATCCCGGCCAGGTTGATGCCCTCCTCCTGGCTCATGCGCTGCACCTCGCGCAGGGTGGCCACGTCGCGTAGCGAGTAGCGGCGTCCGCCGCCGGGTCGACGCCGCGGCACCACGAGGCCGAGCCGGTCGTATTGACGCAGGGTTTGGGCGTGCATGCCTGCGAGTTCGGCGGCCGCGGAGATTGGGAACACGGGCTCGTCGACGTCCGGTTTCTCCATGGCTTCTCCCTTCCGGCGGGCCTCAACTCCAAGGTTAGGGGGCTACCGGGCTGCGTCGCCGTACAGACGTGCCCGTGGGTCGTCGCTTGCGGTCTCAAGCGCGAATACTTGGAGGGCTTCCTTCGCGGCCTTGGAGACCTTGGACGGGACAGCCACCTCGATGCGCACCAAGAGGTCCCCGACGCCTTCTTTGGTCGCGAGGCCCTTGCCCTTGACGCGCAACGTCGCACCGGAGGAGGTTCCGGGGGCGATTTTCACCTTGACACGCTCACCGGTGAGGGTGGGAACCTCGACGGTGGCGCCCAACACCGCCTCGTCGAACGACACGGGCAGGCTCATGCGCAGGTTGCGGCCATCGACCGAGAATACGGGATGCCGACCCACGTGGACGGTGAGGATGAGGTCCCCGGCAGGCCCCCCGCCCGCTCCGGGGCGACCCTTGCCGCGAATGCGGATCTTCTGGCCGTCCGTGACGCCCACCGGAAGGCGGGTCGACACGCGCTGCCCGTCGATGCCGAGGGTGACGGTGGCGCCCTGCGCGGCCTGACGGAAGGTGACTTCGGTGGCTGCCGCCAGATCGGCGCCGCGCTGGGGGCCGCGTCCGCGGCCGCCTCCGAACAGTCCTCCGAGGAGGTCCTCGAAGCCCTGGCCGCGCGCGGGTCCGCCACCGAACATGCCGCCGAAGACGTCCTCGAAGCCTTGGGTGCCTCCGGCGCCTCCAGCTTGGAAGCGGGCACCGCCGCCCATGGCACGAATCGCGTCGTACTGTTGGCGTTGCTTGGGGTCCGATATGACCCCGTACGCCTCACCGACCTCCTTGAAGCGCCTCTCGGCCGCGGCGTCACCCGGATGCCGGTCGGGGTGGAGGTCCCTCGCGAGTTTGCGGTACGCCTTCTTGATGTCGGCCTGGGAGGCGTCTTTGGGCACGCCCAGGGTCGCATAGAAGTCCTTGTTGAACCAGTCCTGGCTTGTCACGTCCGCCTCCTTTCTTCGGTCGAATCGGCATCGAGTGGCGCGAGCAGTGGGCCTAGTGGTCTTCGGGTTGAGCGACGATGACCCGGGCGGCGCGCACGACGCGGCCCCCGAGGCGGTGCCCCGGCTGGGCGACGTGGTGCACGGTGGGCTCGGTGACGTCCGCGCTGGGTTGCGACATCAGCGCCTCGTGGAGCGTCGGATCGAAAATGTCGCCCTGTGCTCCGAAGCTCGACCATCCGAAGCGACCCAGTGTCTCTTCCAGCTTGTCCGCGATGGAGGCGAACGGGCCTTCGGCGAGTTCGCCGTGTTGGCGGGCCGCGGCAATGTCGTCCAGCACGGGTAGCAGTGCCTCGAGGACCTTGGACGTGGCGACGTCGGTGATGGCGGCGCGGTCTCGATCCACCCTCTTGCGGTAGTTGACGTATTCGGCTTGTAGGCGCTGAAGATCCGCCAGGTGCTCGGCGGCCTTCACCTCTGCCTGCGTCAGGGCGTCGTCCGCGCCCGCCTCGTCGGCATCGAAGTCGTCGCCGGTCGTCGGGGCTGCGTCGACGATCCGTTCGGCCGCGGCCAGGGCGTCGTCGGCGCCTTCGTCATCGGGTGACTGGTGTGGTGTGTTGTCGTCCATGAGGTCCCTCCGTACCCGCGGGCAGCGAGCGGATGCGTCCGCCCGCCGCCCACGCGTGCTACTTGGTGTCGTCCTCGTCGTCGACGATCTCGGCGTCCACCACGTCGTCATCCGCGGAGCCGGACTCGCCGGTGGGGGCGTCGGCGCCGGGCTGGGCGCCCGCCTCCTGTTCGGCCTTGTAGATGGCCTCGCCGATGCGTTGTGCCTTGGCCACGAGGTCGTCGTGTGCCGTCTTGACGGCCTCGGCGTCCTCGCCCTCAAGCGCCTTGCGCACCTCGGCGATGGCCTCCTTGACCTCGTCGGCCACGTCGGCGGGAATCTTGTCCTCGTTGTCGGACAGGATCTTCTCTGTCGAGTAGGCGAAGGACTCGGCGTTGTTGCGTGTCTCGGCCTCCTCGCGGCGCTTGGCGTCCTCGGAGGCGTGTTCCTCGGCGTCCTTGACCATGCGGTCGATGTCTTCCTTCGACAGGGCCGAGCCACCCGTTACCGTGATCGACGATTCCTTGCCGGTGCCGCGGTCCTTGGCGTGCACGTGCACGATGCCGTTGGCGTCGATGTCGAACGTGACCTCGATCTGGGGCACGCCGCGCGGGGCGGGCGCGATGCCGCCCAACTCGAATGTGCCGAGCAGTTTGTTGTCCCGCGCGAACTGGCGCTCGCCCTGGAACACCTGGATCATCACCGACGGCTGGTTGTCGTCCGCGGTGGAGAAGACCTCGGAGGACTTGGTGGGGATGGCGGTGTTGCGTTCGATCAGAGTGGTCATCACGCCGCCCTTGGTCTCGATGCCGAGGCTCAGAGGAGTGACGTCGATGAGCAGGACGTCCTTGCGCTCGCCCTTGATGACGCCAGCCTGCAGGGCCGCGCCTACGGCGACGACCTCGTCGGGGTTGACTCCCTTGTTGGGCTCCTGGCCGCCGGTGAGTTCCTTGACCACGTCGCTGACGGCTGGCATGCGGGTCGACCCGCCGACCATGACCACGTGGTCGATGTCGGAGAGCTTGATACCCGCGTCCTTGATCACCTGGTGGAACGGCGCCTTGGTGCGCTCGAGCAGGTCCTTGGTCATCTCCTGGAACTTGGAGCGCGTCAGTTTGGTGTCTAGGTGGACGGGACCGTTCTCGCCGATGCTGAGGTACTGGAGCGAGATCGTGGTCTGCTGCGCGGAACTGAGTTCCTTCTTGGCCTGTTCGGAGGCCTCGCGCAGGCGCTGCAGGGCGGAGCGGTCCTTGGACAGGTCCACGCCCTCCGAGTTCTTGACCTCCTTGACCAGGAAGTCGACGATGCGCTGGTCCCAGTCGTCGCCGCCGAGGCGGTTGTCGCCTGCCGTTGCGCGCACCTGGATGGTGGAAAATTCGTCCTCGTCCTTGCCCACTTCGAGCAGGGACACGTCGAACGTGCCGCCGCCCAGGTCGAACACCAGGATGAGCTCGTCTTCCTTGCCCTTGTCCAGGCCGTAGGCGAGTGCGGCCGCGGTGGGCTCGTTGACGATGCGCAACACGTTGAGTCCGGCGATCTCGCCGGCGTCCTTGGTGGCCTGGCGCTCGGCGTCGTTGAAGTACGCGGGCACGGTGACGACGGCGTCGGTCACCTTCTCGCCCAGGTACTCCTCGGCGTCGCGCTTGAGCTTGCCGAGGATGCGAGCGGAAATCTCCTGCGGGGTGTATGTCTTGTCGTCGATCTTGGTGGTCCAGTCGGTGCCCATGTGGCGCTTCACAGAAGAGATGGTGCGGTCAACGTTGGTGACGGCCTGGCGCTTGGCGATCTCGCCGACGAGCACTTCGCCCGTCTTGGAGAATGCGACCACGGACGGGGTGGTGCGGGTGCCTTCCGCGTTCGCGATGACGGTGGGTTCGCCACCCTCGAGCACGGCGACGCACGAGTTGGTGGTGCCGAGGTCGATGCCTACTGCACGGGACATGTGGAGGTCCTCCTTGGTACTGGCCCCGGTGGGCCACTGGTGATGCGCTCGGTCTTGAGCCTTCTCCACTCAAGTATCCACAGTTTCGTGCGAAAGTCAACTAAGTTGAGTCGAGGGGGCTCAACCCTGGACTCCATCGCCGGACTCCACGAGCCGCCCGCCGCTCATGGTCAGCTGGCGTGCAGCCATCGCGGCCGCTTCGGAACGGTCGTGAGTCACCACGATCCAGGTGGTGCCGTGAGCCTCGAGTAGCACGCGCACCTCCGTCGCAAGACGTTCGCGCAGGTCCGCGTCGAGCGAACTCAGCGGCTCGTCGAGCAACACCAACCTGGGGCGTGGGGCGAGCGTCCTTGCCAGGGCGACGCGTTGCCGCTCTCCGCCCGACAGTTCGGTGACGGCACGTTCCTGCGCGCCCGCCAGCCCGACCATGTCGAGCAACTCCCCGACGCGCGCGGCCCTTTCGCGATGCCCCACGCCCTGCATCTCGAGCCCAAAGCCGATGTTGGCGCCCACGCTCAGGTGGGGGAACAGCTGGCCGTCTTGAAAAACGAGCCCAAAGCCGCGTCGATGTGGGGGGACCGAGGCGAGGTCGTGCTGGTCCCACGAGACCGAGCCGACCGAATCGATGACGCCCGCAATGGCCAACAGGAGCGACGACTTGCCCGACCCGGACGCGCCCACGAGCGCGAGCGAACCACCCTGATCGAGGCTGAATGAGGCACGGTCCACGGCGATGCGCGGGTGTGAGCCTCCATACGCCACGGTGACGTCGTGCACCCGAAGCCCATGTGTCATGCGCGTTGCCTCCTGGTGCCCTCTGCCAGCATCATGGCCGCGCCAGCAATCACGGCGAGCACGACGGCGCCCGCGGACGCGGTCGCAAGGTTCTCCGCGCCCGGCCGGGACAGTAGCCGCATGATCGCGGTGGGCAGTGTGGGCGCTCCGGGGCGGGCCAGAAACACCGACGCCCCGAACTCGCCGACCGCCACGGCGAACGCGAGCCCTGCCGCCGACGACAGGGCACCGCGCATGCGCGGTAGGACGACGCGGACGACGGTGCGCGTGGGCGATGCACCCAGGGTGGCGGCCGCGGCGGATTGGAGGGGGGAGATCCCGTCGAGTACGGGAGCGAGCACCCGGACGACGAGTGGCGTCGCGACGAGCGCCTGCGCAGCCACGAGGAGTCCATAGGTCCCCGCAGACCCCCAGGAACGCAGCGGCACCGCAAGCGCCACGAGCAGGCCCACGCCGACCACCACCGAGGACACGGCGAGGGGTCCCACGGTCAGTGCGCGTACCCAGCGCGCGCCGGGGTGCACGGCGGCCGCAGCCACGGCCAGCACCCCCACCGCCAGCGCGAGGGCCGCCGCCACGACGGCGATCCAGAGGGACGCCGCCACGGAACTGGCAATGCCGCCGCCCGACTCCGACAATCCGAACAGGGTGCGGTAGGCGGCGAGCGACGGCCCGCGAGCACCGCGCAGCGAGCCTGCGAGCAGCGTGCCCAGCGGGATGAGGGTGAGGAGCGCGGCGGGGGTCAGGGCGAGTGCGATCGCGGCGGCGTCACGGCGGCGGGCGATCGGACGCAGGGGGGCCGCGTGGGTGAAGGCGTACCGACCCGGTCGGGCGAGCCACCCGACTCCCATCGCGACCGAGGCGACGAGGCCCGCCTGCACGAGCGCAAGGAGCGCCGCGCCGCGCAGGTCGAGGAAGGATGTGAGTTCGAGGTACGCCGCTGTCTCGAGGGTCTGGATCCGGGTGCCCCCCAGCACCAGGACAATCGCGAACGACGTCGACGAAAACAGGAACGTGATCGCGGCCGCTCCACCGACGGATCGCCGGATGGCGGGCCACACCACTCGGCGTGCCGCTGCTGCGCGCGAGGCGCCCAAGGTGCGCGCCGCCGCCACGAGCCGCTCGTCCATGCCCTCGAGCGCGGGGCCCACCGTGCGCAACACGACCGCGACGTTGAAGAATGCGAGCGCCGCGATGATCGCAGGCAACCCGTGGCCCGCCCCGAGCGCGGGCACAAGGTCCCTTTGCAGCGTCAGAAATGCAAGGGCCACGACCATCGTGGGGAGCACGAAGGGCGCGGTGAGCGCCGCCGCAAGGGTGCGCGAGCCGCGCCAGCGTCGGCGGTACAAAGCCCACGCCGCGGGCAGGCCGATGAGGAGCGTCAGGGCGGTGCCAGCGCCAGCCAGCCCGAGCGTCGTGCCCGCGGCCTGAACGACCGCACGAGCGGACACGGTGGTGGTCTGGCCTGCCAGGCCCGGCGCGAACATGGCGCGGTACAGGGTAGCCGCCAGCGGCCAGGCAAAGAAGACCCCCAGGAACACGACGGGGATCGCCGCGGCTGCTGCCGCGACGATCCCAGGCCGGGCGAATCGAGGCATCGAACTACTGGCCGTCGATCACGATCTCGGTCCATGCGCGCAGCAACTCGTCGCGCCGTGCGTCGATCTGTGCGGGATCCATGACGATCGGATTGTCAGACAGAGGGGCGAACTGCTCCCACTGTGCGGGGATGGCGGCCGTGGGCGACACCGGGTAGACGTACATGCTGCCGGGCAGCGCCGACTGCACAGCGTCGCTCAGCATCCAGTCCACGACCGCTTGGGCGCCTTCGGGATTGTCCGCACCGTCGAGCACACCCGCATACTCCACCTGCCGGAAGCACGTATCCAGCAGCGCGGCGCTCGTGGGCTGCCCGTCGATGACCTCCGACGGCGGGGACGAGGCGTAACTGAGCACGATGGGGTAGTCGCCGCCGTAGTTGGGCACCGAGAAGTCGACAAAGTAGGTGTCCGACCACCCGGCGGTCACCTTCAGGCCGTTGTTGCGGAGGCCGCGCCAGTAGTCCTTCCAGCCGTCGCCGTACGTCTCATACGTGGCCAGCAGCAAGGCCAGGCCGGGCGACGACGTGGTGGGGTTCGGCACCGACACCTGGTTGGCGTATTCCGGCGCAAGCAGGTCGTCGAACGTGGCGGGGGCAGGGTTTGCGGGCCCAAAGGCCGCAAGATCGATGTTGAAGCACACGTCCGAATAGTCGATCGCGGTCAGCTGGCCGGAGACGGAGTCGGTTGCGCCGGGAGAGACGTAGTCGGCAAGGGCCCCCGACGCCACCGCGCGGGAGGCGAAGGTGTTGTCGATGCCGAACACCGCGTCGCCCAGCGGCGCACCCGCCGTGAGGGCCAGTTGATTGACCAGCGTTCCCGCGTCACCCACCGGCTCGAAGGTGACGTCGATGCCGCTGGTCGCCTCGAAGTCGGCGATCACCTCGTCTGGCAGCGCGAAACTGTCATGGGTGAGCACCGTGACGGCGCCGCTGGGGGCGGGGGCGGATGCGGCATCCGATGTGGTGGGCGCGGGTGTGGGGTCGCTGTTGACGCTCGAGCATGCTGCGAGCAGCAAGGCTCCGGCGACCGCCATGGACATGGTGGATGAGATCTTCATGGATCCTCCTTCATCAGGAGGGGACGAGTCTCGACTCCCTACGCCGGTGCGAGCCGGATCAGGTTCGAGGGTCTGCGGCTTGTCCGCACTCTCAGCGCCCTTGCCTTGCAGCCAGGCGCTCCCCTGTCGTGTGGAGCCATCTTAGCGCGACGCGCGGCATGCCATCGTGTCCTGTCGCGCTACATGCGCTGGGCGAGGTCACGCCACATTTCGAGCGACGGCCGATGGGTGAAGCGGGCGTACGCGCCGCTGCGGTATCTGTGCATAATCCCTGGTAGACGTGCGGGCCAAAACCACGGCATCGTCGCACGCGCCTTCTCGAAGGCGGCCTTGTCTGCGAGGAGCGCCAGCACTGGCGCGGGTGACCCTTGCTCGACAAGACGGTCGTGCAAGGCGGCGGCGCGGGCGTGCAGGGTCTCGTAGCGCCCACGGCGGCCCGACATGGCCACTCGCGCCTGTCCCCACGGCGATCGCGGCGGGATGCCGATCTGATTGCTGCCGTGGACACGGTAGTCGATGAGTGGCCGGTTCTCGACCAGGAGCGTGCCGAGCGAGGCGGCGAGGAACGCGAGCCATTCGTCGTGCACGAAGGGCTCCGGGATCGGTAGCCCCACGTTCAAGAGATCCCGAGTGAGCATCGCGGTGGCGCCAGTGACGATGTTGCGGCGGATGAGTGCCTCGGCGCCCCTTCCGGCTGCGATGGCGTCGAGTTCGCCATGCGCGACTCCGTATGAGGCGAACAGGTGTGTGCCACGGAAACTACCCGCATCGTCCACAATCCGTGCGTCGGTGAAAACCATGGCGGGATGCTTTGCCGCCAGGAGCCGGTGCACGAGCGTGGCGGTCTTGTCCGAGCGCCACACATCGTCGTGGTCGCTCAGGGCGATCAGGTCGCCCGTGCACGCCGCGAGAGTGCGGGAGAAGTTGGGGACCACGCCGCCCGAGGGCTCGGTGAAGGCGACGCGCACCACGCGCCCGCGTGGGTGTGTGGCCGCGATGGACGCAATGCGCTCGAGCGTGCCATCGGTGGAGCCGTCGTCGCCGATGACGACCTCGTCGACGGGGAGGTCTTGGTCGAGGATACTGCTCAGTTGGGTGTCGATGAAGCGCCCGCTGTTGTAGGTGCACAGGGCGACGGACACACGGGTTGTCCGAGCGGCGGGGCCGTTCATGGCATCAGCGTAGGTCAGCGCACCGGGCTGGACGCCGACCACCACCTGTAGGCCTCGATGGAACTCCGCACAGTTGCGTCGAGGTCATAGGTGGCAGACCATCCTGTGAGGCGGGCGATGGCATCGACACGGGAGACGACATTCGCGGGGTCGCCCACGCGGCGCGACCGTATCGCCGGCTTGATGTCCGACCCCATGGCCGCAGAGATAACGTCGATGACCTCCAAGACCGACGTGCCGCGCCCCGTGCCGATGTTGAGCGGGCGGTGCCCGGTCGTGGTTTCCAGCCAGTCGAGCACGGCCACGTGTGCGCTCGCCACATCGGCGACATGCACGTAGTCGCGCACGCAACTGCCGTCGGGCGTCTCGTAGTCGTCGCCAAACACGAGGGGGGTTTCGCCGCGCGAGAGCTGATCGATCACGATGGCGATGAGGTTCACGATGGTGCGGTCGCCGAGTTCTGGTCTGCCAGCGCCCGCGACGTTGAAGTACCTCAGCGAGGCGGCGCGTAGGGCACCGGAGCGCGCGACCGCGTCCACGAGCGTCTCGCACGCGAGTTTGGTCGCGCCGTAGGGGTTCAGCGGCCGCGTGGGGTGCGATTCGTCCACCATGCCATCGACTTCGCCGTAGACGGCAGCGGAGGAGGACAGCACGAGCGACGGCACGGCGGCATCCCGCATGGCGTCGATCACCGCGAGCGTGCTGGCCAGGTTCACGTGGTAGTACAGGCCCGGGCTCTCGATCGATTCGTCGACCCGCTTGAGCGCCGCGAAATGGATCACCGCGTCGACTCGCCGGTCCCGCAACTGGCGCCCGAGTGTCGCGCCCGCGCGGTCGGAGGCCAAGTCTAGATCGATGAGTTCGGCAGTGCCGATGCGCGCGACGTCACCTGTCGACAGATCGTCGACCACGACGACCTCATCGCCGCGTGTCATCAAGGCGTCGACCGTGTGTGAGCCGATGTAGCCGGCGCCACCCGTGATCGCTATGCGCATGGGGCAAGCATAGTTGTCCGGTCGAGGCGCTCCCGGGCCAGCCGGGGCTGACGTTAGTCCCAGAGCCCGGTCGATATGATCGGTGGCGTAGCCCCCGCGCCCTCCTACCTGCACACCACGATTGGATGCACATGATTTCCGCTGCCAAGCCGTACATCGGAGCCGAGGAGCGTGCGGCCGTCGACCGCGTGCTCGCGTCCGGGATGCTCGCCCAGGGCCCGGAGGTGGCCGCCTTCGAACAGGAGTTCAGCGAGGTGGTCGACGGTCGCGAGTGCGTTGCCGTCAACTCGGGCACGTCGGCCCTCCACATGGCTTTCGTTGCCGCGGG
>JASBTB010000124.1 GCA_030148645.1 Demequina sp. | reverse complement strand
TGGTGCCCTCAAGGGTGCCCTGCACGGCGGCGAGTTGCTTCATGATGTCCGGGCACCAGGCATCGTCCTCGATCATGCGAATGATCCCGCTGAGGTGACCGCGCGCGGTCTTGAGCCGGTTGATCACCTGGCGCTGGTAGTTGTCCAGTTCAGTCACGATGCGTCAGCCCGTCTTGCCTAGGGTTTCCCCACGATTCGGGCGGCGGCGTGTGCAATAACTGGTGAGACAGGCTGTGGCGCATGGCTCTCCCGTGTTAGGTGCGCCGTGCGGCGATGCGGTGGAATGCGACGACTGCTACCGCGACGATGCCGATGAGCCAGGCCAGGGCGATCAGCAGCCCGGAGGTCTCGTCGAACGTGGGCGTGAAGGCGCCGTCGACGAGCACGCGAACGGCGCCGTAGCCCGGTAGCCAGGACGCCCAGGCTGGCGGGGCGGCATCGAACATGATGTTCTGGGCGAGCCCCAGGTCGATGAAGGGCAGCAGGAACATCAGGTATAGCCCGCCCAGCCTGCCAACCAGGGGGCCGATCACCACGCCGATCATCGCATATGTGAGTGCGATCGCGAAGGTGGCCAACGTGAACGTAACCCAGACTCGGGGCGTGAAACTGATGGTCGTGACCGCCAGGGACACCACGCTGACGAGCACGGAGGCAAGCGCGATGACGCCGAGCCTGGAGACCAGGACCTCACGAGTGCGAAAGCCGGCAATGACCAGCCGTCGGTCGGCCTCGGCTGAGCCGAGTACGACGAACAGGCCAGCCAGCCCGGCCAAGAACGCGACGGTGATCGACACCATGACCGCGCCGTGGACATCGATCAAGGAAAGCATCGACAGTGTGCGCTGGCCGCCCTCCGCAAGCTCCACAGGGGTGGGGTCGGCGGGCGTGATCGCGAACGACAAACTGATGAAGATCAGGGGTACCACGACGAGGAGTGCCCACAGGGCCACGTTGCGACGGTACTCCCTCCACGCATACCGCAGCCCGGTCTTCAGGCGCACCCAGGAGGAGTTGACCCCCCGAGTATTGCTTGTGCGTACTGGCCGGGTCGTGATCACGAGGACGACGAACGCCAAGGCTAGCCCGCCGAGCGTCCACACCAGGGAGGCTCCGAGGTCCCCCAGAGGCCCGGCGTGGGTCGCTGAGGCATCGAACATCACCAGGGTGGGGAAATGGGTGGGGAAGAAGCGGGTGAGCGTCGAGTCCGACGGGCCCATGCCAGGACCGAGGAAGACGTCGAGCATCCAGAAGAAAATCAGTAGCAGCGACCCATTGAACTCCGACCGGATCAGGCCCCCGATAGCGGCGCCGATTCCGAGGTAGATCACCGCGAACATCGCGGTCGCTCCGATCGCGCGGGGCAGGTCGGTCACGTCGGTGCGCCACACAAGTGCGAGAAGGGCGCCAGTTGCCGCCGCCGCCGCCAACAGCAGCGAGGACGTGAGCCTCGCGGTGACCACGCGTGAAGTGGCCGAGCCCGCGGCGGCCAACCGTCGATCGGCGTCGCGCGATCCGGACACGTGAAAGAATCCAGCCACTCCGGCCAGGAAGGCTGCGGCCCAGCCTGCGGTGACGGTCTCGAGTTGCCCGGCGGAGGCTTCAGCGCCCAGCAACCGGGAGAAATCGGCCAGCGCGCCAGCCGACAGGGCGACGAACACGACGGGCACGGTCACCAAGAGCACCAGATTGAGTGGTCGGCGAGCGTACTCGATCAGGTTGCGCCAAGCGAGTAGTCCCGTCAACGGAGCGGCCCGCGCGGTCATCGCGCTACCGTCCGCCCGTCGATCAGGTCGTAGATGCGGTCGAAGCGATCGGCGTCAGTGATGAAGTGGCTGATGATGAGCAAACTGCGACCCGCGTCGCGCCGGGTGCGAGTCAGTTGCCAGAAGCGCTGATAGGTGTCCCAGTCGAAGCCCGCGTACGGCTCATCGAGAAGCAAGAGGTCGGGATCCGGTAGTAGCGCCAGCCCCAGGTTGAGCTTTGCCCGGGTGCCACCCGACAATTCCTCGACGCGCGCGTTCCGCCACTCGGCAAAACCAAGGGTTGCGTAGATGTCGTCACGGGAGCGCTGCATAGTCGACTCGACCATGCCATAGGCCCGCCCGAACAACTCGAAGTGCTCGTCGCAGGTGAGCCGCTCATACAGGACCGGCTCCTGCGGACAAAACCCGACCAGCCCGCTCTGAGTGACGCTCCCGGCATCCCTATTCAATGCACCCACAAGGATGTTCATGAGAGTCGATTTTCCGGAGCCGTTCTCGCCCACCAATCCGACTATCTCTCCCGGCAACAGGTGCAAGTCTGCGCCACGCAACACAGGCTTGGTACGGCGACGCGGCCACCAGCCGGTTCGGTAGGTTTTGATGATGTCGCTCGCCTCGAGCACCGGTGGCCTGGCAGAGGGGGGCGGCGGTGGGCTCTTCACGGACTCTGACGCGTGTGTCATGGCGTATCCCCTTCGACACCAACGAGTCTCTACCCCACCTGGGGTGGGGTGCTAGGCCCAAGGTCCCACGTTTCGGGGGGCGGTGGGCGGATTGCGTGTGGGAACCCGATCGAGGAGGAGGGCGCCGAGCGTGGGCCTTTCCCCCTGAACCGCCGCCGGGTTCACGTCCCCTACACGCCACGTCGCGGTGAAGGTGCCGAGCCGGGGAGCGGCGAGTACACACTGCACCGACTGGCGCATGGTGAGTGGTCTGGCAGACGCATCTGCTCGCGCTCGACGATGTGCGGGGTGACCGCCGCGCCCCTTCCAGCAGCGTCGCCGCCAGGGCAAGCGGACACCCGAGTCGGACCGCCCCGCGCGCTGGCGGATCGGTGCGTGACTGTCACAAGGCGGCACCGGAGGTCCTTGAGTGGCACCCATCGTCAACTGCTTGACGTTTTCCACAGCCCCCAGTGTTGGGGGTACCGGGGGTTTGGGTTGGTCGGTATGGTCTGGGCATGACTGGTCTGCTGCGTGGTGTGGTGGTGGCTGTCCTGGTGGGGGGCGCGACCGTGGTGTTGAGTTCTTGTTCCGGGGATCCTGGACCGAT
>JASBTB010000066.1 GCA_030148645.1 Demequina sp. | reverse complement strand
GTACCGCATCGCGCCACCGTTTTCTCGAGTAGAAGGCTTCATAGTGCGTACGTTTTCTCCCAAGCCGGGTGATGTGACCAGCAAGTGGCACGTCATCGACGCTACTGACGTGGTTCTCGGTCGTCTGGCCTCTCAGGCTGCTGTGCTGTTGCGCGGCAAGCACAAGCCGACGTTCGCTGCCCACGTCGATTCCGGTGACTTCGTCATCGTCATCAACGCTGAGAAGGTGGCCCTCACGGGTGCCAAGCTCACCGACAAGATGGTCTACCGCCACTCGGGCTACCCGGGCGGCCTGAAGACCAAGCCCATCGGCGAACTGATCGCCGATCAGCCCACCAAGGTCATCGAGAACGCGATCCGGGGCATGTTGCCGCGAACCAAACTCGGCCGCGCCCAACTGTCCAAGCTGAAGGTCTACGCAGGACCTGAGCACCCCCACGCGGCGCAGCAGCCCGCCCCGTTCGAGATTTCGCAGGTGGCGCAGTAAGCGCCGCAGAAGGACACATCGAGATGGCAGACGAGACCACAGAGACCATTGAGTCCACCGAGACCGAGACCACTGAGTCCACGGAGACCCCCACGGAGTTCACCTCCGAGACCGCACCCGTGCGTGGCAAGGGCACCTCAGAGATCGCACCCGGCGCTGGTCTTGGCCGTCGCAAAGAAGCCGTGGCCCGCGTTCGCCTGGTGCCCGGTACGGGCAAGTGGCTGATCAACGGCCGTGAGTTGGACAACTACTTCCCCAACAAGGTGCACCAGCAGATCGTGAACTCCCCGTTCGCGGTCCTGGACATCGAAGAGAAGTTCGATGTCCACGCCCGCATTCACGGCGGCGGCCCCTCGGGCCAGGCTGGCGCTTTGCGCCTGGGCGTGGCGCGTGCACTCAACGCGATCGACCTCGACACCAACCGGGCCACGCTCAAGAAGTCCGGCTTCCTGACTCGTGACCCTCGCGTCGTCGAGCGCAAGAAGGCTGGTCTCAAGAAGGCCCGCCGCGCTCCCCAGTACTCGAAGCGCTAGGTCAGGCCCGCGCACATGGCGCGCCTGTTCGGTACGGACGGAGTGCGTGGCGTCGCCAACCGCGACATCACGGCGGAGTTGGCACTCGACCTTGCGGTCGCCGCCGCTCACGTCCTGGCCGAACGCGGCGAGTTCTCGGGGCACCGCCCCCGCGCGGTACTTGGTCGCGACACCCGTCTCTCGGGCCAGTTCCTGTCGTCCGCCGTGGCGGCGGGTCTGGCCTCCGCAGGCGTCGACGTCATCGATGTGGGCGTCCTTCCCACCCCCGGCGTCGCATACCTGACGGGATCCACCGAGGCCGACCTCGGCGTCGTCATCTCGGCCTCTCACAACCCGATGCCCGACAACGGCATCAAGTTCTTTGCACGCGGGGGCGTGAAGCTACCCGATGCGGTGGAAGAGGCCATCGAGGAGCGCGTGGGCGCGGCGTGGGAGCGTCCCATCGGTGGCGATGTGGGCGAGGTGATTGCCTCCGACAATCTCCATGCGGACTACCTCGCGCATCTGGCACACGCGGCGCAGGACTTCTCGGGCACTGCCTGCCCGCTCGATGGCCTGACCATCGTCGTGGATGGTGCTCACGGCGCGGCAAGTGCCATCGGGCCAGCGGCCCTCGAAGCCGCCGGTGCCACCGTGGTCAGGATGCACTGCGAGCCAGATGGGCGCAACATCAACGCAGGCGTCGGTTCCACTCACCTGGGCCCGCTGGCCGCTGCCGTGGTCGAGCGCGGTGCCGACATGGGTGTCGCCTACGACGGAGATGCCGACCGCTGTCTGGCGATCGACCAATCAGGCGCAATCGTCAACGGCGATCACATCCTCGGTCTGCTGGCGGCCGCGATGAGCGATGCGGGCACCTTGTACCGCAACACCATGGTCGCGACCGTGATGTCCAACCTCGGTTTGCACCACGCGATGCGCGAAGCCGAGATCGACATCGTGGAGACGGCGGTGGGCGATCGATACGTGCTTGAGGCCATGCGTGAGGGCGGCTACTCCTTGGGTGGCGAGCAATCCGGACACGTCATCGTGTCCCGCTACGCGAGCACCGGGGACGGAGTCCTCACGTCACTGTTGCTCGCGTCGCTCGTAGCACGGGGCGGGCCGCTTGCACAGTTGGCGTGCCGAGTGAACACGCTGCCGCAGGTGCTGATCAACGTGGCCGGTGTGGACCGCTCCCGAGTTCACACGGACGTCGAGCTCGGGGAGGCACTCGAGGCCGCGCGCACTGAACTTGGAGACGCGGGCCGGGTGTTATTGCGCGCATCGGGCACTGAGCCCCTCGTGCGCGTCATGGTGGAGGCGGCGACCGCTGAGGCGGCGCAACAGCATGCGGACCGGCTTGCCGCCGTGGTGGCTGTCAGACTGTCCCTATGAGTGGCATCTGGGACTGGCTGGTCAACCTTTCCGGCAACGTGGAGACCGGAATTCTTGGCTTAGTGGAGTCCCTGTGGATCTACCCCTCGGTCTTTGCCGTATCCCTCATCGACGCGGTGTTTCCGGTGGTGCCGAGCGAGTCGGTCATCATCGGTGCCGCCTCGGCGTGGCAATCCGTTGGCAAGCCCATCCTGCCTTTGCTGTTCCTGGCGGGGGCGGCGGGGGCGTGGTGCGGCGATCAGACCGCCTACTTCATCGGCACCAAGGTGGACGTGCGCCGCATCCAGTTCTTCAAGCGGCCCAAGATCCTGGCCGCACTCGATTGGGCTGAGCATTCCTTGGAGCACCGCGGCACCCTGTACATCATTGCCGCGCGATTTATCCCGATGGGAAGAGTCGCCGTGAATCTGTCAGCCGGGGCGCTACGATTCCCGCGCCGGCGCTTCATGGGGGTCGATGCGATTGCGACGTCGATCTGGGCCGCTTGGGGCATTCTCATCGGCACGGCGGCTGCCCGCCTGCTCGGCGACAATCTCCTGTTGTCGATCGCGGTGGGCATCACGGGCGGCATCGTGCTCGGATTTGCCGTGGACAAAGCGATGAGTCTCTTGGGGCTCAGTGCGCCCGAGCTGCCCCCACTGTCGGAGCAGATCGAGCCGAAGGAGTCTGGACGGGCCGCAGGTCGCGAGGATGGCTAGCGATCCCATCGACGGCGTCGACATCTCGTGGGAACAGGTGCGCGATACGAACCTGGCCAACTGGGAGGACCGGGTCCCGCTGCAGGTGGAGCCCTATCAGACGGCGGCCTTGCGCGAGAACCCCGACCATCTCAGCTCGGTGGTGCGCACGGATCTCGAAACCCTGCTTCCCCATCTACCCGGCAAGTCGCTGAGGGGACTCGACCTGTGTCACCTGCAGTGTCACATCGGCACCGACAAGGTCTGCCTCGCTCGAGCCGGCGCCCGAGTGACTGGCATCGATTTCTGCCCGGCGGCGCTCGATGCTGCAGCGGCGTTGGCCGCCGACTGCGGTGTGACGGCAGACTGGATCGCGGCCGATGTGCTTCAAGCGCGCGCCGCCGTCGATCGTCACCTCGGTGTCGAGCATCAGTTCGACGTGGTCTACACGAGCATCGGCACGATCGGGTGGCTGAAAGACCTCGACCGCTGGACGGAACAGATTGCGACGCTCCTCAAGCCCGGCGGTGTGTTCTACATTCGCGACGCACAACCCCATGCTGGTCGGCCTCGACGAATGTGTTCCGAACCTGACGCTGCGCTACCGGTACTTTGGCGACGGTGGCGCGCTCCAGTGGGACGAGGACGGCACCTACGTGGGCGACGGAAAGGTCAGGCGCACCCGCACCTACGAGTGGCCGCACCCGCTGTCGGAGGTCGTCACCGTGTTGCTGCGTCACGGGTTGGCGATTGTCGCGCTCGATGAGGGCCAGACCCTGCCGTGGCAGTTCTCGGCGCGGATGCAACCCGTCAATGGCGAGCCCGACGCCGACTTCGAGTGGCCGGAGGCAGAACGCGACCTGGTGCCGTGCACCTTCACCGTGGTGGCCTGGCGTCTCTAGAGTTTGCGCATGTGCACGGACTGGACCGCATGATCGTGGCCCTTGCGCAGGATGATCGTGGCGCGCGAACGCGTCGGCTCGATGTTGCGCTTGAGGTTGGGCGCATTGATGGTGTCCCAGATGTGGGCGGCCCGCTCGATCGCCTCCTGGTCCGTCAACTGGGCGAAACTGTGAAAATAGCTGTCGGGCCGCGCGAAGGCAGTCTCGCGCAGCGACAAGAACCGGTTGATGTACCACTGCCGCACGTGGGGTTCGTCAGCGTCGACATAGATCGACGCGTCAAAGTAGTCGGAGACCGCCAGGGCGGGAGAGTCCTTGGTGCGCACCGCGGCGGGTTGCAGCACGTTCAGGCCCTCGACGATCAGGATGTCGGGGTGGCGCACGGTAATGGTGGCGCCGGGGACGATGTCGTAGGTGACGTGCGAATACACCGGCGCGCTCACCTCCGCAATCCCAGACTTCACATTGGCGATGAAGGACCTGAGCGCCCGCCGGTCGTAGGACTCCGGGAAGCCCTTGCGCCCCATGAGCCCGTGCTCCTCGAGCACCGCATTGGGTAGTAAGAACCCATCCGTTGTGACCAGTTCCACGTGTGGCGACGAGGGCCAGCGAGCAAGCATCTCCCGCAACAACCGCGCCGTCGTCGACTTTCCCACCGCCACGGATCCGGCAATGCCGACGACGAAGGGGGTACGCGACTGGCGCTCCCCCAGAAAGTCGCTCGTGGCGGTGTGCAGCGCGCCCACCGCGTCGGAATACAGCGTGAGCAGTCGCGACAGGGGGCGGAACACCTGATCCACCTCGCGCAGGTCGATCGGGTCGCCAAGCCCGCGCAGGCGCCGCACGTCCGCGGCGGTCAGGGGCAGTGGAGTCGCATCCGCCAGGGCGGACCACTCGGCGCGGGTGAACGAAAGGAACGGGCTGGCCACCACCTCGTCTTCACGGACGCTCACCTGCCCATTGTGGCGCATTCGTGGCGGCCCGCCGACGCGCCTGCCCGGAGCAGAGGGGCCAACTACACTGGGGCCCATGTGCGGCATCGTGGGTTATGTGGGTTCAGGCGGTCCGAGTGCGCGGGCCGGAGGCGTTGTCATGGGCGGGTTGGAGCGTCTGGAGTACCGGGGGTACGACTCCGCCGGGTTGGCCGTGGTGACGAGCGACACGGAACTCCTTGCGGTCGCCAAGAAGGCCGGCAAGCTGACGAACCTGGCGAAGGAGTTGGCGGCGCGCCCGCTCGCGGACGGCACGGCGGCCATCGGCCACACCCGGTGGGCGACGCATGGTCCGCCCACGGACGCCAACGCACACCCGCATCTCGCCGCGGACGGTCGGATCGCGATCATCCACAATGGGATCATCGAGAACTACGGTGTGTTGCGCGCGGAACTGCTCGCGGAAGGCATCACCTTCCACTCGGACACCGACACTGAGGTGGCTGGCCACCTGCTGGCTCGCCACGTGGATTCGGGGCTCGGCCTTGCCGATGCCATGCGCGCCGTCGCCCGTCGGCTCGAGGGCGCGTTCACCCTGCTCGCCGTGGACGCCGCGTCGCCCCATCTGGTGGTCGGCACGCGCCGCAACTCCCCGCTTGTCGCGGGCCTGGGTGAGGGTGAGAACTTTCTGGGCTCCGACGTGGTAGCCTTCATCGAGCACACGCGCATGGCTCTTGAACTCGGCCAGGACGAGGTGGTGGAGATCACGCCCGACGGCGTGCGCGTCACCGACCTCGCCGGAAACCACGTTCAGCGCGAGCCGTACGAGGTGACGTGGGACGCGTCGGCCGCGCAGAAGGGTGGCTTTGCCACCTTCATGGACAAGGAGATTCACGACCAGCCAGCCGCCGTGGCCGACACGCTTCGGGGTCGTGTCAACGAGCAAGGTCGACTCACGCTCGATGAGGGACTGATTGCCGATTCGGTACTCGCTGCAGTGGACAAGATCATCGTGATTGCGTGTGGCACGGCCGCCTACGCGGGCATGGTCGCGCGGTACGCGATCGAGCACTGGACGCGCATCCCGGTCGAGGTCGAGTTGGCGCACGAGTTCCGCTACCGCGATCCTGTGTTGTCGGTGCGCACGCTCGTGGTCGCCGTGAGTCAGTCCGGCGAGACGATGGACACGATCATGGCCTTGCGGCATGCGCAGCAACAGGGGGCATCCGTCGTGGCGATCGTCAACGTGCAAGGCTCCACGATCGCGCGCGAAGCCGACGCGGTGCTCTACACTCGTGCCGGGCCAGAGATCGCCGTGGCGTCGACCAAGGCGTTCCTTGCACAGATCGCCGCCGCCTTCCTGTTGGGCATCTACCTGGCCGAACTGCGCGGCAACAAGTTCCCCGACGAGATCGCCGCCTTGTTGACCGAGTTGGATGCCATGCCAGCCAAGATCCAACGGGTGCTCGACACCAGCGAACCGCTGCGAGAACTTGCCCGATCCATGGTGGATGAGCGCACGGTGCTGTTCCTGGGCCGTCACGTCGGCTACCCGGTGGCACTCGAGGGCGCGCTCAAACTCAAGGAGCTTGCCTACATCCACGCGGAGGGTTTTGCGGCGGGCGAATTGAAGCACGGCCCGATCGCGCTGGTGGAGGCCGGGCAGCCCGTCTTCATCGTGTTGCCAAGCCCGCGGGGTCGAGAGGTGTTGCACTCCAAGGTGATCTCCAACATCCAGGAGGTGCGCGCCCGTGGGGCTCGTACCGTTGTCATTGCCGAGGAAGGGGACGATGCCGCGGCGGAGCACGCCGACCACGTCGTCACCGTTCCTGTGACACCCACCTTGCTCATGCCGCTCGTCACGGTGGTGCCGCTCCAGATTTTCGCGCATGAGCTCGCCAGCGCCAAGGGCTTCGACGTGGACCAGCCGCGCAACTTGGCCAAGTCCGTCACGGTCGAGTAGTCGTGGCCGTCGTCGGCGTGGGAATCGACGTGGTGGAACTGGACCGGTTCGACCGTGCCGTCGCCCGCACTCCACGCTTCGCCGAGAAGGTGTTCACGCCCGCAGAGCGACGACTCGGTCGCCACTCGATGGCGGCCCGATGGGCTGCCAAGGAGGCGCTTGCCAAGGCCTTGGGCGCGCCCGCCGGCCTGTCCTGGCAAGATGCGGAGGTGGTGCGCGACCCCTCCGGTCAGCCGCACTTCGAAATCTGGGGGACGGTGGCGGCCAGGGCCGCCGAGTTGGGCGTCGCCACATTGCACGTGTCCTTGTCTCACGACGCGGGGGTTGCGTCGGCAGTTGTCATTGCGGAGGGATCATGAGCCTGATCCAGGTTGCGGTTGACACTGCAGCCATCGCCCACAACGTGCGTACCTTGGGGCAACTCACGCGGGCGCAGATCATGGCGGTGGTCAAGGCCGACGGCTATGGTCATGGGCTTGTCGAGGCGGCCGCCGCCGCTCGCGCCGGCGGCGCCGCCTGGCTTGGTGTGGCGCAACCGCATGAGGCGCTCGCATTGCGCGCCGCTGGCGACACTGGGAGAATACTCACCTGGCTCTACGGCCCCGAACTGCCTGCGGCGCAACTGATGCAGGCGGGAGTCGACCTGTCCGTGAACTCCCCGGAGGTCCTGGGCGAGATCATGGCGGCGTCGCGGGGCGGTGCCCCGTCTGCACGCGTGCACATCGCGGTCGACACGGGGCTCGGGCGGGAGGGTGTGACGCTCACGGACCTGCCCGGCGTCCTCGACCTGGCGAAGGCTGCCGAGCGGGAGGGTCTCCTGCGCGTCGTCGGCATGTGGTCGCATCTTGCATGGGCCGACGCGCCGGGTCATCCCACGGTCGATCGGCAGGCGCAGGCCTTTAGGCAGTCTCTCGCGATGGCTCAAGCCGCCTCGATGGCACTCGAGGTGCGCCACCTGGCCAACTCGGCGTGCACATTGACGCGCCCCGATCTCCACTTCGACCTGGTCCGTCCGGGAATCGCCATCTACGGCCTGCCTCCGGTGGAGGACCCCACCGGGGCGAACTTCGCTCTGCGTCCGGCGATGAGTGTCACGTCGCGCGTCGTCCTAGTCAAGGACGTCCCGGCGGGTCACGGCGTCAGCTACGGGCATGAGTACGTCACGGTCTTGCCGACGACCTTGGGGCTTGTCAGTGCGGGCTATGCCGACGGTGTCTTCAGGTCAGCGGGCTCGGTCGCCGAAGTCTCGGTCAAGGGCAGGCGCTACACGATTGCGGGGCGGGTGTGCATGGACCAGTTCGTGATCGACTTGGGGCCCGTCACGGACGTGTGCGTGGGCGACGAAGTCCTCCTGATGGGTCCCGGCGGGCCGAGCGCTCGCGACTGGGCTGCGGCAGTCGGCACCATCGACTACGAGATCGTCTGCCGCTTCGGGGCACTGAGGCCCAAGGAGACGTTGTGAGATATCGCGTTCCCGATGGCGACGCGATGCGCGTCCTCGGCACCGCCCTGGCCGGAGTGTTCCGGGCGGGAGACCTGGTGATCCTGTCGGGCGGGCTGGGCGCCGGCAAGACGACTCTGGTGCAGGGCATCGGAGCGGGTCTCGACGTGCGAGGCCAGGTGGCGAGCCCCACCTTCATCATCTCCAGGGTTCACGAGCCGCGACATGGGGGGCCGGTACTGGTGCATGTCGACGCGTATCGCCTGAGGTCCCTGGGCGAACTGGATGATCTGGACCTGGACGCATCGACGGACGAGGCGGTGACGGTGGTCGAGTGGGGCGAAGGCAAGGCCGAGGCGCTCGCGGCGGGTCATGCGCTCATCACGATCGACAGACCACGAGGAGCCGTGACACAGGACGAGGACCCGGCCGCGGGCGTTCGTGTGGTGACTATCGCCACCGTGGGCGACGCGTGGCAGCACCGCGCCTGGCCCGGGGAAGGGATAATCGCGTGATCGTGGCGATCGACACGTCCACGGCGATTTCCGTTGCCATCGTCGACCCCGATGGGGCAGTCGCGCTCGCGCGCAGGTCGGTCTTTGCGCCGCGAGGCCACGCCGAACATCTGGGCGATCTGGTCCGCCAGGCGATGGACGAGTCCGCCGTGACGGGCACCGATATGACGGCCATCGTGGTCGGGACCGGACCTGCCCCCTTTACAGGATTGCGAGTGGGGCTCGTGACCGGGCGCATGCTCGCGTTCGCCTGGGGCGTGCCGGTGTGGGGGGTGTGCTCGCTTGACGCGTTGGGCGCCGCGGTGGGCAACGTCGTCGTCGTGGGCGACGCCCGGCGTCGGGAGGTATATTGGGCCCGCTACGTCGACGGCGCCCGAGTGGAGGGTCCTGTGGTGTCGGCGCCCGCCCAGGTAGGCATTCGCGAGGGGGAGCGGATACTGGGCCGAGGTGCGGCGCTGTATCCCGAGTGCTTCCCGGGGGCCTTGGAGGCTGACCCTGACCCGCTGTGGCTGGTGCGCGAGGCGTTGCGCAGGCACGCGGCGGGCGAGGAACTGGGCACCGAGCCGCTGTACCTGAGACGTCCAGACGTGCACGGCGCATGAGCGAACCTGCACCGCTGCGCCCGCGTCTTCTTCGCGATCTGTGCGAGAGCGATGTGGACTGGGTTGCCGAGCAGGAACGCGTCATCTTTGGGCCCGCGGCCTGGTCGGTGGGTCTCATCCGCGAGGACTGGCGCCATGGCACCAACCGTTACCGCGGCATTGAAGTGGATGGCCAGCTTTGTGGCTATGCGGTCTACGGTTTCGAGGGCGACGCCTTTCACCTCATGAACCTGGCCGTGGCGCCCGGGCATCGGCGGGAGGGTTTGGCCACGGCACTCATGGACGACTTCCTGGCCGCGGCGCGGACCGTGGGCGCGCCCGAAGCCTGGCTGGAAGTTGCGGTGGACAACGAGGCGGCGCGCGCCCTGTACGAGGCGTATGGATTTGAGTTGGTGAGGGTGAGGCGCAAGTACTACCAACCGGGCGGCATCGACGCCGTGGTGATGCGTCGTGAAATGCGTCGGCGGTGAGCACGCCGTCGCGGTGGGTTTGGGGTCCGTGCGTGGCGGGTCTTGCTAGGATCGCGGTGAGCGCCCACGGCGCCGTCCATTTTGGGAGTCCCTAGGTCGTGAAGAGGATCGGAATCCGCGATGTCGCGGCCGCCGCGGGAGTGTCGACCACGACTGTTTCTCATGCTCTGAACGGTCTGGGTTCGATGACCGAGGAGACCCGCCAGCGCGTCCATGAGGTTTCGCAGGAACTGGGCTATCGACCCAACCGCATGGCCAGCGCGCTGCGTCGCGAACAGTCGCAGGCGATCGGGTTCTTGGACGACACCGTGGCGACCACTCCCTTCGCGGTGGCGATGCTCAGGGGTGCGCAAGATGCCGCCGTTGCCAAGGCGTACTCGATGATCGTGGCAAGTTCGGCGGCGGATCCGGAAGTCGAGGCTCACGAGATCGCGCTGCTGAGGAGTTTCCCCGTCGACGGACTCATTGTGGGGCGCATGTTTCACCAATACGTGGACCTGGATCCGGCGGCGATCGGCATGCCAGTCGTGTTGGTGAATGCGCGCTCGCGCGACGACGGTTTGCCTGCACTGGTGCCGGATGAGGTACAGATTGGCAAGGACGCCACTCGCGAGTTGTTGGTCGCCGGTCACCGCGCGGTGGCTCACCTCACCATCACGACTCCGGGGTGTGCACGCGACTGGCGCATTGCGGGCTACCGTGGCGCGATCGCTGGCGTGGCGCGCGAACGACTCGTGTACGCGGGTGAGGCCACGACCGAGAGCGCGCGCGAGGCGGCGCTGCCGCTCTTGCGGGATGCGGACCGGCCGACGGCTGTGTTCTGCTTCAACGACCAGATGGCTATGGGCGTCTATCAGGCAGCCCAGCGGTGCGGCGTGCGCATCCCGGACGAACTTTCGGTCATCGGGGTCGACGATCTCAGGATTGTTGCGGCGGCGCTGGACCCGGCGTTGACCACCGTGGCGTTGCCGCACTATGAGATGGGGCGGCGCGCGGTCGAGATGATGGTGTCGCTGATCGATGGCAGCGTCCTTCCTGGTGCCACGACGACGATGACCTGCGTGCTGGTGCGTCGCGCCTCGATCGCGCCAGCCCCGCCTGAGTAGCCGGCACCGCCGTGTGACCGCGGCGTTGGAGAAACCCTTGACGAGATAAACGTTTTGGTGGCACGATGGGCGTGGGGAAAAACGATTAGTTTGGTCTAGCATCGACCGGCAACGCCGCAACAGTGCGTCACCCATGGGGGCAGGGCGGGCGCGCAACGCCCGCGGCGGACCCGCCGTGGGGTGCTGGCCGTGGGACAACCGAAAGGAAGGAAGCGTCCATGCGCAACCAGGTCCAACTCATCGCGTACGCCGAGCGCCTGGGCTCCGACCTCAGCGACACGGTCCGGACGGTGAGGACGGTCTTTGCCGGGGCATGCGGCGGGGTGCACCTGCTGCCGTTCTTCGAACCCTTTGACGGCGCCGATGCCGGGTTCGACCCGATCGACCACACCCGGGTGGATCCGCGGCTGGGGTCCTGGGACGACGTGCGCGCACTTGCGTCCACGCACGACGTGGTGGCCGACGTGATCGTCAATCACGTGTCGAAGCAGTCCAGACAGTTCCGCGACTTCTGCGAACACGGCGCGGGATCCGACTATGCGGACATGTTCCTGACGTTCGACACGGTCTTTCCCCGTGGCGCAACGGCGCGGGACCTCACCGCCATCTACCGGCCGCGGCCCGGATTGCCGTTCACGACCATGCGGATCGGCGGCGAGAGCAGGCTCGTCTGGACCACGTTCACCACCGACCAGGTCGACATCGATGTCGCGTCGGAGCCGGGACGCCTCTATCTGGGACAAATCCTCGATCGCCTCGCCGCATCGGGGGTGAGGCTGGTGCGACTCGACGCGGTGGGCTACGCGATCAAGAAGGCCGGATCGTCGTGCTTCATGGAGCCCGAGACGTTCGATTTCATCGACGAATTCGCGGCAGAGGCGCACGCCAGGGGCCTCGAAGTACTCGTCGAGGTCCACTCCTACTACCGCAGGCAGATCGAGATCGCGGCACGGGTCGACTGGGTCTACGACTTCGCCCTGCCACCCCTGGTCCTGCATGCGCTGACCACGGGCGACGCGGAGCCCTTGGGTCGGTGGCTCGACGCACGCCCCGCCAACGCGATCACGGTACTCGACACCCATGACGGGATCGGCGTCGTGGACGTGGGTTCGTCCGACGCCGCCGACGGCGGACCGGGTCTGTTGACGCCCTCCCAGATCGCATCGTTGGTCGAAGGCATTCACGCCCGCACCGGTGGCCAAAGCCGCAGCGCGACCGGCTCCGGTTCGGCGAATGTCGACATCTATCAGGTCAACTCGACGTACTACTCGGCCCTAGGCTGTGACGATTGGGCGTATCTGGCCGCACGGTGTCTCCAGTTCTTCTTACCGGGCGTTCCGCAGGTGTACTACGTGGGTGCTTTGGCGGGGACCAATGACATGGAGCTCTTCGCGCGCACCGGTGTGGGGCGCGACATCAATCGTCATCACTACACGCGTGACGAGATCGCACGACGCGTCGAGGAGCCCGTCGTCGCGTCGTTGCTCGCCCTCATGCGCTTCCGCAACGAACACCCCGCATTCGCCGGGCGCGCCAAGATCGAGCACTCGCCGGAACACGTCGCCATCGACTGGTGGAAGGCGGACCATTGGGCGCGGATGCGACTCGACACTCGGGCGCGTCGAGTGAGGCTTTCCTGGCTCACGGCCCACGGCGATCTCGTCGAAGTGGACGATCTGTTGAGCCTGGGTGCGACGCTGCAGTGGGATCGGGTTGGGGGATCTGCACAGCGAGTAGACGTGTAGGGGTTGCGGGACCAGGACTGACTCACCGCCTAGAGTGACTCCCATGGAGTTGGTGCTTGGCATAGAGTCGACGTGCGACGAAACAGGCGTGGCGCTGGTGCGTGGCCGCGAACTCGTGGCCGACGTGGTGGCCTCGTCGATGCAGGAGCACGCACGGTTCGGGGGCATCGTTCCCGAGGTCGCCTCACGCGCTCATCTCGAAGCGCTGGTGCCGACCCTGCACGAGGCACTCAGCCGTTCGGGGCACACGCTCGGCGACGTCGACGCCATCGCCGTTGCCGCCGGTCCGGGGCTCGTGGGCTCCCTCACGGTAGGCGTCGCTGCGGCCAAAGCGCTCGCGCTAGCCCTCGACCGACCCCTGTACGGCGTCAATCACGTCATCGGCCACGCCGCCGTGGACGAGCTGGTGCACGGTCCGTTCCCGGAGCGCACGATGGCGCTCGTGGTGTCGGGCGGGCACACCTCGTTGCTCCTGGTCGAGGACATCGCCACCGGCGTCACCGAGTTGGGCCGCACCTTGGACGACGCTGCGGGTGAGGCATTCGACAAGGTGGGCAGGTTGCTCAACCTGCCGTACCCGGGTGGCCCACAGGTGGATCGGCTGGCCCGGGAGGGGGACGCCTGCGCCATCGCCTTCCCGCGTGCATTGACCGCACCCAAGGACCGACAGCGGCACGCCTACAACTTCTCCTTCTCGGGACTCAAGACCGCCGTGGCTCGCTGGATCGAGGCGTGCGAAGACTCGGGCCGTGCGGTTCCGGTGGCAGACGTGGCAGCATCGTTCGCCGCCGCCGTCGCGGACGTCTTGGTGACCAAGACCCTCGACGCGTGTGAGCGACACGAGGTGGACACAGTGGTGATCGGCGGTGGCTTCTCCGCGAACAGCCAACTGCGAGAACGTGCGATGAATGCAGGAGCGAACCGTGGCATCGACGTGCGCATCCCACCGCTGAAGTACTGCACCGACAACGGCGCCATGATCGCCGCGCTGGGATCCGCCTTGGTCGCACGCGGGGTGAAGCCAAGCGCGTGGACCATGGGCGTGGACTCCTCGATGTCGCTGGAGACAGTTTCGGTATGAGTGCCCGTCGCATCGTCGCTGGCGTCGCTGTGACAGCAGTGTTCGCGGTGGGCGTCGGCGTGTCGTGGGTCGCCCTGGGTCGCCCCGGGTCGAAATCCGCACCGACCGTGGTCGCCGATCCCGTGACGGTGTCCAACCCCGTGGCGCAGTCGGCGCCACGGCAGGAGGTTCCGCGCCTTGCGTGGGGCCCGTCCGTCGTGGAGATGGCGCGGGCGAAGGTCGCGGCGTCGAAACTGCCTCTCGAGGTGGCCGCCGGACAGGTCATCGTTGCGGCCTGGAACTCGCCCGACGCCTCCGGGGCGGCGGCGTTGGTGCGCGAGAGCCACGTCGCAGGTGTGATCTTGATGAGCGGGGCCGTGGTCGATGCCAATCAAGTCAGGCAACTGACTGCTGCCGTTGCCGAGGCCGCCGTCGCGGACGGCCGCGCCTGGCCCGCCGTGATATCGACGGACCAAGAGGGCGGACCGGTGGCGCGCCTGGGTCGCCTCGTGCCCCAGATGCCCGCGTTTATGGCCGCTGGCGCCGCCACCGACAAGGACGCGGTGACACGGACATACGCGGCGGTCGCGCGGGACATGGTCGACCTAGGCTTCACGGTCAATTGGGCCCCCGTCGCCGACGTCACCGTCGGTCTGGACGACCCCGCAATCCGCGTTAGATCCGCTGGCTCAGATCCGCAGAACGTGGCCGACACCGTGGTCGCGGCGGTCGACGGCTACCTGAGCGGCGGCGTGGTTCCGGCGGTCAAGCACTTTCCCGGGCATGGGTCGGTCACGACCGACTCCCACGAGGCTCTGCCCGTCCAGTCGGCGAAACTGGCCGACCTGGCCCGGCGAGACTTCATCCCGTTCGCGCAAGCCGTCCGTGCCGGCGCGCCGATGGTGATGATGGCCCACATCTCGGTGGGCGAATGGGGCGGCGGTCCCGCCGCCACCAACCCCAATGCGTACGGGTACCTGAGAGACACACTCGACTTCACGGGCGTGGTGGTGACCGACGCGCTCAACATGGGTGCCATCACCGCCAGTTACAAGGTGGGTGAAGCCGAGGTGGCCGCGCTGGCGGCGGGCGCAGATCTGCTGTTGCTGCCGCGCGATCCCGAAGTGGCCCGGAAGGCGATCGTCGCCGCCGTTGAGTCCGGCGCCGTTGCACGCGAACGTCTCGACGAGGCGATTGCGCGCGTGAGCGTGCTCATGAGCACCCAGTCGCGGTGGGCCGAGCGCTCCACCGACACGCCCAGCAACGCGGACTATGCCCGCCGATTCGCGGCGTCGTCGGCCACGGTGGTCGCGCCGCAGTGCGGCGCGCGGCTCGTGGGGGATAGCGTCACGATCGACGGAGGCTGGTCCGCTGAACGCCAAGCGCTCGCGGATGCGCTGGCCGTGTACGGCGTGAGCCAAGGCGGCGGCAAGACCATCAGCATTGTCGGCTCAGCCTCCGGCGCGGCAGAGGCCGACATTGTGGTGGCCATGGATGGGCCCTGGGGGATCGCGTCTTCTCAGGCTCCCGTGTACGTGGGCCTGTACGGACGCTCCCAGGACGCGCTTGCTGGATTGGCGGATGTGCTCGTGGGCCGTGCGCAGCCGCGCGGTCAATGGCCCGTGAGCGGCATGCCCGGCACGCCCTGTGGGTATGCGGCCTCCTAGAGTCGCTCGGCGATGAACGCCATCCGCGCTTCACCCATGCGGGTGAGGATGACCGTCGCGCTCGCGTCGCCCCTCAGTTTCAGTGTGCGCCGCAACACGGCCGGGTTCACGTCCAGTCCCCGCTTCTTGATCTCCGCATGGCCGACGCCGCGCGCCGCGAGCGCACCTGCCAAGGTTTTGTGCGAATACGGCAACGACTCCACGATGCGGAACGTCGCGGCAAAGGGGGACGCGATGGGGGCATCGG
>JASBTB010000064.1 GCA_030148645.1 Demequina sp. | reverse complement strand
TCCATCGCGTTCGACAAGACCGGCACTCTCACGGTGGGCAAGCCGAAACTCACCGACGTCGCACCGGCCGCCGGGATCGAGGAGTCCGAACTGCTGAGCGTCGCCCTCGCGGTCGAGTCGCAGAGCGATCACCCCTTGGCGACCGCCATCGTCACGGCCGCCAGAGACCGTCTCGACGGGGCGTCCCCGCTGAAGGCTGACGGTGTCACCAGCATCACCGGCCGAGGGGTGAGCGCTACGATCGATGGCGAGGGAATCCACATCGGTAAGAGGATCCTTTTCAGCGAGATCGACGGTGAGCCGATGCCTGAGGACATCACCGAGTCAGCCCGCAGTCTTGAGGCCTCGGGGCGAACCACCATGGTGGTTCGCCGCGGCAGCCGGTACCTGGGCGTTCTCGGCGTCATGGACACTCCGCGCGCCTCGGCGGCGGCCGTGATCGCCCGCTTGCGCGAGGCGGGCATCAGCCAGACGATCATGCTCTCCGGCGACAACCAGACCGTCGCCGATGCCGTGGCGGCCGAGCTCGGCATCGACGAGGCGCGCGGTGACCTGCTGCCAGAAGACAAGGTCAAGGCCGTGATCGAATTGCGCACCAGAGAGCACAAGGTCGCGATGGTCGGCGACGGCGTCAACGACGCTCCCGCGATGGCCAACGCCACCGTCGGCATTGCGATGGGTGCCGCTGGCTCGGACGTGGCCATGGAGACCGCAGACGTGGCACTCATGGGAGATGACCTCGAACGGCTCCCCTTCGCCGTGAACCTCAGCCGCAGCTCCAGCCGCATCATCCGGCAGAACCTGTGGGCGAGCCTTGGCGTGGTGGTCTTCTTGATCCCCGCCACGGTCTTCGGGTTGGTGGGCATTGGACTGGCCGTCTTGGTCCACGAAGGATCGACGCTCGTGGTGGTGGCGAACGCACTGCGCCTGCTCGCCTTCCGCGAAGTCAAGGCCTCGTAGGGCTCACCGCTTCCGGCGGGAACGATCCGAGGTCCGGGGTCGGGAGCCGACGACGGTGCAGTGCGGGCGTCATCCGACCAGTCGACGCAGCGCGAGCGCGCCAGTGGGATCGTCGGCAAGCCACGGCACGACGGCTGCGCGGCGGGGGCTGGCAGCGGCGATCTGTGCGAGCCAGCGTCCCTCATCGGCCGCGCGAGCGCGAAGCACCGGGTCGGTGGTGGCGGTCGCGGCGAGCGAGGCGTTGGCGACCCACGTCCACGGGTGTAGGTTCGCGCGAGCGAGGTCGGCCTGGAGCGAGGAAGCCTCGTGCACCGGGGTGGCCTCCGGCAACGCGACGAGGATGATGCGGGTGCGGTGCGGGTTGGCAAGGGATGCGAACAGGGTGGAAGCCGCGTCGTCGGTGTGGTCGCAGCTGGTTGCAGCCCGGCGCGCGAAGTCTCGCGAGGAATCGAGCAGCAGCAGCGTGTGTCCCGTGGGCGCCGTGTCGATGACGACGAAGCGGCCTGACGCATCGGCCACGGTCCGCGCGAAGGCGTGGAAGACGGCGACCTCCTCTGTGCACGGTGAGCGCAGGTCCTCCGCGAGGAGGTCGTAGGCGTCGTCGTCGATCCCCGAACCGGCCGTGGCCAGCACGTGTTCGGTCCAGGCGGCGGTCTCTGCAGCGGGATCGATGCGAGTGACGCGGAGGTTCTCCGGCGGGTCCGGCAGCGCGTCGTGCACATGTGCCGCCGGGTCCGTGGTGCTGAGCGTGACGGGCAAACCGCGATCTGCTAGGGCGAGCGCGAGCGCGGCTGCGATCGTGGTCTTCCCGACGCCGCCCTTGCCCATGGTCATGACGATGCACGGCTCGCCCTGGGCGAGTTCGGCAACGAGGTCGCGCAGTGCATCCAGGTCTGGCACAGCGACTGCCGGGGGAGAGTCGGTAGCTGAGGCGCCGACGAGGGCTGCACGCAGGGCGGCGACCCCCATGGGTGCCCGCGCGAGGAGCGGGACCGTGTCGACGGACGCCGCTTGCGACAACTCGGTGGGTAAGGCCTCCATGGCAACGCTCTCGCGGTCGTGTCGTGCGCGGGCCACCGGGTCCCCGCTGGCCGTGTCGGTCAGGACCCCGTTGAGGATGAGGCGCTGGCTGGTCATGCCCAGCGGGGCGAGCTCGCGGGAGGCCCTGGCGGCCTCGCTCAGTGAGGAGCGTTCGGCGCGCGCGACCAGAACGACGGTGGTGAGGTCGGCGTCGCGCAAGGCGGCCAGGCTGGCGGCGTACGCCTCCTGGGCGTGTCCCAGCGCGGAGACGGGGCCGACGCAGGTGATCCCCGCGGTGTTCGCCTCCAAGAAGCCGGTCCACGCCGCGGGTAGGGCGAGCAGACGCAACGTGTGACCCGTGGGGGCGGTGTCGAAGATCACGTGATCGTACGTGTGGGAGACGTCTTCGCTGGTGAGCAGCGTGACGAACTCGTTGAACGCGGCGACCTCCACGGTGCAGGAGCCGGAGAGTTCCTCCTCGATCGAGGCTACCGCATCCGCGGGAAGCAGCCCGCGGTAGGGCCCGACGACGCGCTCCCGGTAGTGAGCGGCCGCTGCCGACGGGTCGATGTCGACCATGTCCAGGCCGGGCACCCCCGGCACCGGTACCGGTGTGGAAGAGGTGGGCTCGGGCATGGCGAATACCTCGGCCAGGTTGCTCGCCGGGTCAGTGGAGACGATCAGCACCCGGCGGCCCGCGTCGGCGAGGGCGATGGCGCTCGCGGCCGCACACGAGGTCTTGCCGACTCCACCCTTGCCGGTGAAGAACAGGTACGGCGTCGGCGCGGCGAGGAGCCCGGGCAGGAGCCCGACGCCGTTCAGGGTCGTGGAGGCCACGTCAGCAGCAACCCGTGCTGCCGCCGCAGTCCTGTGTGGAACCCAGGGTCCCGACTACCTGGCTGAGGGGGATGGCGGTGCGGTCGATGCCGGCCCACCCAGCGAGCTCGTTCCGGGTGGGGTAGGTCCCCTTGGCCCTGACCGTTCCGTTGACCAGAACCATCGGCAGCGCCGACGTTCCCTCCGCCTCGAGCGCCTGCCGTACGGCATCGTTGGCGACGAATTTCGCTGGCTCTTGGGAGACAGTGGCCCGGTCTACCTCGATGCCGCGGCCGGAAAGCCACGCCACGTCGGCGGCGAACCGGGACAGGGCCGGGTCGACGTCGCCGCCGCACACCCCCGTCGAGCAACACATCGCCGGATCGAAGATCTCTACGCGGGCCATGGGGTCCTCCTTTGTTGTCGGGCATCCACATACATCACGCTGTGCTGACATCACACTACACTGATGAGTAGTAGCCTAGAGGACATGAGTCCGGTGATCACTCCCTTGCCGCGGGTGCCCTTGCCCTCGGGCGTGGCCACCCAGTTCGGCCTGTTGGCCGACCCGCTGCGCCTGAAAATCGTGGAGGCGCTGATCAGCGAGCAACTGTGCACGTGTCACCTGGTCGATATCACGGGGGCGCGACAGACCGCCATCAGCAACCATCTGCGCCTGCTACGCGAGGCTGGCATCGTGCGCAGTGAGGCGGACGGTCGCTACACCTGGTACCGACTCGCCCCCGGGGCTTTCGCCGCGGCGCTGAGCGCGTTGGCGAGCATCGTCGCCGACGGGCCCGAGGCACCGCGACTTCGTCCGGCCTGCGCTACCTGACTGCGGGGTGTCGCCACAACCGGCGACAAACGCCCCCAGCGGCTCCGGCATCGGCGCGGCCCGTCGCGTTTCATTCGATCGATTACGGTGATAGCATCGCGATATGACGATGATCGCGGTAAGTCTTGATGGTAAAGGTAGGGCGGAACTCGCCCCGGCCGGAGCCCTCTTCCGGAGTTTGGCCGACCCCACGCGCTTGGCGCTGGTCCGGCGCCTGGCAATCGGTGAAGCGAGGGTGGTGGACCTGAGCGCGGAGTTGGGCCTGGGTCAGTCCACCGTCTCCACACACCTGGCGTGCCTGCGCGAGTGCGGGTTGGTCGACTATCGCGCCGAGGGCCGCGCGTCGGTGTACCACCTGACTCGCCCGGAACTGATGGACCTGCTGGCGGCGGGGGAGAACCTCCTTGCCGCGACTGGCTATGCCGTGGCGCTGTGCCCGACCTACGGGCACCCCGCGGCCGACGACACCGAAACGAACCCCACAACGAAGGAGACCGCACCATGAGCGATGCATGCGCATGCGACGACGAGAGCACACCTGCTGGCGAGACCGGCGAGGAGCAGGAGGCGGAACGGCTGTGGGAAGTGAGCGAGTTGCGCTTCGCCGCCATCGCCGGGGTGTTGTTGGTCGCGGGCCTCGTCACTGGATGGATGGGGCAACCCACCGTTTCGCTCGTCCTGAACTGGGCGGCCCTGCTCGTGGGTGCGTGGACCTTCGTGCCAGGAACGCTGCGACGCCTGGCGAAGGGCAAGATCGGAGTCGGGACGCTCATGACCATCGCCGCGGTCGGCGCGGTGGTGCTGGGAGAGGTGGACGAGGCCGCCGTCCTGGCATTCCTGTTCTCGATCAGCGAGGGCCTGGAGGAGTACTCCTTGGCCCGTACGCGGCACGGACTGCGCGCGCTACTGAACCTGGTCCCGGCCCAGGCCACCGTGGTGCGCGACGGTGAGGAGACCACCGTGACCCCCGGCGAGTTGCGGATCGGGGACCTGATGGTGGTCAAGCCGGGTGAGCGGGTGGCCACCGACGGAGTGATCAGCACCGGCCGCACCGCACTGGACGTGTCGGCCATCACCGGGGAGTCGGTGCCCGTCGAGGCTGGACCCGGACAGACCGTATACGCCGGATCGATCAACGGTTCCGGGGTGCTGGAGGTCGAGGTGACCACCGCGGCCGAGGACAACTCCCTGGCGCGGATCGTGCGGATCGTCGAGGCCGAACAGTCGCGCAAGGGCGAGGCTCAGCGCATGGCGGACCGCATCGCCAAGCCGTTGGTGCCCTCAGTGATGATCGCGGCCGCCCTCATTGCGGTCGTCGGCAGCCTGCTGGGAGACCCCGGCACGTGGATCGAACGGGCCCTCGTGGTCCTCGTCGCGGCCTCGCCGTGCGCGCTAGCCATCTCCGTGCCCGTCTCGGTGGTCGCCGCCATCGGGGCCGCCTCCAAGCAGGGTGTACTCATCAAGGGTGGCGCGGCAGTGGAGGCCCTCGGTGCGATCCGCGGGGTGGCGTTGGACAAGACGGGGACCCTGACTCGCAACGCCCCTGCCGTCGTGGCCGTCGTTGCCGCCCCGGGTCGCACCGAGGCGCGCGTCCTGGAGGTGGCCGCCGCGCTGGAGGCACGTAGCGAGCATCCCTTGGCCAGGGCGATTCTTGCGGCGGCCTCGGTGGTCGGCACCGCCTCCGAGGTGGAGGCCGTGCCGGGCGCTGGCCTGACCGGCGTGTTCGAGGGTCGTTCGGTTCGGCTCGGTCGCCCCGGCTGGGTCGAGGCGGGATCGCTGGCGGACGACGTGGAGCGTATGCAACAGGCCGGAGCCACCGCCGTGCTGATCGAGGAGGACGGACAGTTGCTGGGGGCGGTCGCGGTGCGCGACGAGTTGCGTCCCGAGGCTGCGCAGGTCGTGGCCCAGTTGCGTCGGGACGGGTACCACGTCGCCATGCTCACCGGCGACAACACCCTGACGGCCAACGCGCTGGCCCGGGAGGTGGGCATCGACGATGTCTATGCCGACCTGCGCCCCGAGGACAAGGCCGCACTGGTCGCCCAACTCCGGGAACAGCGTCGCACCGCGATGGTCGGCGACGGCGTCAACGACGCACCCGCCCTGGCCACCGCGGACCTGGGCATCGCGATGGGCGCCATGGGTACCGATGTCGCGATCGAGACCGCCGACGTCGCCCTGATGGGTGAGGACCTGCGCCACCTGCCGCAGGCGTTCGCCCACGCCCGCCGCGCCCGCCGCATCGTGCTGCAGAACGTCGGGCTGTCCCTGGTGCTCATCGCGGTGCTGATCCCGCTGGCGTTGTTCGGCGCCCTGGGCCTGGCCGCGGTGGTCCTCGCGCACGAGGTCGCCGAGGTGTTCGTCATCGCCAACGGCGTTCGCGCTGGCCGCACCCGCCCGCTGCCACAGGATGAACCCGCAAACGTGCCTGTGGCGGTGTAGTGCGTAGCGCTGGCCGCACGACGCGCGGCCGTGCCAGGCGGGGCCCGCGGGTGGTGGCCCCTGCGCCGGCACGACGACGTCTGGCGGTAGGCCTGGGCGCCGCGCTGGTGGCCGGGGTCGATCTGAGTGCGAAGGTCTGGGCGGGGCGCGTGCTTCACGGCCGGGAGATCGGTCGTGGCCCCATGGCTCTGCGACTGGAACGGAACTCGGGAGTGGCGTTCTCGTTCGGGGCGGGCTCGCCAGTTCCGTTGGTCGTGACGTTGACGGCCGTGGCCACGGCGGCGCTTGGGGTGTGTGCGTGGCGTGGTGCTGCGAGCATGCCCCGTGTGGAGCTTGCTGCGTTGACGCTGATCGTGGGTGGGGCCACCGCGAATGTTATCGACCGGGCTGCGGACGGTGTGGTGACCGATTACCTGCACGTGCGGTGGTGGCCGACCTTCAATCTTGCCGACTCGGCGATCGTCACGGGGGCGGTGTTGTGGGTTCTCAGTGTGGGGCGTGGTGGGGCGTCGCACGCCAGTGTGGGTCACTGACGGGCTATTCCCCCAAGCGGTTGACAGGTCGCCGTTCCTGTGGTGCACTGACAGCACAAGGATACCCCCGAGGGTATGTGGAAGGAGTGAGCAGGCATGCCGGTGCGGGAAGAGGTCGCTGATCGGTGCGCAGCGGTGCCTGCGGATGGCGCACCCGTGGTGGATGGACGGGACACCGACCACGCACCTACCGCCACCACGACCGAACGTCGAGTGGTCGCGGTCCACCGCCACGGCGCGCCCTCGGAAACTGCCGCGGATCTGCCCAGCGGATCCCCATGCTTGTCGGTCACGGCCTAGCCGTCGACGAGGCAATCCCGCATCCTGTGTCGGCCGTGATCATCCCCTCCGTTCTGCCCGTGATTGTCGTTGCCGGTGTGCTCGTGGGCATCACCGTCGGGGCTCTCGGCGCCGGCGGGTCGATTCTCACCGTCCCGGCCCTGGTATATCTCCTGGGTCAGGACCCTCGGGCCGCAACGACTGGCTCACTCATCGTCGTGGGGACCACGACTCTCATCGGGTTCCTGCCTCACGCGCGTCAAGGGCATGTGCGTCTGGGGCAGGGTCTGATCTTCGGCGCACTCGGCGTCGGGGGCGCGTACCTCGGCTCTGTCTTCTCCACGAGCGTGTCCCCCACGGTGCTTCTGGCGGCGTTCGCGGTCCTCATGCTGATTGTCGCGGGGCTGATGGTGGCACGCCGGCGCAACGCCACCCGCGCCGCGAGAGGTCAGGCCGCCCCTGTCGAGGACGGCGGCAGGCCGATCCTCACGCTGCGCCCCCTGCACCTCGACGGGAGGGCCGCTGGTGCTCTCCTCATCACCGCGACGGGCGTGGGTCTGCTCACCGGCTTCTTCGGCGTCGGCGGCGGGTTCGCAGTCGTGCCCGCGCTCGTGCTCGCCCTCAGGATGCCGATGGTCGTGGCGGTGGGCACCTCGCTCGTCGTGATCACGGTCAACAGCGTCACCGCCCTTGTGTCGCGCATCGGCCAGGACGTGGAACTCGATTGGACGGTCGTCGGCGTGTTCACCGCCGTCGCGGTCATCGGCGGCCTGCTCGGTAGCCGAATCACGGCACGTGTGAGCCCCCTGCGGCTCAACGACGCGTTCACCGTGCTACTCATCGTCGTCGCCGTCTACACCGCATCCAAAAGCGTCGCGGCACTCCTGTGACCCGCGGGACGTGGATCGTCAGTCGGCTGTGACCACGGTGACCCGTCCGTCCTCAACGTGCAGGCGGCGCGGCCCGCTCAACGCTGTCGATGGCGGGTGATTGGCTCGCTGAGCGTCGTACCGCCCACGCCGGGGCCGTGGCAAAGCAGACGACGACGGGTCCCCCGGGATCGCCCGTGGAGGCGGTGGATCGCGCGCTGCTTGTGCTACAGACGCTCGCGCCAGCGGGCTCCCGCGGGGGGTCTGGCCGAGTTGGCCGCGCCGCTCCAACTCAACAAGGCGACTATGCACCGAGTGCGTGCGGCGTTGCGGCATCGCGGGTTTGTCGCCCAAGACCCGACGACGAGCGTGTACCGGCTCAGTGCCGCTGCGACGGGGATCGCCCAGGAGTTCCTTGGTGAGGAGAACCTGCCCGTCCTGCTTCATCCCGCCCTCGTCTCGCTGTCCACGGCGGTCGACGAGTTGGTGCACTTGGGTGTGCTTCAGCGGCAGCCAAGTGACATGCCTGGACAAGGTGGAGCCCGAGTGGGCGGTGCGCGTATGGTCGGCGATCGGGAGACGGAGCCCCGCGTCGACGACGGCGCTCGGCCGCACGCTTCTTGCCTACCGTTCAATGGATCGGGCGATGCTCGCCGCGTGCGTGCGCGCCGGCGACGCTGGGCGGCCCATCGACCCAGAGCGCGTGTGGACGGTGCTCGAGCGTGCGCGCGCGACCTGGTACGAGCCCGAGGAGCAGGAGCACGACGTCGTGCTGGCGCCCGGGCTGGTGCCGACGGAACTGTCATGTACCGCACCCACGGCGCGGCCGACCTCGTCGGCCGGTACCCCCTCGCACAGATGGCCCAAGAGCACTGGCATGCCGTGCTCGATGTCAACCTCACGAGCGCGTTCCTCGTGACGCGTGCTGTCCTTCGTCACGACGGCGGGGCCATGCCTGACGGCGGTCGTGTCATCGCGGTCGGCTCTCTCGCCGCCCAAAACGGCGGCGGAGCGGGTGCAGTTGCCTACGCCGCCGCGAAGGCTGGCGTCGACGGCTTCACGCGCGCACTTGCGAAGGAGCTGGGACCGCGCGGCATCACTGTCAATTGTGTGGCCCCGGGGTTCGTTGGCGATACACCGTTTCACGAGCGCTTCACTCCCGAGGCAGGCCAGCGTGCGGCCATCGCGGGCACCCCGCTCGGCCGTGCAGGGACGCCCGACGACATCGCCGCGGCGGTGCGCTTCCTCGCCTCGCCAGAGGGTGCGTTCTGCACGGGAATCGTGCTCGACGTCAACGGGGGCGCCTGGTTCCACTGACAGCGCACGAGATGGCGACCCGACAGTCTCACGAACGTCATCTGTCGGGAGCCGGGTGTGAGCGTCGTGCAACGGCGCTCACCGACGTTCGCGCGCAATAGCCACGGTATTGCGGCGGGGACTCGTACGGAAACGCGACGCCGCGGGTGTGTGACGGAAAAGAGCGGGTGACGGGAATCGAACCCGCGCTATCAGCTTGGGAAGCTGAAGTTCTGCCATTGAACTACACCCGCGTGCGCTATCGGCGCGCTATCCATCTTAGGCCCACGGTGGTACCGCGCCGTCAAGCGTGAGGCTGGGCCACGAGCGTGAAGGCGGTGGATCGGGACTCGCCCGGCTGCACCAGGAACACCCCGGTTCCCTCCGCGCCGGCGGCCGCGAGGTTGAAACCGTCGTTGCAGTTGGTCACTGGCTCGACCGCGAAGTACGGGACGTTGGCGGGCAGGTACACCACGGCGTGCTCCAAGAGCGCACCGGCTTCGATGTCGACCGTGAGCGCGCCCGGGTAGTCGATACTCGCCAGGGTCGACGAGGTGCGGCCCGTGAAACAGCCGTCCATGAACTCTGTGCCCAGAGGCTTCATGGTGCGGAAATCCAGCCTCCCCGACACGTCCTCGGCGGGGCCGGTCGGCAGGCACCCCACCACGGGGTAGGAGGCGACGCAGTTGATCTGAAGGCGCGTCGGCTCACCGCTTATCAGCCCCGGAGCGGTCAACTCGCGCACAAAATAGGGGTGATGGCCGAGCCCTGCGGGGAAGGTCTCGTGCGCGTCGTTCGTGATCTCCATGTGCCAGGTGAAGCGCTCAGCGTCCAGGTCGTATGTGAAACGTGCCGTGAACGGCCAGGGGAAGTTGACACCATACGCGGACCGAGACACGAACTCCGTCGTCACCGACGTAGGTGTCCGTGCCACGACCGACCAGGGAAATTCGATGCCCGTGCCGTGGATTGCTGTGCCGTCCTCGAAGTTGATGTGCAACTGGTAGTCCTTGCCTGCCCAGCGAAACACCCCGCCCCGAATCCGGTTCGACCACGGAACCAACGGGAACGACGCGGAGGACCAGACGTCGGCGAGAGCGTCGGCCGGGGTCGGGCGGAGCACGTCCACCCATTGACCCCTCACCGCTACGCGACCGAAGGCCAAGGAGCCCCCGGTGGTGGGCACGAGCCCCACGTGCCAGTAATCGTTCTTCAGGGAGACGATGTGAGTCATGGTGACATTGTGGCTGACGGGACCGCCGGCTGCCCTGATCTGCTGCTTAGCCGTGTCGCGAGGGTCACGGACTAGCGGTTCTGCAGCGCATCAAGAGCCACGGCGACCGCCTGGAGCAGCCGTGGGTCGTACTCCTCGGCCGTCACGGTGCACCGGTAGGTGTCGCGCAAGCCCCACTTGCGCACGATCTCCATCACCGGGCGTTCCTGAGCGAAGAACACGAAGTCGTAGGGGATGAAAGCCAGGTCCGTGAAGCGGCGGATGACCGCGTAGAGAGGCGACTTCTCCTGCCCTCGGACCTGAGGCTGGCCAGCTTGATCTATCAGCCACGTGGAGTTGAGCAACGAGGCCGCGAAGTCCTTGTGGAACTCGCCGATGGTGCGCCCCGCACCGTCGTACACGTCCACCACCGACCTGATATCGAGCACGTTGCGCGCCTTGAACGTGAAGAGCACGGTGCGCTTGGAGTCATCTGTGTAGAAGGTCACCTCCTCGCGCAACTTCATGCGCTTCTGCTGGGCAAAACCGAGCATGGCGGTGGGCTGCCACCGTGCGTCGACACTCCAAATCTCGTATCGGTTGACCATGGGGGCGAAGCGCTGCTTGATCAGGAAGTTGTGCCCAGACATACGGGCGAGGGTAGCGTGGCCGGGCCGCGCTGAGGCCGAGGCGCGCGAGGATCCCCGTGCACCTCGCGCGCCCCGATCGCGGAATGCGAAATGATCGCCCCGCGTTCCACTACCGACCCCTCTCGGGTCGGGACATGCTTGGCGCACCGGCCGAGCGATTCTTGCACGACCGAAAGACAGGAGAGACTCATGGCGATCGGTAGCGGCATCTTCTTGATTGTGGTGGGCGCTGTGCTCACCTTCGCCGTCAACGTGACGGTGGAGGCAGTGAATCTGGACGCGGTGGGCTGGATCAGCATGATCTCCGGTGCGGTCGCGATCATCATCTCGCTGATCGTCAACGCACAGAGCACCCGTACCACGCACCGCGAGATCCATCAGGACCGGGCGGGCAATCCGCCGAAGCCTCCAAGCGCAGGTACGCGCGACCTTTAGGGGTCCGGATACTGCACCTCGGGGATCGTGGTGACCTTCAGGAATGGTCGCCGCGGCGAGAAGGCCACGTCGAGCCTTCCCCTGGTCACCGCTCTGACCACCACAGCAACCACCACTACTCCGGTGGCCACAGACCCTACGGCAATCGCAAGGCGGGGGCCGAGTTGCTCTCCCACCCACCCCACCGCTGGCGAGCCTAGGGGAGTGGCGCCCATGAGCACCATCATGTAGAGCGCCATGACGCGGCCCCTCATGTGCGGCGGCGTGGTGGTTTGGACGCTCGCGTTCGCCGAGGTAAGCATGGTGAGGGCCGCGAAGCCCACCGGAATTCCCGACAGCGCATAGGCCCAGTAGGTCGGCATGACGGCCATGACACCACTGGCGGCCGCGAATCCTGCGGCAGACAGGACAACCAGCCTCGCAGATGCTTCCTTGCGGCGCGCTGCCATCACGGCACCAGTGAGCGACCCGATCGCGAGGATGGAACCGAGGATCCCGTAGTCCTCTGGACCACGCCCAAACTCGATGCGTGCCATCATCGCACTCGTGAGTTGAAAGTTGAGGCCAAACGTGGAGACCACGCTCACGACCACGAAGATGACCACGAGGTCGCGCCTCCCGCGCACGTAGCGCAATCCGTCGAGCACCTGGCCAGGCGAACGCTGTGCACGCTCTTGGGGGTGAAGTTGCGCCGTGCGCATCAGCGCCAGCGCCACGATGGTAGCGGCGAAGGTGGCCCCGTTGACGATGAAGACCCAGCCGGTGCCAACGGCCGCGATGAGGAGACCGGACGCGCCCGGTCCGATGAGCCTCGCCGCGTTGAACGACGCCGAGTTGAGCCCGACCGCGTTGGCCAGTTGCTTGCGCGGCACCAGGTCGCCCACGAACGTCTGCCGTGCCGGGGCGTCGAACGCGCTCACCAGGCCGAGCGCCAGGGCGAAGGCGTAGACATGGATCAGTTGAGCGTTCCCCGACAACACCAGCGCACCAAGGCCCACGCCCAAAGCCCCCGCCGACGATTGGGTCACCATCAGCATCTTGCGGTGGTCAACCCGATCGGTGACGACGCCAGTGAACGGGCCGAGCAGCAGGAAGGGCAGGAACTGCAAGCCGGTGGTGATGCCCACCGCCACACCCGAGTCGCGCGTGAGAACCGTCAACACCAGCCAGTCCTGGGCGATGCGCTGCATCCAGGTGCCCAGGTTCGACACCAGAGCGCTGGCGAACCAGAGCCGGTAGTTGGGGATCGCGAGCGAACTGAAGGTGTTTTTCATTCCTGACATGGAACGGTACGCCTGTGCTCCGACATTCCTTGCCGCTAAGGTCCTGCGGCATCCCCGTATCCCGTCACCGCGCCACCCCGCCACTGCGAACCGAATCCGGCTGCGACACCCCGAGTATCGGTGCCTTACGGTCGTCCGCGTCAGCGTGTCGCGGCCGGATTCGGTTCGCAGTGTCGGGGAGTCCCCGAGGGCGGGGTGAGCGCTACAGGGGCAGGCGGACGATGCGGTCGGCGAAATAGGTGGCCTCGGCGGCGTCGTGCGTGATCAGCACGGCCGTCCGACCAGCCAGGCGTTCGCGCACATACTCCATCACTGCAGGCTTGGTGCTGGTATCCAGGCCGGTAAACGGTTCGTCGAGTACCACAAGATCGGCCGCCACCGCGAGTGCCCGCACGATGGCCACGCGCCGACGCTGGCCCCCCGAGAGTTCGCGTACCGGCTTGGACAGGTCGCCGGCATGAAGTCCCGCGCGGGCGAGTTCCTGCCCGACCACGGCTCGCCGCTGGCGTTCAAGCACCAGAGTGACGTTGGCGACCGCATCGAGGTGCGCACACAGCCTGTCCTCCTGAAACACCGCGGCGCGCCGTAGTCGAGCGATCCCCGTGACGTGCCCCGAGTCGGGAGCCTCAAGGCCCAGTAGCAGGCGCCCCACCGTGGTCTTGCCGACGCCGTTGGGCCCCGTCAGGGCGGTCACAGTGCCAGCCTGAAGGGTGAGGTCCACGCCCGCGAACACCACGTGGTTGCCGTATCGCTTGGTCACGGAGCGCATCTCAATGGGTTCGGGCGTCATGAGGCACCGGCTTCCATGCGACCAGGGACGCGTCGCAACAGGTGCAGGACCGCAGTCTCGCACAGCATGCTCAATGTCACGATCACGAGGGTCCACGCAAAGAGATCCTCGGAACTGAGGAACAGTTTTGCCTCGTACAGTCGTTCGCCGATGCTGCCGTCGGCCACGCCGATGACCTCGGCTGTGACACCACTCTTCCAGGCGAGTCCGATGCCGATGCGGCACGCGGCGGCGAAAAACGGCAGCACGCCGGGAACGTCGATGGTGCGCACGCGACGCGTGAAGGGCACGCGGAACACGCGCGCCGCCTCAAGCAGGGTGCGATCTCGGTGCCTGATGCCCTCGAGGACGTTGGCATACATCACTGGAAGCACCATGAGAAAGCTGACGATTGCGGACAGCCTGCTGCTGTCGGTCCACAGCAGCAGCAGGATGATGAAGCTCACCACAGGGGCACTGCGGATGGTCACGATGAGGGGGGAGAGCGCGTTGTCGACCACCCGAGATGCGGCGGCGAGCGCCGCAGCGAGGGTGCCCACGACTGCGGCGGCAGCGAAGCCGATGACGATCCGGGTGAGCGACCAGCCTACGGTGCCCCAAAAGCCGGCTGTGAACACGAGTTCGGCAAGACGTGTGACCACGGCCCACGGAGAGGCCAGCAGAAACTCCTTCTGGACGCTCCACGCGGCAAACTGCCACACCGCCACCCACCACACAGCGGCCACGAGGGGCCGTCCGGCACGCTTGACGCGCAGGACCGCCTCGCCGCTAACCGCCGTAGTAGAAGTCATCTCCCGGCATGCTTCCTCCCACCGACTTGGGGTCGGCCTCGAACAGCACCTGCAGGTATCCACCGAGCCACGTCTTCATCTGCTCGCCGTCCACAAAGGTGATGTTGGCGCGCGGGATGGACTCCTCGGCAAGCGCCACAGTCGGCACGATGCCAGCGTCGACGATCAGCGGCGCCGCGTCGGCGGGGCTCGCGTTGACCCAGGTGCTCGAGGCCTCATAGTCCGCGAGGAACTGCGCGACGGCGTCCGGATTCTCGTTCGCGAACGCGTTGCGCACCACCGCCACACCGGTGATGAGTTGCGACTCGGGGGACACGTCGGCCCACTCGTCGGTGAGGTCGAGGGCCACCCGCAACTCGGGGGCCTTCGCTTCGGCGATCGTCACGAAGGGTTGCGGCAGGATTCCGATCGAACCGGGCGTCCTGGTGAGTTGGGCCACCACCTCGGTGTGTTCCGACAGGTACTCCACGGTGACGTCGACGCCAGGCGTGAGACCCGCCTGCGTGAGCAAGTAGGTGAGTACGTACTCAGGCGATGCGCCCTTGCCGGTTGCGTAGATCGTGCGACCGTTCAGGTCGGCCATCGAGCGAATCGAGTCGCCCGACTCGACGATGTTGAGGACGCCGAGCGTGTTGATGGCCACCACGGATATCTGCGCGTCGGAGCCCTTGGTCTTGTTGTAGAGCACCGCTGCAAGGTTGGACGGGAGCAGCGCGACGTCGATGCTGCCTTGGGCAATCAGCGGCACCACCTCGTCGGGCGAGCCATACATCGTCACCTGGTAGTCCTGGGTGGCGCGACCCCGTGCGACGTCGTCCATGACACCGACGAGACCCATCGTGGTCGGGCCTTTGAGGGAGGCGATCGAGATGGTCACCGGGATCGGCACCTGAGCAGACGCGGCGGCCTGGGTGACCGCCACGGTGGGGGGCGTGACTCTGGCACCGGACGATGCACAACCGGCCAGGGCGGCGGCCGTCACCAAAGCGCCGATGGCCAGCAGGCAGCGGCGCCGTGTCGCGCGCGTCGCGGTGCTCATGACTGCTTCACCACGTCCGCGCGAAACGGTGTATAGGAGGTGTGCAGGAGGTGGTGCGCAAGGGGTGAATTGGGCTCGCCGTAGAAGTCCTCGTACAGGCGCAGAATGTCGGGGTTGCGGTGCGAGTCCTTGAGGGCCATGTCCTGATCGATGGTGGACAGCACCAGTTCGCGCAGTCCGCTCTCCCCTTGATGGAGGGGCTTGGGGTGGCCAGCGCCGTTGATGCAACCACCGGGGCAGGCCATGATCTCGACCAGATCAAATCCCATGTCGTCGCCCGCGAGTAGTTTCTGGATGATCGGGTCGGCGTTGCCCAGGCCGGAGATCGCCGCGACACGGAGCGTCCGCCCGGGCGCCTCGACGGTGGCGACCCTCACGTACGGGTGGCCCTCGACTGGCACAAAATCGAGCCGGGTGTGCAGCGGTTCCCCCGTCAGCTGTGCGACCGCCATGCGGGTCGCGGCCTCCGCCACCCCACCGGACGAACCGAACAGCACGCCAGCGCCGGAGACCTGCCTGTACGGCAGGTCGAACTGCGCGGGTACGACGTCCTCCCTCCCGAGACGCAACATCTGTGCCATCTCGAGGAACTCCGTCGTGGTGAGGACCGCATCGACGTCGCGGATGCCGTCGGGGGCAAACTCGGGTCGCGCGGCCTCAGACTTCTTGGCCATGCACGGCACGATCGAGACGACGTACAGGTCGTCGAGGTCGATGCCCTCACGCTTCGCGAAGTGCGCCTTCACTGTCGACCCCATCATCTGCTGAGGCGACTTGCAGCTCGACAGGTGAGGAATCATGCCGGGATAGCGGCGCTCCGCATAGTTGACCCAGCCGGGACAGCACGACGTGTACAGAGGCAGTCGGCCCTTGCCCTTGAGGCGACCGAAGAACTCGGTGGTCTCCTCCATGATCGTGAGGTCGGCTGCAAACACGAAGTCGAAGATCTTGTCGAATCCGATGCCACGCATCATGCCCGCGATAAACGGCGCCGCCTCGGCGTGAGGCAGGCCGTACTCCTTGGCGATGTGTGCGCGCACGGCGGGAGCGACGAAGCCGACAACGACCTTCGTGGGATCGTTGATCGCCGTGAACACGTCTCCACGCTCTCGCTCATAGTCGAGCGCGCCGGTGGGGCAGGCGCGTACGCACTGGCCGCACGAGACACAGTCGGTCATGTTGAGCGGCTCGCCCGTGGAGGTGCGCACCTGCAGTTGTCCCTCGCGGAACTGGAAGGCCAGCACACCGGGACCCATGATCTCGGAGCAGGCGGCCACACACAGCCCACACGAGATGCACTTGTTGTGGTCGCGGACGATGAACTGGTGTTCGCGCACGATCGGGGTGTGTGGCCGCACGTGCAGTGTGGGCTTGAAGGTCACCTCGTGTTCGGTTGCCTGCCTGCGCAGCGCGCAACTGTTCTGCGCGGAGCAGCCGCAGGTCAGGCATCGTGCCGCCTCTGCTCGGGCCTGCTCCTCGGTGAGACCCAACTCAACCTCCGGGAAGCCTCCGATCCGGTCTTCCACCTCCAACTCGGCCATTGCGGCCCGCGCGAGCGACGGGAAACGCTCGAACTCCGCCTGTGGAATGTCCTCCAGTGAACCGCGGGAGCACGCGTAGTCCTCATGGCTGGGTTTGACGTAGCCGTGGGTGACGAACTCGTGGATGGCCTCTGCCGCGCGTCGTCCGGCGCCGATGGCTTGCACCACGGTGGCGGGGCCGGTCACGCAGTCACCGCCCGAGAAGATCTTCGATTCGGAGGTCTGCATAGAAAAGCCGTTGATCTCGATGTTGCCCCACTTGTCCAGGCGCACCGGCAGGTCGTTGTACAGGAAGCCCGTGTCGGTGTTCTGGCCAATCGCGCCGATGATCGTGTCGGCCTCGATCACAAAGTTGGAGCCCTCGACGGGCACGGGACGGCGCCGGCCGGAGCGGTCGGGCTCCCCCAGTTCCATCCGCATGCAGTGGAGCGCCTTGAGTGCGTTGCCCGCTTGCGTAATGCCCTGTGGTGCTGCGAGGAACACCATCTGGACGCCCTCGCGCAGCGCCTGCTCCACCTCGACCGCCTGGGCGGGCATTTCCTCCCGCGTGCGGCGGTAAACGAGTTTGACCTCCTTGGCGCCCTTGCGCAGCGCGGCGCGTGCGCAGTCGATTGCCGTGTTTCCGCCCCCGATGACGATGACGGTGTCGCCCACCGGGGCGTCGTTGCCCTTGGTGACGTGACGCAAGTAGTCGATGCCCAACTCGACGCCTTCGACGTTGTCGCCATCGATCCCGAGCGGGGTGGCCCGCCAGGAGCCGATCGCCAAGTACACCGCATCGAAGTCGCGCTTGAGTTCTTCCAGGGTGATGTGGGTGCCGAGGCCGCGGTTGCACACGATGTTGACGCCCAACGACTCGATGAGCGTGATCTCCTTGTCGAGCGTTGCCTTGGGCAGACGGTACTCGGGGATGCCGTAGCGCATCATGCCGCCCGGTTCCGGCTGGTTCTCGAACACGGTGACGCCGTCGCCGGCGATCGCGAGGTAGTTGGCGGCGCTCAAGCCGGAGGGACCGGCCCCGACGACGGCGACGCGCTTGCCGGTGTGCGTGGCCACGTGGGGCCGCCACGGGTGTTTGCGCGCCATGTCCCAGTCGGCGGCAAAGCGTTTGACGGCGTTGATCGAGACCGGCTCGTCCACGAGGTTGCGGCGGCATTCGGTCTCACAGGGGTGAGGACACACCCGACCGCATGCCGACGGGAATGGGTTGCGGTCCTTGATGACGTGAATGGCGGCCTCGAAGTTGCCGTTCGCCACGTGTTGCAGGTAGGTCTGAATGTCGATGTTGGCGGGGCATGTCTGCACGCAGGGGGCCACGCAGTCGGCGTTGTGGTCGCACAGCAATTGCTCGAGCCGCACTGTGCGGTAGGCCTTGAGCCGGTCGGTATGGGTCTTCACGGCCATGCCCGCCGTGATGGGGGTGATGCAGGCTTTGACGTCGCGCGGCGAGTCTTCGCCGACCTCGACCACGCACAGGCCGCAGTTGCCGTTGGCGCGTTTGAGGCGTACGTCGTTGCACAGCGACGGGATATCGATGCCCTCGTTGCCGAGCGCCTGGAGGATGGTCAGGCCCGCCTGCACCTCGATCTGACGATCGTTGACCGTGACCGTCACACGTTCCGACTGTGCCATGTCGCCCACGAGATCCTCCGACTCCGTCGTCAGTGAGATGGCACGACGCATGGTCGCGGGACGTGCTGCCGTCGACCGTGGGGCGGTCGGGTGTTCTCTGTGCACCACTTGTCACGGTAGGAGCCTGCGGGCCACGATCCCAGGGACCTGCGTCCCCGGGACTCAGGGCCTTGGGGCCCAGGTTTCGCTGGCGCGGGCTCGAGCAGACACGTCCCGGCGATACTCTCGTGGTTGACGAGTGTGGGTCGCTTCTCGATGGGCGTGAGTGAGCGCCACCATGGATCGTTGACTACAGTCGGCGATATGCCGGATCGTCACGTCCAGACCTTCCGCCAGTTCCACCGCGTGGTCATGCGCGAGGCGGGCGCGCTTCAGGGCGACTTCCTGGGACGCGGGCGAGCGCTGGGAGCCTCCCGCCTGGTGTGGGACATGGGCGACGGACCAGTCGCGGTGGCCGCGTTGCGAGAACGGCTCGGCCTGGATGCGGGCTACACATCCCGGCTACTCCGGTCTCTTGAGGTTGAGGGTTTGGTCCAGGTGCGGCCCAGCCCGGACGATGCCCGGGCCAAGGTGGCATCACGCACGGTCTCTGGAGCGGCGGAGGCGGCCCTGCTCGATCAGCTCAGCGACGCCGCCGCGCAGGCCACACTCGATGGCTTCACCGCAAGCGAAGTCGCTCAAGTAGAGGCGGCCGCCCGCACCCTCACGCGCGCCCTCACCCGGCGACACCTCACGATCGATGCGGCGGACCCTCAGTCGCGGGACGCGCAATGGTGCGTCGGCCAGTTCTTCGCCGAGCTCGACGCCCTCTTCGATTCGGGCTACGACCCCGCCAAGGCCGTCGTCGTCGGAGCCGGTGACCTGACCCCGCCCCGCGGAACGTTCCTGGTGGCACGGCTGCACGGACAGCCTGTCGGGTGCGGCGGTGTGAAACTTCCCGCAGGCGAGCCGGCGTTCCTCAAGCGCATGTGGGTGGCGCAATCGGCGCGCGGCCTGGGCGTGGCCGGGCTCATACTGGACCGGCTAGAGGCGCTCGCCGTCGCGGCGGGTTCGCCAGCCGTCACGCTCGACACCCACTCTGTGCTGGCCGCCGCGGGCCAACTCTACGAGTCGCGCGGGTACCGGCAAGTGCCGGACTTCAACGGCGAGCCCCACGCCGACCGCTGGTACCGCAAGGAACTCTAGGCGGGTAGCGCCCGCGCGTCACGCCTCGTGCAACTTGGGTCGCTCGAAGCCGCGCCGCACGAGCGCACGCAGCACCGACTCATCCACCGAGTCGACGCTCTTGACGTACACGCAACCCACACCCGCGGTGTGCGGACCGAGATCGGCCAGCATCGCCTCCGCACGTTCGTCGTCCTTGAGTCCGTAGAGCGACAGGGCGGACTTGCGCGGAGAGAAGCCGACCCTGAAGAACTCTCCCCTGCGACCGCTTGGATAGCAGTACCGGTAGGTGCCAAAGCCAACCATGCTGGTGCCCCACATGAGCGGGATGGCGCCCGTCACCTCCGCCATGAGAGCCAACAGCCGCTCACCGTCTCGCCTGCGCTGTGCGCCTTCCACCGCGGCAAGGAACTCGGCTGGACTCTGCGCGGTCGGCACCGTGACGTTCGCCATGCGCAAATATTACGACGTGTGGCTCGCGGGCGTCGTCGATCGCGCGTACGTGACGTTCTTGTCGTCCTCGCCGATGCGAACGAAGCCCACCTTGGGGTAGAACGCCTGCGCGGGCTCGTTGGCTCGCGGTGCCACCAGGTGCACTCCCTGAACGCCCTGTTCGGACAATTGCGCCAAGAGCGTGTCGATCAAACGCCTGCCCCAACCGGCGCCTTGAAGTTCCGGAAGCAGGTCGATGTGAAGGTGCGCGGGGTAGTCCGCGACGGCATCGGAAAGGCACCGCGTGGGGTCCGCGGCCTCCGGCAGCAGCCAGGCATCGTCCGGGGTCTTGAGGGTGTGCAGCGGTCCACGAGTGGGCCACCACTGGCTGGTGAACCACTGCTGAAAGGCGTGCGTGTCCGTGGCGGCCACCACGTAGCCGCCGATCTTGCCGCCGATGTCGACCACCCACGCCACGCACGATGGGCCGTGCAGGTAGGGCAGGGCAAAGACGTCCGCGAGTACCGTGTCGTCCCCGAAGCGGCCCTCGGCGTCACCGCCGTCGGCACCCGTAAGCAGGCAGACACGTGCTATCTGCGGTTCGTCGGCTGGGGTGGCGGGGCGAATGCGTGGCGTGGTCATGTGCCTAGGCTACGGGGCGTGCCCCCCGGTGTCAGAGTTTGTGTCGCGGCTGCGTCGCGGGAGCACCGCAGATCGACGTGCGCCTGCACCGTGCCCGCACGACCACGCGGTCCGGCGTGGGTTTGCGGTGCCGACGCGACGTCGTGCGGCCGCCTGACCCGCTGGGGATATGCCGCAGCGCATGAGCGGCGGTCGCGGCCCGGCGTCCCACTCACGAACACCCGGCGGCACGTACCCTGGCTCACGTGAAACTCGTGGGCACCGACATCGATGGCACCATCCTTCCCCCCTCTGGACAGTTCTCGGACCGCACGCGTGCAGCGCTCGCGGCCCTTGGGCCCGCTGGCATTGCGCTGGTGCTCGTGACCGCCCGTCCGCCACGGTGGGTGGACGCCATCGCATCGTCCCTTGGCGTCGATGGGCTGGCGGTGTGTGGCAACGGCGCCGTCGTGTACGACATGGGCGAGCGGGCGATTGTCGACGCGGTGGGTGTGCCGACCGAGACCCTGCTGCTGGTCGCAGCCCGCCTGCGTGCGGCCCTGCCAGGCGTGGTCTTCGCCATCGAGTCGCCGCACGGATTTTCGCGCGAGCCGGGCTTCCCAGTGAACGAGCAGAACCTCGCGCCGCACGCGGTGGCCCCTCTCGAGGAGCTTCCGGCGGTGCGCGACGGTAGCGTGTTCAAGCTGTTGGCGCTCGTGCACGAGGCACTCGCGGACGACCTGCTCGCAGTGGCGCTGCCCTTGTGCGAAGGGCTGCTCGAGGCCTCGCACAGTTCGAGCGTGGCGCCGCTCATCGAACTGGCACCCTTGGGTGTGACCAAGGCGTTCGGACTCGCGCGCCAGGCCGAGCGATTCGGAATCGCCGCGGCGGACGTGGTCGCCTTTGGCGATGCCCCGAACGACCTCCCGATGCTGGAGTGGGCCGGAACGTCCTATGCGGTGGCGAATGCTCACGCGGACGTGCTAGCGGTGGCCACCCATAGCACGGCTTCCGTGAGCGAGGACGGAGTTGCGCAGGTGCTTGAGGCGTACCTCGCGGGTGGGACCACAGCCACCTAGGGATCTGGACGCGACTATCTGAGCCACTTCGCTCTGGTTGTGGACCAGAGGACCTTGTCCGACATGCGGGTGTCGTGGGAGGCCGTGGTGCTCGACGACGCCCAGAAGCCACGCGCGAGTTCAAGCACCGTGTCGGTCAGTGCCATAGGGAGAGTCTTCGCGCTCAGCGTGGGCATGCACACTGGACCCCGGCACGTGGACGTCGCCTGCGCTGTGCGAGGCGCTGGTGAGAGCCGCGGTCACGACGGCCCCGAGTGCCAGCACGGCACCCGCCACTTGCCAGGGGCTCAGCGACTGTCCAAGGAGTATCCAACCGATGCCGGCAGCAGTGACGGCGGCGAGCAGTGACAAGAAGGTGACCACCGAGGCAGGTAGGCGACCGATGCCGCGGAACCACAGCGAATACGCCACCACGGTGCCCACGAGGCCGAGCCAGAGGTACCCGGCCACGTTGGTGAGGGTGAGAAGCGCGTCGGGAAGTCCCTCGATGGCCGCGATGGGAAGCAGGAAGATACCGCCGGCGGTCAACTGCCAGCCGGTGAGCGTGAGCGGCTCAATCGCGAGTCCCCACGCCTTGGTGAGCGTGACGCCCGCAGCCATGAGTGCGG
>JASBTB010000055.1 GCA_030148645.1 Demequina sp. | reverse complement strand
ACGGCCACCGCGGTGGCACGTAAGAGCCTGCTCGTCGACCGGCGTTCCGGTGAGTCGATGCTGGTCATCACCCCCTTCGGCGCCGTGGCCCTGCTGATCATCCCGATCGCCGTCGGCACCGAATTGCCGTTGCTGAGGCAGATCGGACCGGGCATGTATTGGGTGGTGCTCCTGCTGTTCGGCGTACTCGTCACTCTGCGACAAAGTTCCCTGCAAACGCCCGCGCAATCCAGGGTGTTGCTCCTGGCTGGTGTGCCCGGACCGGTCCAGTTGGCTGGCAACGCGATGGCCACCGGTGTGCTCGTGTTCGGCCTTGGCGCCGTGCTAGCACCCGTGACGGTGATGCTGTACGACCCCAACCTCGGGGGTTGGCCCTGGCTGGTCGCGGCCCTGCCCGCCGTCGCCGTCGGGTTGGGAATGCTCGGGGTCATCGCCGACGCCCTGGTGTGTCAACTCAGCGTGCGCAACTCACTCGGGCCGCTGCTCATCGTGCCCCTCGCCCTTCCCCTACTGTTGGGGGCCACCCAGAGCATGGCGGCGACCGCATCCGGGCGTTCCCCTGTGCCGTGGCTGATACTGATGGTGATCGTGGATCTCGTTCTGTTCCTGGCGTTGCTGTTCGCCGGTCGGCTGCTCGAGGAGGGCACATGACAATTCGTTCGCACGGGCTCGCACGCCAGGTGCTTCCCTCGGCGGCGCTCATCGTGATGGCCACTGGTCTGGTCTCCGCGCTACTGGCGCCCCCCGACCGGTTGCAGGGAAATCTGCAAAAACTGATGTACGTGCATGTTCCCGCGGCATGGCTCGCCTATGCCGCGTTCCTGGTGACACTGGTGGGTAGCGTCGGCTGGCTATGGCGACGCAAGCAGGCATACGACAGGCTCGCCGCGGCAGCCGCAGAGGTCGGTGTGTTCTTCACAGGGCTGACGCTGGTGCTCGGCTCCATTTGGGGCAAACCGGTATGGGGGGTGTGGTGGACCTGGGACGCCCGCCTGGTCAGCACCGCCCTGTTGTTCTTCATCTACATCGGCTACCTCGCGCTACGCCGAGCGGTACCGGAGCGCACCGACCGCGCCCGACGCTCGGCGGTGTTCGGGATTCTGGCAATCGCGATGGTACCCATCGTGCACTTCTCCGTGCTGTGGTGGCGCACCCTCCACCAACCACCGACGGTACTGCGCCCCGGGGATCCCACCATCGACCACACCATGCTGCTCGTACTCGGGATCAACCTGCTCGGCTTCACCCTCATGGGGCTTTGGCTGCTCATGCGGCGGATCGACATGGCCGTCGACGAGGAGGCACTCGAGGATGCCACGGTCGCGCAGGACCGTGAACTCGCGGGCGCCGCGATCGAACCACCTCACCTGAAAGGGGCGTCGAACAGTGTCTGAATGGTCGTGGGTCGCCGTGGGCTTCACCGTCACCTACGGGTCGCTCATCGCGTACTTCCTGCTGATGCGGCGGCGCCGGGCCGCCGTGCGTCGTCAACTGGAGCGGTTGCGATGAAGTACCGCGCCATCGTCATCCCCGTGGTCGGGGTAATTGCCGTCCTGACGGGCTTCTTGCTGTTCGGAAACCTCAATCAGAACCTGGTGTACTACCTCACCCCCACCGAGGCGGTGGATCAGCGTGCCGACACGAATCCCGGCCAACGGTTCCGTCTGGGCGGGCTCGTCGAGGACGGCAGCGTGATCCGGACCGACAACGAGGTGCGGTTCACGCTGACCGACAGTGGTGCGGCGGTACCCGTGGTCTACGCGGGTATCCCCGAGCAGTTGTTCGCCCCCGGGGTCGGGGCGATCGTCGAGGGCGCCTGGAACGGGAACGCCTTCTATGCGGACACGATGATCATCAAACACGACGAGGAGTACCGGACGCCGGAACCCGACACCGCGAGCGCGGCCCGTGAGGTGAGCCCATGATCGCCGCCGCCGGTTGGACCGCAACCGTGATCGCCCTGGCGTGTTCCGTGTCGCTCGTGATCCTCGGCTGGCAGGCCCAGCGTCGGCCACAGGGGGTGCCCCGCGCGGCGCTCAAACTCGCCGTCGGCGGGATGGTGTTCGGTTCCGTGGTGGCATTCGGCGCGTTGCAGGTCGCGCTCCTCACCGACGACTTTTCCGTCTCGTACGTCGCCGAGAACTCCGCACGGGCAACACCACTGCTGTTCAAGATCTCGACGGCGTGGTCGGCACTGTCGGGCAGCATCGTCTTGTGGACGCTGGTGCTCGCCGGGTTCACAGCGGCAGTTTTGCGGCAGGTCCGGGACATGCAGGATCGGCTCGGCACCGGAGCGTTGGCCGTCATGGGTCTGGTCGCCGCGTTCTTCTTTGGGCTTGTCGCAACCGTCGCCAACCCCTTCGAGATCCTCTCCAACCCGCCGACGGACGGGCCCGGCCCGAACCCCATCCTGCAAAACCACTTCATGGTGCTCATCCACCCGCCGATGCTGTACCTCGGTCTGGTCGGGTTCACCGTGCCCTTCGCGTTCGCGATGTCGGCGCTGATGCTTCGGCAAGGTGGCGTGGATTGGCTACGTCGCACGCGCCGTTCCAATCTTGTCGCCTGGACGTTCCTCACCGGCGGCCTCGTCTATGGCGCCTGGTGGTCGTACGAGGTGCTCGGCTGGGGAGGCTTCTGGGCGTGGGACCCGGTGGAAAATGCCGCGTTGATCCCGTGGCTACTCGCCACGGCATTCATCCATTCCTCCGCCCTTCAGGTCAAACGCGGAATGCTGCAGGCGTGGAACTTCGTGCTGGTGTTGGCGACGTTCTCGATGACCATCCTCGCGACCCTGCTGACCCGGTCTTCGGTGATTGCGTCGGTGCACAGTTTCACCCAGTCCGGCGTCGGCCCGGCCCTGCTCGGATTCCTGGTGATCGTCGTCGGCGTGGGGTTCACGCTCTTCGCGTTGCGCGGCGAACAGTTGGCGTCGAACCGCCGCCCAGAATCGATCCTCAGTCGGGAGGGCGCGTTTCTCACCAACAACGTGATCCTGAGCGTGTTCGCCTTCGTGGTGCTCCTCGGCACCATCTACCCGGTGTTCGTCGAAGCCTTCAGCGGTGCTCAGGTGTCCGTGGGTCGGCCCTTCTTCGACCGCATGGCGGTGCCGTTGTCGTTCGCGCTGCTCCTGGCGATGGGCATCGGGCCCTTCATGCCCTACCGCCGGGCCGGGGGTGCCGTAATGTGGCAGCGGCTGCGCCTGCCGCTGCTGCTTGGCGCTGCCGTGTCCGCCGCCCTCGTCCTTGCGGGCCTGCGCGAGGTGAGCGTCGTGCTCGTCGCGTTCCTCGTGACTGCGATGGTGAGCGGGACAGTGCAGGAACTCGTGACGAACGCACCAGACCCGCGGCCGCAGTCGATCTGGCGCCTGGTCAGAAGGCAACACGGGTACTGGGGCGGCCAGGTGGCGCACATCGGGCTCGCGCTCGTTGCCCTGGCCATTGCAACGTCCGGCACGCTCGCCGAGCGGGCAAGCGTCTCGCTCGGCGTCGGCGAGTCGACCCAGTTCGATGGCTACACGCTCAGCTATGAGGGAAACACGCTGGTGCCCAGCGGCGACCGCAGCTCCAACATCGCCGAGATCGTCTTCGCGGCCGACGGGGACGTGGTCTTCCGCGCCAAGCCAGCCCTGACCCAGTTCAACAACCAGGTGCAGGCCGTGGCCACTCCATCCGTCTGGACCACCCCCACCCGGGACATCTACGTGGCGTTGTCGAGTTTGGGGCCGGACCAGGTCACAATCAACCTCTACCGCTACCCCTACATGTGGTTGCTATGGACAGGCGGCCTCACCGTCATGGTGGGCGGTGTCTGGGCGCTCGCTGGCGGAGCACGCCGGCGCCCAGAGGCCGTGCGGTTGGAGGAGCACCGGATGAGTAGGCAGGGTGCCCATGACTAGGAAGGTGTCGCAGTGGGTGTTCGCCGCCGTCACCCTTGCTCTGCTGGCCATCGCGGCGGTGGGGCTGTTGGCTGGCAACCAGTCACCCGGGGATCGTGCCTATGCGATCGAGCAGCGCCTGCGCTGCCCGACCTGCAAGTCCGTGTCCGTGGCAGAGTCGCCGTCCCAGACCGCTGCGGGCATGCGCCAGATCGTCGCGGAACAGGTGGCGGCCGGACGCACCGATGAGGAGATCTTCGGCTACTTCACTCAGCGATACGGCCAATGGGTGTTGCTCGACCCGCCGTTCGCCGGACAGACACTGCTGCTGTGGCTGCTTCCGCTCGCCGCGGCTGGCGGCGGCGTGCTCGTGTTGCTCACCCGGGGTAAGGTCGGCGCCGCCGACCCAGACCAGTTATCCGATGCCGAACGCCAGCGCGTTGCCGCGGCGCTCGACGCCTACCGGGATCGCGAGCCAGAGGACGACGAACCGTGACGACGCAGCGCGACCACTATGTGGAGCGCCGGGATCAGGCGCTGCGGGACCTCGTCGAACTCGACCGACAGGTGCAGGTCGGCGAACTGTCCGCCGCCGATGCACGCCGCCTCCGGGTAGGTTACGAGACGGAGGTGGCGGCCGCCTTGGCTGGCCTGGACCGGCTCGAGGCCGAGGCCGCCGCCAACCCGACCCCGGACGCCACCAACCCCGCCGCTGCGGCCACCAACCCGGCCCGTGCCGCCACGGGCCGTGCGCGACGCGGACGGTTCTCCCGGCTGGGACTGTATGCGGCGGGGCTCGCGGCCGCCGTGATCGCCGTACTCCTGCTCCCTGGTACCGTTTTGGACCGCCCGCTAGGCGGCTTCGTCACCGGCAACGAGGCGCTTCAGGATCCCGGGTCCACCTCGATCGCCCCGCAACCCGGGGTCGACCTGTCCAAAGTCACCGACGCCGAGATGGAGGCGGTGATAGCCGCAAACCCGGACGTCATCGGGATGCGGCTCGCGCTCGCGGACCGCTACACGGCGAGCGGGCGCTACGACCTTGCGGCCGTGCACTACCTCAAGGTGCTGGAACAGGATCCGGCGAATCCGCGAGGTCAGGCGTCCCTAGGCTGGCTGATGTTCCAACTCGGACAGGTCGATCAGGCCCAACGGCTGGTCGACGAGGCACTGCGCACAACCCCAGAACTGGCCGTCGGATGGTGGTACAAGGCGAATATCCGAATGTATGGTTTCGACGATCCTGCGGGAGCGATCGAGGCGCTCGACGAGTTGGACGCGTTTCCCGATCTGAATGCAGAGGTACGCGATCAGGTCGACACCCTGCGCACCGAGGCGTCTCAACAGGCGGGACGATGACCGAGCCGCAGCAGTCTCCTGAGGGTGCGCTCGCCGAGGCGGAGCCCGCACCGCGACGCCCGTTTCTGCGCTGGCTGCGTTACAGCGCGATCCTCGCGGTGGTGCTGGCGGTGGGCATAGGGGCGCTGTTCGGGGCGCGCCTGAACCGCGACCCGACGCTGGTGTACACCCCGCTGATCGGGCAGCAGGCGCCCGAACGGACGCTGCCCTACCTGGAGCAGGAAGGCCAGTTGTCCTTGAGCGACTTTCGCGGTCAGGTGGTCGTCGTCAACTTCTGGGCATCCTGGTGCGTGGCATGCCGGGAGGAGCACCCCGCTTTGAACGCGGCGGCGGCGGCTTACCGCGACGCAGGAGTGCAGTTCATCGGCGTCGTGTATCAGGACCGACCGCCAAGCGCGATCGGGTTTCTCGACGAGATGGGCCGCACCGAGAGTTACCGCTACGTCACCGACCCGGAATCGCGCATGGCGATCGACTTCGGCGTCTTCGGCGTGCCCGAGACTTTCTTCATCGACCAAAACGGAACGATCGTCGCGAAAATCACTGGCGCGTCGAACTTGCCGCTCCTGTCCGGGGTGCTGGACGAGGTGTTGGCCGGGCGGGCGCCAACCCCGGAGACCAGCGTCGGCCCCGTGCAGGAGGCGCCGGGCGAGTGACGCACGTCGAGGCGGCGACAGGTGGGAGCGTCAAGGTCAAATGGGCGGCCAGCCCAGCCGCGCGTACACCGCCAACACCGAACTCATGAACTCGGTCCACTGACCGCTGATGACCGCCACGCCCATGGTGACGAGCAGGGCGCCGCCAGCGATCTCCAGTTTGCGCGAGTGGCGGCGCAGCCAGCCAAGACGAACCCGACCCCGGGCCACGGCCACCGCCAGAGCGAGGAACGGCAGTCCCAGCCCGAGGGAATACGCGGCGAGCAACATGCCGCCCTCCACCATCGTGGTGGTGCTTGCCGCGGTGATCAGCACGCCAGCCAAGACTGGCCCGATGCAGGGGGTCCAACCGAAGGCGAACGCGGCTCCCAACGGCGCGGCGGCGCGGGGCCCGCGGCCCAGCCGTGACATGTCGATCCGGACTTGACGCTGCAACAGGCCGATCCGCAGCACCCCGGCGGTCACCAAACCCATCAGCACGATGAAAACACCGCCGACCAATTCGAGCAGTCGGCCGTTTTGGGCGAGCACGAGTCCCAACCCGGATGCGGTGACCCCGAGTGCGACGAACACCGCGCTGAATCCGGCGACAAAGAGCCCCGCTGCCAGGAGCACCCGTGGCGTCGGGACCGTTCGCTCGCCGTCGCTCATTCCCGAGACGTAGGCGACGTAGCCTGGCAGCAGCGGCAGGGTACAAGGCGCGGTGAACGACACCACCCCGGCCACCAGAGCAAGGGATGCAAGGGCGAACAGTTCCACGTGTCTCCCTCAGTCGACCTTTGCAGTTGCCGAACTTGGTGTGCTCGAGCCTGGCGCACATCCACGGGTCATCATGCGATTGTGTCATGCCTGGGCGCACAGCGTTGGCTTGAGATCACGTTGCGGACCAGCCGGATACTGGCGCGGACGCGACACCGACCGGGCGCACGTCAGTGCCCAGCGGCGTCCTTCGTGCGCCGTGGGACGACGTGCAGCGCGGTGACAATTACCGCACCCACGAGCACACCCACGAGCGCGGAGGCGAGGGTGTTCGTGAGCCACCCCAGGAACCCGCCGATGCCGGACACACCGAGTAACGCCTCTTGTGCGCCGTGGACTGCCTCGTAGGGCGCGGCCCAACCCAACTCCTCCAGGCCAACCAGGAGGATGTGCCCGCCGACCCAGAGCATCGCGACGATCCCCACCGTCGAGAGCAGCGCGAGGACCTTGGGCATCGCCCGGACCAGGATCCGGCCCGTCGCGGCGAGCGCGCCGCGTCCCTTGTCGGCCATATACAGCCCGATGTCGTCCATCTTCACGATGAGTGCGACGACGCCGTAGACGAGCGCCGTGATGGCAACGGCCACCACAGCGAGGATGAGCGTGCGGGATGCGAGGGCCTCGTCCGCGACCTCGTTCAGCGCGATGACCATGATCTCTGCCGAGAGGATGAAGTCGGTGCGGATGGCCCCGGCCACCATCGTCTTTTCGACCTCCGCCCCCTGGGTTGCCGCGGGCGAATCCGCCTGCACTGAGGCGTGGTCGGTCAACAATTCGTACAACTTCTCGGCACCCTCAAACGCAAGATACGTACCACCGGCCATCAAGATCGGCGTGAGTAGCCACGGGAGGAACTGGCTGAGCAGCAACAAGGCCGGGAGGATGAACACCACCTTGTTGCGCAGTGACCCGAGGGCGATCCGCCGGATGATCGGGAGTTCGCGTGCGGCGGTGAATCCGCGGACATAGCGGGGAGTCACTGCGGTGTCGTCAATGACCACGCCTGCGGCCTTGGCGCTCGCCCGGCCCGCAGCCGTCCCGATGTCGTCGACCGATGCCGCTGCAAGCTTGGCGAGTGCCGCAATGTCGTCCAGGAGCGCCACCAGCCCGCCTGCCATCGCATCTCCTCGTCCGTCGGTTCGGGGTCAAGGTTACGGGTTCATCGACGACGACGCCGCTCGCGGGCAGGGCGGAGTCTCGCGGGCATCGGCGCGTGGGGTGCGCGTCGCCGGGACTGCGCACAGCCACACCGAATGTTGATCCGCCATGCGGCCTGGCCTTCATAGAGGGTCGACACACTGGTCGCAGGAAGATCACGGGCGCACGCGCGCCATGGCATGGAGGTAGGCGAGGCAATGGTGAAGAGTCTGTCCAAGAAGTTGTACCTGGGAATCGCCGTTGTGGCGCTGGTGATGTGGTTCGCTGGAGTTCCGGGGCAGACGATCCTGATCCTGGGCGCCGTGGGGTTCATGGTCGCCATGCACGCCGGTGGTCATGGTGGCGGTGGTCATGGTGGCGGTCGTGAAGACGCCGATGAGGATCGCGGCGCATCACAGGCTCACTCCGGGCACGCCGGGCACGCATCGGTGGAATCGTCGCCTGCCGCGCCCGTCGCCACGACGGACACGGACACCGATCGCAAACCCCGAGGCGGGTGCCACTGACACCTCCTGAGTGGGGCGACGGCACGACCTGTCACATGGCCCGAAGCGCGCGCCGGTGACTGCGCTGTCGTGGATGACTCTTGACCGTGCGGCGAGTTGGGGAGGGGTTTCGCGGGTTACCCTTGTGACCATATGGGGCTTCGGAGCCCCCGAATCGTCGACTTCACGGGAAGGTAACCATGGCACGACGACCAGCGAAGAAAAAGCGTTCCGCGGCCCGTGCGCGCAAGCCCGTTGCGCCACCCAAGCGACCCTCGACCCCATCGGCGGAGAGTTCCCCGGGCGTGTCGGGTGCAGCGGCGGCGCGGGACAAGACACTTCCGACGCAGAACCTCATGCCCAAGAAGGTGCCGGTGTCCAGCACGGTGGGTGCGCGTCCCTCGAAGGCTGCGCGCGCCCAGGTGCATCCAGGTCCCGCACCCCTTCCTCCCGCACACCCGACGCCGACACTCGCCCGGGTCGGAGGGCACGCCGGGACGACGAGCGCGCTGGAGTTCGTCACTTTCCCGTTTGCCGCCGCCGCCGAACTGAAACCTCAGGCGCTGGGCATCACCTACTGGTTCGACCCGCCCGAGGCGGAGGGCCCGCATGAGGTGGTCCTCCGGTTGACGGGCCGTCGTCTCGATGTCGAAGGGGCCCGTACCCCGGACGACGACTTCGTGACGGTGGCATCGCTTTCCGATGTCCGTCCAGGTAGTGGCCGGACGTCGTTGACTCACCGGGTGCTCGGTAAAGCCGCAGGTCGTTGGCACGTCACGGCCGAGGCGACGGCCGTCCCCCAAGGCGGAAGCCGGTCGGACGCCATCCGCCTGCCTGCGGCGGAAGGAATCGGTGAGTCGACGTTCGCACCCGTCGCCAGCGCGCGAGCCCCCGGAGTGGTCGTGGGTGCGTGGCCAGCCCTGGTGAGCATCGGCGTCGTGCTCGCCCTGATACTGCAGGGCGTTCTGGCCCGCAGGAACGGGCTCCCGTCTGGCGACGTGCTGGTGATCGCACTCATAGCCAGTGCCCTGGGTGCCGTCGGCGCCAAGCTCTACTATCGGCTCACCCACTGGAAGGAACCGGGCGGGCGAGCACTCGCCGGGCTGAGCGTCCAGGGCTTCGTGATCGTGGCGACAACAATCTTTGTGATCGGCGGAGCGCTGCGGGGTTTGAACGTCGGGCAGTTGCTGGACGCCACCGTTCCCGCACTTCTTCTTGGACAGACCGTGGGTCGACTTGGTTGTCTGATGGGCGGGTGTTGCGTCGGGGTCCCGACGCGTTCGCGCTGGGCCGTGTGGTCGTCGGACCGCCGGGTCGGGACTCGGCGCGTGCCCGTCCAACTCATGGAGTCCACGGCGGCGGGCACCATTGCACTTGTGACCGGTGTTCTCGCATGGCGCGGGCCGATCTCGCCAGCGGGTCTCCTCTTCGTCGGGGGCGTGGCCGCATACATTGTGGTGCGTCAACTCCTGTTCCCCCTTCGCGGCGTCCCTCGCGCTACCCGGTATGGGCGTCAGGTGACCCTCGCGGTGGCCCTGCTCACCGTTGTCGGCGCGGCGGCGGTGGCAATCTTTGCGTGAGGC
>JASBTB010000051.1 GCA_030148645.1 Demequina sp. | reverse complement strand
CGCAAGACCGCTGGCGGTGTCGCTCTACGCATCCAAGACCGTCCCATCGCGGAGGTTTACACCCGAGACGGTGAACACTCGTTCTTCGGTGACGTGCTCACGGCCCGGTTCCACCAGGATCGCGACGCGGCTGACCGGCTGAACGAGAACCAGCGCGCACAGAACCGTGCCGCGACTTCGGTGTCCGGGGCTGGTGGCGAACTGGCACCCCCGCTGTGGCTGGTGGACGAGTTCATCGAACTTGCCCGCTCGTCGCGTGTGACTGCGGACCTGATGTCCAAGCGCGAACTTCCCACGGGTGTGTCTTCGGTGAACCTGCCGAAGGTTGCCACGGGTACGGCTGTGGGCATCACTCAGACCCAAGCGACCGCGATCACTCAGACTGACATCACAACCACGTCGGTGTCGTCTGGGATCACCACGATCTCAGGTGGTCAGACTGTCTCGCTGGAGTTGCTCCGCCAAGGTGGCACGAGCATCGACCAGGTGGTGCTGCAAGACCTGGCGGCGGCCTATGCGTCGCAGTTGGACTTGCAGGTCATCTCGGGCACTGGCGCGAACGGTCAACTGGCCGGACTCGTGACTTCCGGGACCACGGTGGCGTTCACGACCACGGCACCCGCCGTGATCTCCGCGACCGCTGCGGCGTCGTTCTACCGCAAGGTGATCGTCGCGGCGAACACACTCGCCACGAGCCGATTCAAGCCCGCTGACGCCATCGTGATGGCCCCCCGGCGCTGGAACTGGATCCTCAACGCTCTCGACGGTCAGGGACGCCCTGTAGTGTCCGCAGGCGGTTCGGCTGTGAACTCCATCGGTTCGCTCGGTCCTGTGACCGCTGAGGGCGCTGCCGGCACGCTCGCAGGCCTTCCGGTCTACCTTGACCCGAACCTGCCGCAGACGCTGGGTGCCGCGACCAACCAGGACGTAGTGATGGTGCTGCGACGTGAGGATAACCACCTGTGGGAGTCCCCGCTGATGCTGTCCGTACACGAAGACACGTACGCCCCGTCCAATGCGATCTTCATGCGAGCTTTGGGCTTTGCTGCTTTTATCGCAAGGCGTCCCGAGTCCGTACAAATCATCGATGGCACCGGATTGGTTGATCCGCAGCTCACCTAGCCCTCGACCGACGTTAACGTCACGCCGCCGCGCGCTCTTTCCAGGGTGCTCCTTCACACACGTCGGCGAGCGATGGACAGAGAGCGCCCAGTTTTCTCCTTTCTGAGGGCGCATTGACCCGTCCAGCGTCACTCCCAAGCCCACGACGAACATGAGCGTCGTGGCAACGCCCTCACGCCCGGTTCCGCGCTTGGTCCCGGGCGTGAGGGCACCCTTTCAAGCCTCTCAGCAGGGAGTAACACCATGGCCACCACATCACTTGAGTTTCTCATCACCGCAACCGACAAAGCATCGAAGGTCTTCGAAGATGTGGGCAAGAAAGTCCGCACGACCGAAGAGAAGATGCAGGGCATCGCTACGCCGTATTGAACAGGCTGCACATCGCGAATGGTGCGCGGTGGTCTTGCACACGGATGACTGACTAGCGCCACGACAGACAACCCAAAGGAAACCCGATGACCGAGGCATGAGACAACGAACCGCCCGCACAGTCCGCCGTGAACCCCTGCGCGGAGTGCCCGTGGAGTCGGACGCGCTGCGCGGCTATCGCCGCGAAGGCGTCGAGTTCTACCCCCGTGGCCGGTTCATCGCTACCACCCTCGAGCGGTTCGCCCTGTAGGCGTTACGCCTTGCCGTCGGCGTCGCCTACGCCACCAAGACCCCACGCCTCGACGCCGCCACACGCCGCGCCCTAGCCGAAGCCAGAGCGGGGTGGTGTTTGTCGTGCCCGCCCCTACCTGATGAAGTCCGCGCGCTTGGAGTGTGACAGGCGGGCCAATTCGCGGGAACCGTCCGGGGGCATGATCTCGTACTGTCGCAGGTATCGAACGCCACCACGGCCCGCGTCGGGCTTGCGCAAGGTCCCGCATTCCGGCACCCAGAACTACACCCCGCCCGGACGCGTCTCGCCCCCCTGAGACCCTGGGCGGGGCCTTGCTCTGTGCTCAGGCGCCGCACGTGTGGTGGAGTCAGGGCACGTCCACGAGGGAATCGTCCACCGTGACCGGGCGGCCGTCGCGCGTGTACCGTCCGGCGATCTCGAACTCGCGGCCATCATCGAATGCGGCCAGGGCTTCCGTGATCCATGCGTCGGCCAGATGCTCCAGGTTGCCCTCCCAGTGCTCGACGTGGTGGGCGAACACGGCCACCAATCGCGGGTACTGGGCGGCAAGTGCGGCGCTCATCGTGCGGCCCCGTCGTGTGAGCCCAGCCAGGCCTCGAACGCGCGGGCACTGTAGCGGGCGGCGTAGTGCCCGTGCCGCGCAGCCTCGCGGGCGTCTCGCACATCACCGAACATGGCCGCAGCGTCACGATAGTTGGTCGCGGTGTCCGACCAGTCGCGTGCAGATAGGGGCGGGAGCCCACCGAACCGCAGCGCAAGGCGGTCATCGCGGTCATCGATGCCACGAGCCTCTACAAGGTGATCAGTCATGGCGTTCCTCCTATTGGGTGGTGAAGTGGGTGGTCTATCCATCCCACCAACGGGGCATTACGAGCCCCAGAAGATTGAGGGCAAAAGTCCGCGCCAGTCCGCAAATAGTCCGCAAGAATTTCAGTAACTACCATTAGTAGCCACCAACGCCCGGGACTATAACCCCTGCTATTTGGGACTATACACCAATAGTCACCAACAGCCATTTGTGCGGGGGTAGTTCGAGCTGTACTACGACTGCTAACTCCTAGACACGCGAAGGCCCCGGCACCGAGCAGGTGCCGGGGCCTTCGCGTGGTGGACGATCACTCGCGGTGTGGCTGGGCGGACTCTCGCGCGCAGGTGCGACGCCAGCCGGCGCCGCTCCGATCAGGCAATCTTCGGCAATGCCAATGCGTGGCCCGTGTGGTTGACTTTCGCTGCGAGGTAACGGGCGTTCGCGTCCGTCAGGTGGACTCCCGTGGTGACCCGCTCTTCCACCCGAATGCCGAACGTCTCCAGTTGCATCGCCTTGTCGGGGTTGTTACTCAACAACCGGATTCGGCGGGCGCCGACGGCGTGCAGCATGTGGGCCGCGGGGGCATAGTCGCGCTCATCCTCGCCGTGGCCGAGCGCCGCATTGGCCTCGTAGGTGTCGAGGCCCAGGTCTTGCAGTGCGTAGGCGTCGAGTTTCTCGTAAAGGCCGATGCCTCGGCCTTCTTGGCGTAGGTAGAGCAGGAACCCTCCCTCCCGTGCGATGCGCTCAACGGCCTCGCGCAACTGGGGTCCGCAGTCGCATCGCTGCGACCCGAGGACGTCGCCTGTCAAGCACTCGGAGTGGGGGCGCACGAGCGGCGGCTGGCCGCCTCGCGCCGATCGCGCCAGCGCCCCCTCCCAGTCCCCCAGGCCGATCGCGAGATGCTCCTTGGCGTCCGTCAGGCCCCGAAACGTCATGACCTGGCCAGTGGTGGCGTAGCCGTCGGCGAAGCGCAGGGGCACGGTGACCGAGGTACGAACAGTCGCGGTGGCGGCGCCTTGATCGTCCTGTGACTCGTGCCGAGTGCGAAGGTGCAGAATCGGGTCGGTCATGGCCATGAGAACTCCTCGTGTCGTCGCCCGCTGGGCCTGTTCGCAGGATCTGGTGGTTGACGCAACACCTACCACCGGGCGGATATTTCCACAGGCGGCGTCCAGGTTGCGCCGCGGTGCCGACAAGGGTCCATGCCCGGGAAGTGTCGCGTGCTCCCAGGCACATGTCGGTAAGGTACGTCCGTGAGGACCATGAAGTCATGACAATTCAGGAAGTTGCCGCGCTGGCCGGGGTGTCGACGGCCACGGTTTCGCGCGCCCTGGCGGGCAAGAAGACGGTCTTGGCCTCCACCCGGGTGAAGGTAGAGACCGCGGCGAGGGAACTGGGCTACGTCGTGTCTTCCGCCGCATCGAGCCTCGCGTCTGGGCGAACACGCAACGTCGGTGTGGTGATTCCCTTCCTCGACGGCTGGTTTTACATGCGCGTTCTCAAAGGCGCGCACGAGGCTCTCGCCGACGCTGGATACGATCTCACCCTCTACCATCTCGACCAGTCCGTGGCGGTTCCGGGTGGGCCCGCAAACCCTCGCAGGGCGCGCCTGTTCGACGAGTTTCTCCGCCGCCAACGAGTGGACGGGTTCATTGCGGTTTCACTCGAGTTGAGCGATGCCGAACTGACCGGTCTGCACGCGATCGGCAAACCCGCGGTGGGTATCGGAGGCCCCTTGCAGGGCGCGTTGACGCTGAGTATCGACGATGCCGCAATTTCTCGCCTCGCGACGGACCACCTGCTGTCGCTCGGACACCAACATATTGCACACATCGGCGGCGATCCGATGCTGGACCTGGACTTCCATCTCCCGGCACACCGCCGGGAGGGATATGAGACGGCCTTGCGCTCACACGGAATCGCGCCAGATCCACTGCTGATCCGGGTGGCCGACTTCACGATCGCGGGGGGCTATCGCGCCACGCTTCAACTGCTTGGAGACCCCAGGGTGACGCCCACCGCCATCTTCGCTGCGTCGGACGAGATGGCCATGGGAGCGATCATGGCCGCACGCGACCTCGGCAAGCGAGTGCCTAACGATCTGTCAATCATCGGCATCGATGGCCATGAACTGGGTGACTTCTTCGGGCTCACGACCGTATCCCAGTTTCCCGAGACCCAGGGTCGACTGGCAGCACAGGCGCTGTTGGACACCTTCGACGGCGAGTCGCTACCCGCGCGCAATGTGGATCTGCCGTATGAACTCATCGTGAGGCGTTCGACGAGCGTCCCCAAGGACCAGATATCCCCCTAGGGCACACACCGATTCACGACCCTGTGCGATGCCGGCGATGCGTGGCACCACCTTCCCGGGGTGTCATTGCGAGGCGCGCCGGGAGCAAGCGCTCGATATTATTGCCACACGCGCAACGCATCGACGTCCTGCGTATGTCAGCGCGCAACTTCCCCGTGCACCTCGTTGTACCTGGTAATAGTAGTCTCGATCAACTGTAATCAAACCGTGATCGGCGCGGCTTGCGCAGTCAGCGCTGGCTCGCTAGCGTGTAAGCGCTTGCACCCATGGTGTTGGCCGAGAGAACGGTCTCTGGGCGAAGGCGGCATTTTCACCCGCCGAGTCGGTGAGCGTTCCTCGTCACCCTCGCGCAAAGGACGTATCTGATGCACATGACCAAGAAGTCGATTGCCGCGGGCGCTCTGCTCGCCGTGGCAGTCCTTACCGCTGGATGCTCGAACTCCACCACCACTCCCGCAGCGTCGGACACGAGTTCCGCACCCGAAACGAATGCCACGAGCACTCTCACCGTTTGGGTGGATGCCGAACGCGCTGACGCGTTGGCTCAGGCCGCCACCGATTATGAGGCGCAAACCGGAATCGCCGTGGATATCGTCGCCCGCGACAACTCCACGCTGAAGGACGACTTCATTCAGCAGGCCAGTTCCGGTTCGGGACCTGACATCGCGATGGGCGCGCATGACTGGCTGGGCGAGCTCACCACCAACGGGGTGATCGCTCCGCTCGAACTGGGAGACAAGGCTTCGGATTTCCTTCCGGTGGCCCTCGATGCGTCCACCTACGACGGCATCGTGTACGAACTCCCCTACGCAGTCGAGAACCTCGCGATGCTGCGCAACGCCGACCTCGTTGCCGAGCCCGCAGCCAACTTCGACGACATGATCGCCAAGGGCACGGCGGCAGGCGTCGAGTTTCCGTTCGTCGTCGAGCAGGGTGAGAACGGCAACCCGTACCACCTGTACCCGTTCCAGACGGCCTTTGGCGCACCCGTGTTCGGACGCGATGCCGCAGGCTCCTACGACCCCACGCAACTGACCTTGGGCGACGGCACCGCTTTCGCGCAGTGGCTGTACGGGCAGGGCAGCAAGGGAGCGAACACCATCTCGACCGAGATCACCGGCGACATCGCCAAGGAGAAGTTCACCACCGGTCAGGCCGCCTTCTGGCTCACCGGCCCATGGAACGTGAAGGCCGCCGTGGACGCGGGCATCAACGTCGCCGTTGACGCCATCCCGTCCCCCGGTTCCGAGCCCGCGCAGCCGTTCGCTGGCGTCAAGGGCTTCTTCGTCAACCAGTACTCGGACAACAAGGTTGCCGCCAACGACTTCCTCGTCAACTACCTGGGCACTGTCGACGTGCAGGTTGCCCTCTTCGAGTCCGGGGGTGTCCTTCCCGCCCTGACGGCCGCCGCTGACGCGGTGTCGTCCGACCCGATCATTGCGGGCTTCAAGGCCGCTGGCATGGACGCAGTCCCGATGCCCGCGATTCCGGCCATGGGGCGCGTGTGGGAGTTCTGGGGCATCGCCGAGGCGAGCATCATCAACGGTGCCGACCCCGACGCCACGTGGGCGCAGCTCACGGCGGACGTCCAGTCCGCGATCGACGGCTCCTAAGAGGCCGCGTGCAGGGGGCCGGGCGGAACGCCGCCCGGCCCCCTGCATCACTCAGTCCACATCGTCGTTGACCCCGGGAGACCCTCGTGACTGACCTTCGAAGCGCGCCCACCCGCTCCACGGGCATGGGCACGCTGGTCGCCAAGATTACCGTGCTCGGGGGGCTCGACGCCCTTGCCGTGTTCCTTGGTGCCGTACTCGTCAGCCGAGGTGACTACGTCATCGCCGCGCTCGTCGTCGTCGGGGCAATTGTCCTGACCGTGATCTACCTGAGCGAACGCTTGCTGCCCGCCAAGTACATGGCGCCCGGCCTGGTCTTTCTCGCGATCTTTCAGGTGTTTGTCATTGGCTACACCGTGTACATTGCCTTCACCAACTACTCGACCGGCCACATCCTCACGCAGGACCAGGCCGTCGAGGCCCTGCTCAGCCAATCGCAGCGGCGCCTTCCCGATTCGCCCTCCTACTCCGTGACAGTCGTCGAGTCCAACTCCCAGTTGGGCTTGCTCGTCACGGCACCCGATGGCACCGCGCTGCTGGGCACCGCGGACAGCCCACTGCGGCCCGTCGACGCCACCTTCCAAGACGGCCAGGCTGTGGCGGTCGAGGGATATACCTCCCTACGCTTCGCGGATCTGCTCGGGCGCCAGGACGAGGTCTTTTCTCTCGCGGTCCCTCTTGCGGACGATGCCTCCGCCGGCTCGCTTCGCACCCTCGACGGCCGTACCGCGTATCAATACACGTCCAAACTGTCATTTGACCCAGCCTCCGAAACGCTCACTGACACCGAGACGGGCGAGGTCTATGTGGACGGCGGCGAGGGCGCCTTCGTGGGCGAGGACGGCACCGAAATCCTGCCCGGCTGGCAAGTCAACGTCGGCCTCGACAACTTCACCCGAGCGGTGAGCGAACCGTCGATCAGGGGGCCGCTCGTGTACGTGACGGCATGGACGATCGCGTTCGCCGCCTTGTCGGTGGGAATCATCTTCGCGCTTGGACTACTCATGGCGTTGCTCTTCAACGATCCGTCGATGCGGGGCCGTACAGCGTACCGGATTGTCATGGTGTTGCCCTACGCATTCCCGGCCTTCCTGGGGGCGATGGTGTGGTCCGGAATGCTGTCGCAGAGCTTTGGCTTTATCAACCAGGTGGTGCTGGGCGGCGCCTCGATCCCGTGGCTCACGGATCCCACGCTCGCGAAGATCTCCGTACTCATGGTGAACCTGTGGCTCGGCTTCCCCTACATGTTCCTCGTGGCCACCGGAGCGCTCCAAGCGATTCCGGGCGAGGTGCGCGAGGCGGCGCGCGTGGACGGGACGTCGCGGTGGCAGATGCTGCGCCACATCGAACTCCCGCTCCTGCTGATCTCGATGGCGCCGATCCTGATCGCGACGTTCGCCTTCAACTTCAACAACTTCAACGTGATCTACCTGGTGACAGGGGGTGGGCCGCGAGATACCGGCGCGGGAATCCCGGTCGGCCAGACCGACATTCTGATCTCACTCGTGTACAAGGTGGCGTTCACCGGGCAGAACCGTGACTATGGCCTCGCGTCCGCCTTCTCGATCATCATCTTCATTGTGGTCGCCGCGATTTCCGTGATCAGCTTCCGCCGCACCAAGACTCTTGAGGAGATCAGCTGATGTCCGCTCTCGACTTGACCGCGGCGCGTCTCGAACGCTCGGGGCGTCGCCGCCGTCGCAAGTCTCATGGGTTGCGACACGTCGCCGCTCTCGTGCTGTCCGTGTACGCCCTGCTGCCGCTGCTCTACATTGTTTCCGCATCGCTCAACCCCACCGGGACGCTCACCGGGTCCAATCGCCTGTTTCGACTGGTTGGCCTCGACAGCTATCGACGGCTGCTTGCGTCCGACCAGTTCCCCTTCCTGACCTGGTTCAAGAACTCGTTGGTGATCGGCCTGACGACGGCGGTGCTGTCGGTGTTTCTCGGGGCGCTCGCGGCCTACGCCTTCTCCCGAATGCGCTTCCGGGGCCGGCGCACCGGGCTCCTGACGATCGTCCTGGTCCAGATGTTCCCCCAACTTCTTGCCGTCGTCGCGATCTTCTTGCTGCTGACTCGCATCGGTGAACTGGTGCCAGCCATCGGCCTCAACACGCAGGCCGGGCTCATCAGCGTCTACTTGGGCGCAGCCCTGGGCGTGAACACCTATCTCATGTACGGGTACTTCAACACGGTGCCCACCGAGATCGATGAGGCGGCCAGAGTGGACGGAGCCGGGCATATGCGGATCTTCTTGACCATCATCCTGCGGCTCGTCGCCCCGATTCTTGCCGTCGTTGGCCTGCTGTCGTTCATTACCAGCATGAACGACTTTGTCATCGCCTCGGTGGTGCTCATCGACCCCGAGAAGCAGACCCTCGCGGTGGGCCTTTACCGCATGGTCTCGAATCCAAACTACGCCGACTGGAGTGCCTTTGCGGCAGGCGCGGTCATGGCCTCAATCCCTGTAGTCGCGTTGTTCCTGTTCTTGCAGAAGTACATCGTGGGTGGCCTCACTGCCGGGTCGACCAAGTGAGGGTGCACGACGCGGCAGGCGCGTGTGCAGCCCGCGTCCACGCCGCAATAGGGTGAGAGCATGCCGACGTCAACCCCTACCCCCGTGTCCTCCCCGTGGTGGCGCACCGCAGTCATCTACCAGGTGTACCCCCGTTCCTTCGCCGACGCCTCAGGCGACGGCGTCGGTGACCTTCCGGGCATCACCTCGCGCCTGAAACACCTCGCCGATCTGGGCGTGGACGCCGTGTGGCTGTCCCCGTTCTACCGCTCTCCCCAAAACGACGCCGGCTACGACGTCTCGGATTACTGCGACGTCGACCCATTGTTCGGCACACTCGACGACGCCGACGCTCTCATTGCGCGCGCCCACGAACTCGGCCTGCGCATCATTGTCGACGTGGTACCCAACCACTCCTCGAGCGAGCACCCCTGGTTCCAGGAGGCACTCGCCGCTGGCCCGGGCTCACCCGAACGCGACCGATACATCTTCCGCGAGGGCCGGGGGGCGGACGGCTCGGAGCCTCCCAACAACTGGCTGTCCATGTTCGGCGGACCTGCATGGACCCGCATCACCGAGGCCGATGGAAGGCCCGGGCCTTGGTATCTGCACCTTTTCGACGCCACCCAGCCCGATTTCGATTGGACCAACCCCTGGGTCGCGGATCGCTTCGACGAGGTGTTGAGGTTCTGGTTCGACCGGGGTGCGGACGGGTTCCGCATCGACGTCGCGCACGGCCTCGCCAAGGCCCCAAGCCTGCCCGACTTCGAGGTCGATCCCCGGCGCACCGGCGGCGAATGGGCGCCTGACGATCACCCGTATTGGGGCCGTGCGGAAGTACACCCCATCTGGCGCCGCTGGCGTGCTATCGCGGACAGTTACGACGGGGACAGGGCGCTCGTCGCGGAGGCCTGGGTGACTCCCCTGAGCAAGTTGGCCCGTTGGGTGCGGCGCGACGAGCTCCACCAGGCGTTCAACTTCGGCTACCTCATGACGGCGTGGGACGCGGTCGAACTACGCGCCGTGATCGACGAGTCCCTCGCAGCCTTCGAGGGGGTCGGGGCGCCATCCACCTGGGTGTTGTCCAACCATGACACGATCCGTCACCCCTTCCGCCTGTCGGTCGCGGAACAGTTGCCGCACGGCATCGGCATCGGCCCCAAGAGCGCCGACCGTCCCGACGAATCGGCGGCCCTTGCTCGCGGCCGCGCGGCCACCCTGGTCATGCTTGCGTTGCCCGGTTCGGCATACCTCTACCAGGGCGAAGAGTTGGGTCTACCCGAGGCCATCGACATCCCCGACGAAGCCCGGCAGGACCCCACGTGGTGGCGCACCCCCGACGGCGTCTACGGTCGCGACGGTTGCCGCGTGCCGCTACCCTGGGAGGCCGACGCGCCAGCGTTCGGCTTCTCTTTGACGGGGAAGTCATGGCTGCCCCAGCCCGCATCCTGGACGAAGTACGCCGCATCGGCTCAGGCGGGTGTCGCGGGGTCGACGCTTGAGATGTACAGATCCGCGTTGAGATTGCGGCGCGAACACGGGCTTGGTCAGGCTCGCATCACCTGGAACGAGTCGATCGAGGACGTCCTCGACTTCACGGTCAACGATGTCCGCGTCATCGTCAACATGTCCGACACCGAGGTTCCCCTTCCCCGCACCGAGGTGCTCCTTGCGTCGGCGTCGCCCACCGGGACGCTTGCCCACGACACGACAGTATGGCTGCGTGCCTGACCCGACCCTAACGGCGCGAGCCGCCCATCATGACCCCCACGGCTGCGGCGACGGCGGCACCTACTAGGGCGAACCCACCAGCAAGCAACAGTGTGCCGGTCAGGGACACCAGGGCATCCCCGGTGAGCATGCCACCGATCAATCGTGTCGGGCTGCCGTCGCCACCACCAGGCAGCCTCCCGGCGATCCATTCGGGACCGATCCATGCCACCGTCACATAGGCGCCCAACGAGAACACGCCAACGGCCGCCAGGAACTTGGCGATCACGAATCGTTTGCGTGTCGACACCAGCATGCCCAGCACGATCAGCGCCAGACCCGCCCACAAGAAGTAGCGCTGGGCAAACTCCATGCCGTCGTAGCCCGTACGCACCTTGGCGAACGTGTCGGCGGACACCACCTCGATACGCACCGGCGCTACCGAAAGATCGGGAAGGTCGTCACCCACCACCGCTATCTGGTCGATTCGGTCGTTGACAAGTGTGCTCGTCTCGATCACGATCTCGAACGGTCCTCGAACCCGGTCGGGATCCGTCAGTGCTTCCCGCAGTTGTTGCCTGGCGGCTTGCATCTGCTCGACCACGGCGTCGCGGAACTCGTCGGTGTTCACCAGTGAGGAGATGCTCTGTGCGGCGGCGTCGCCCAGGCCCCATACGTCCAGGTCGATCCCCCGATCCGCGAGTGCCGCGAACGCTTTGTCCGTGATCTCGGTGCCGATCTTGTCGGTCACCGCAGGGTTCTTGAGGGCCGCCACGACGATGCCCTGCGTGGCGCCACCATCCTCGATCGCCTTGATGGCGACCCACGACACGAGCCACGCCACCACCAGAATCGCCCCCGTGAGGATGGCGACGGCGGAAAGGAGAGTCCTCAGGGTCCTCATGCGTCCGCTTGCCATTCAAAGAACACCCGCTCGGTCACCGCTCGCGCCCTTCTCGCGGCGCGCGCATAGCGCTCGTCGAGCTCCTGGCCCGTCGCATTGGCACCCAAGATTGACGACAACACGGTCAGTTCGCCGATGTCGCCCGGGAGCACGTCGGTGTCCTGTGAGGTACCACGCAACGCGATGGCGCCGCGCAGGTCCGTGGCCAGTCGCCACGCAACCGAGAGAGTCGCAGCGTCGTCTGCGTCCAGCAGCGAGGCCTCCTGGGCGGCACCGATCGCCTCGAGAGTGCGCGTGGTGCGCAACCCCGGCACCACGTGACCGTGGCGCAGTTGCAGCAACTGGACGGTCCATTCCACGTCGGAGAGTCCGCCGGGGCCCAATTTGAGGTGCCTCCTGGGGTCGATGCCGCGCGGCAAACGTTCCGCCTCCATGCGCGCCTTCAGTGTGCGCATCTGTCGCAGGGCCGTATCGGTGACCTCGGGGCGATAGCGCTCCTGGTCGATCGCGTCCGCGCAACGCTGCCGGAGCCCTGGGGGCCCCGCGACGAGGCGCGCGCGCAACAGCGCCTGAATCTCCCAGGGCTCGCACCAGCGCCGGTAGTACTCGATCATCGACTCGAGCGACCTCACGAGCGCCCCGTTCTTGCCCTCGGGGCGTAGCCCCGCGTCCACGACAAGAGCCGGTTGCGGATTGGGTCTATGCAACAGGTCCCTGAGTTTGGTGGCAACCGCCAGGGAAAAACCGGTCGGGTCGACCGCTCCTTCGCGAGGCTCGAAGACGAACTGGACATCGGCGTCGGAGGTGTAGCCCATCTCCTCGCCTCCGTACCGCCCCATCGCAACGACCGCAAGATCGGCCTCGGGCTGGTCGAGGCCCTTGTCGCGAGTAACCACCTCGACTGCGACGCGCAGCGCCGACCTCATGAGAACATCCGCAGCATCGGTGACAGCCCTGGCCGCGCTCACCGAATCCTGCAATGCCAGCACGTTCGCCGCGGCCGTCCTGGCGACCTCGCGCCTGCGGAGCCCCCGTAACGCCGTGATGCACTGCTCCTCGTCGTCTGCGCGGGACACGATGGCCTCGGCTTCCCGGTCCAAGCGGTCGAACGACACTCGCGCGAGATCCTCGTCGCTGTCGAGCCACGTGATGTCTTCGGCGGAGGCCAGCAACGCCCTGGTGACAAAACCGGACGTCGACAGCAGAATCGCCAAACGTTCGGCCGCGGTGCCCGAGTCGCGCAACAACTTGAGGAACCATTGAGACTCCTCCAACTGCTCGGACAGTTGTCGGAAGGCCAGGAGCCCGGCATCCGGATCCACACCAGAGGCGAACCAGCCGATCATGGCGGGCAGCAACTGGCGTTGGATGGCCGCGCGCCTGCGCAAACCCTGGGTGAGCGCCGCAATGTGGCGTTGGGCGCCCTCGGGGTCTCGGAAGCCGATCGCCGCGAGGCGGGCGCGGGCGGCGGACTCGTCGAGTGAGGCCTCGTCGGCGCTCAGCCGGGCCACGGCGCCAAGGATGGGCCGGTAGAACATCTCAAGGTGCATGGCCCGCACATCGCGGCGCACGTCCTCCCACACCTCGTCCATGTATCCGACCGTCGCGAAACCGGAGGCCCTGGCAAGTATTCTCCGGCCCTCCTCCGTGGCGGGCATCAGGTGTGTGCGCGTGAGTTTGCGCAACTGCAGGCGATGCTCCCAGACACGAAGTTGGCGGTAGGACCGCTCCATCCCAGCCGCCTGAGTGCGACCGACGTAGCCGCCGTCGCGCAAGGCCCGTAGCGCCTCGAGGGTGCCGCGCACGCGCAACGTCTCGTCGGATCTGCCGTGCACGAGTTGCAACAACTGGATGGTGAACTCGACGTCGCGCAACCCACCTGGCCCCAACTTGATCTCACGTCCCGCCTCCTTGGGCGGGATATGGGCCTCGACCCTCCTGCGCATCGCCTGAGCGGATTGCACGAACCCCTCTCGCTCCACGGCGGTCCACACAAAGGGCCACACGGCGTCGACGTATGCCTGGCCCACCTCCATATCGCCAGCCACCGGACGGGCCTTGAGCAGGGCCTGGAACTCCCAGGATTCGGCCCAGCGCTCGTAGTACGCACGATGCGACTCGACGCGTCGCACCAACACGCCGTCCTTACCCTCGGGTCGCAGGGTGGGATCCACGTGCCACAGCGGCGGCTCGATCGACGGCGCCGAGCATACGGCTGCCACGCGTACGGCAAGCGCGGTGGCCACCGCCAGCGCACGCGCCTCCTCCACCCCGTCGGCTGGCTCGGCCACGTAGATGACATCCACATCCGACACGTAGTTGAGTTCGCGCGCGCCGCACTTTCCCATGGCCATCACGGTCAGGCGCACGTCCGCATGCCCCGGGGTCTCTGCGCGGGCCACGGCAATCGCAGCCTCCAGTGCAGCGCCTGCAAGGTCGGCCAGTGCCGCGCCCACGTCGGGCATCACCGCCAGCGGGTTGGCAGCCGCAACGTCCACCGCCGCCACGTGGGCGAGCGCCCGCCGGTACGCGATCCTCATGGCGCCGACCGCCGGGTGGCCTGTGAGGGTCGCAACGGGAACGTCATCGTCGGCGTCGGCGCCCACCGCCGCCAGCAGGTCGCGGCGGGCGTGGGTGGCCTCGGGCGGGGCCGCGATGTCCCATTGCCGGGCGTCCGAGGCAAACTGAGGGTGGCGAACCAGGAAGTCGCCGATGGCGGCCGAGGCCCCCAGCAACATGCCCAGCGTGGCGCCAGCGCGCGTATGCCTCAGCGCCACCACCTCGTCGAGGATGCCGTGCCGTTGCGCGGCTTCGACCAGCCGCAACACGTTGAGCAGGCCCACATCCGGTTCCGCAAGGTAGGACAGTGCCCTGGGAACGTCGTCGATGGTGACGCCGGTGATGCTCTCGATGTCCGCGACCAGGCGCAATGCTCGCTCAGGGTCAACCACGCCTGCGCGCAGCAACTGAGAGACCGGGCTCGGTTCGCGGGTTGTCACACCTCTACCCTACGGACGCTGGCGCCCATTGGTCCGGCGACTACAGAACGCCCAGGTGGCGCTCGAGTTCGAATGGCGTCACTTGCGCGCGGTACCCCATCCACTCCTCGCGCTTGTTGCGCAAGAAGAAGTCGAAGACGTTCTCGCCGAGCGTCTCGGCCACCAATTCGGACTTCTCCATGGCGGCCACGGCCTCGGACAGCGACGACGGCAGCGGCTCGTACCCCATCGTCTTGCGCTCGGCGGCACTGAGCTCCCAGACATCGTCTTCGGCGCCGTCGGGAAGCTCGTAGCCGTTGTCGACGCCCTTGAGGCCCGCGGCGAGCATGACGGAGAACGCAAGGTAGGGGTTCGCTGCCGAGTCGACGGCGCGGTACTCGACGCGAGTCGACTGACCCTTACTCGGTTTGTGGATCGGCACCCGCACCAATGCGGAACGGTTGTTGGAACCCCAACACACGTAGCTGGGTGCTTCAGCGCCGCCCCACAGGCGCTTGTACGAGTTGACGTACTGGTTGGTGACCGCCGTGATCTCGGGCGCGTGCCTCAAGAGTCCCGCCATGAACTGGCGTGCCACGGTAGACAGGCCCAATTCGGCTGCAGGGTCGTGGAACGCGTTGCGGTCGCCTTCGAAGAGGCTCAAGTGCGAGTGCATGCCGGATCCCGGCGCGTAGTGAAGCGGCTTGGGCATGAACGACGCGTAGAGCCCCTGCTCCAGCGCGACCTCCTTGATGGCGGTGCGGAACGTCATGATGTTGTCTGCGGCCGTCAGGGCGTCCGCGTAGCGCAGGTCGATCTCGTTTTGACCGGGCCCCGCCTCGTGATGGCTGAACTCGACGGAGATACCCATCTCTTCCAGCGTCGTAATGGCGGTGCGGCGGAACTCGTGCGCGGTCCCCCGCGGCACATTGTCGAAGTAGCCCGCCTGGTCCACAGGTCGCGGAGGCTGACCGTCCTTGAGCGGCTTGAAGAGATAGAACTCGATTTCGGGGTGGATGTAGAAGGAGAATCCTTGCTCCGAGGCCTTGTCGAGAGTGCGCTTGAGCACCTGGCGGGGGTCCGACAACGCGGGTTCACCGTCCGGCAGGCCGATGTCGCAGAACATGCGTGCCGTGCCCTGACGCTCGCCTCGCCACGGCAACACCTGGTACGTGGTGGGGTCGGGTTTGGCTAGCATGTCGGATTCGTAGACGCGGGTCAGCCCCTCGACGGCGGAACCGTCGAAGCCGATACCCTCGCTGAAGGCGTTCTCCAACTCCGCGGGCGCAATCGCCACCGACTTGAGGATCCCGAGCACATCGGTGAACCACAAACGAATGAAACGAATGTCGCGCTCCTCGACGCTACGGAGGACGTACTCCTGCTGCTTATCCATGACCCCTATCCTGCCCCATCGAGAACACGAGTGGGTGACACGCCCCAGGACGTTGGTGCCGCGTAGGCTGAGGCCATGTCCGGTCTGACTCTAGCCCTCGCCCAACTCAACCCCTGCGTCGGTGACATCGCTGGTAATATGGCAAATGTGCGAGCCTCGGTGCGGCGGGCGGCAAATGCCGGGGCCAACCTCGTCGCTTTGCCAGAGATGATGACGACCGGATACCCCATCGAGGACTTGGCTCTGCGCGAAAGCTTTCAGCGCGCGGCCGAACGCGCGGTGCAGAAACTCGCCGCCGATCTTGAGGCGGACGGACTGGGCTCCATCACCGTGATTCTTGGCACGCTGGGGGTGAGCAAGTCGGGCAAGCCTTTCAACCAGGCGGCGGTCATCCGACACGGGAGAGTTGAGGCGCGCTACAACAAGCACCACCTGCCCAACTACGGCGTGTTCGACGAGCGCCGCATCTTCGCCTCCGGTGAGGACAGATGCGTCCTGCCTGTCCACGATTCGACCGTCGGCATCGTCATCTGCGAAGACATGTGGCAAGACGGTGGCCCCGTCTCCCAGATGGACGACGCCACCATTCAGTTGCTCGTCGTCCTCAACGGCTCACCCTTCGAGGAGGGCAAGGGCCACGTGCGGCGCGACCTCGCTGCACGCCGCGCCCGCGAACTCGAGGCACCCGTCGCCTACGTGAACATGTGGGGTGGCCAGGACGACCTCGTGTTCGACGGACACAGCTTCATCGTGGGAGCCGACGGCCGCATCGTCGCCTCCTCCCCTGGCTTCGCCGACGACCTCTTACTGTGGACGCTGCCGCACGCCGACGACACTGCACAGCACGGCACCATCGCCCCGGACACGGGTGACGACGAGCAGGTCTACGCGGCGATCGTGACTGGACTGCGCGACTACGTGACGAAGAACGGCTTCCACTCCGTGGTGCTCGGCGTCTCGGGAGGAATCGACTCGGCGCTGACCGCCACCATCGCGGCCGATGCCGTGGGGGGCGAGAACGTGGTGGGCGTGTCGATGCCGTCATCGCACTCCTCCGAGCACTCGAGAGACGACGCCGCGGACTTGGCCGAGCGCATCGGCGCGGACTATCGCGTCCAGCCGATCGCGCAGATCGTCGCAGCCTTCCAGGACGAGTTGGCGCTGACGGGGGTGTCCGAGGAGAACCTGCAGGCCCGCGTGCGTGGCGTGATCCTCATGGCGATCGCCAATCGCGAGGGCCACCTCGTCATCGCGCCCGGAAACAAATCCGAGCTCGCCACGGGCTACGCGACCATCTACGACGCAGGAAGCATCGGCGGCTTCGCGCCGCTCAAGGACGTGGACAAGTCGCGTGTGTGGGAACTGGCCCGGTGGCGCAACCGCATGGCCACCGCACGCGGCGAGATCGAGCCGATTCCCCTCAACTCGATCGACAAGCCGCCGAGCGCCGAACTGCGGCCCGGCCAGACGGACCAGGACTCGCTACCGCCGTACGCCCTTCTCGACGAGGTACTCGACGCGTACGTGGAACACGCGGAAGGGCGCGCGGAACTCCTGGCGCGCGGATTCGATGAGGCGGTGGTGGACAGGGTGCTGTCGCTCGTGGACCGCGCCGAATGGAAGCGCCGCCAGTACCCGCCGGGCCCCAAGGTGACAGCCCTTGCCTTCGGACGTGATCGGCGCCTGCCCATCACGAGCCGTTGGCGCGAACCCCAGGAGTAATTCCGCGCTCCACCGCACACGGGGCGCGGCCCGTCGTGAGAACCTGGGACCATGACCGATCGCAAGAAGGTGCGCATCCATCACTTCCGCGACATGAAGGCTCGCGGCGAGAAGATCACGATGCTCACGGCCTACGACTACCCCACCGCCAAGTTGTTCGACGAGGCGGGCGTTGACGTGCTGCTCGTCGGCGACTCGCTCGGCGACAACATCCTGGGGCACGACAACACCGGCGCAGTCACCTTGGAGGAGATGATCCCCTTGGCGCGTGCCGTGTCACGGGGTGCGGCCAAGGCGTTCGTGGTGGCCGACCTGCCGTTCGGCACGTACGAGGTGTCACCCCAGCAGGCCGTCGAGTCCGCGATACGGATGATGAAGCAGGCCCAGCCGCACGCCATCAAGTTCGAGGGCGGACGACGCGTGGCCGCACAGGTCCAGGCCCTGACCGACGCTGGCATCCCGTTTGTGGGCCACCTGGGGTTCACACCGCAGTCCGAGAACATGCTCGGCGGGAGGCGCATCCAGGGCCGGGGCGACGGCGCCTACGACGAGATGTTCGCCGATGCGCTGGCGCTCCAAGAGGCCGGGGCGTGCATGATTGTACTCGAGATGGTCATCTCCCCTGTGGCCGAGAGGTTGACGGCCGCGCTCGACATCCCCACGATCGGCATCGGCGCCGGGCCCCACACCGACGGTCAGGTGCTCGTGTGGCTCGACGCTCTGGGCATGTCCGGCTGGAGCCCCAGTTTTGCCAAACACTTCGGCGAGGTGGGCAAAGCCATGCGCGACGCGGCGCTGTCCTACGTGAGTGAAGTCAAGGGCCAGGCGTTCCCCAGCGCCAGCCATACGTTCGACGAATAAACCTCGAGAAGGGTCAACCATGACTACCGTGATCGTGACAGGAAGCAAAGGGAAGTTGGGTAGCGTCGTTGTCGACGAACTGGCTGGCGCGGGCCACGACGTGCACGGTCTCGACAGCCAGTTGGCGCCAGCGTCCCACGACTACACGCGCATCGATCTGACCGACTACGGTCAGACGGTCGACGCGATGTTTGGAGTGCAGGACCGCTACGCAATGGTCGACGCCGTCGTCCACCTGGCGGCGATCCCTGCGCCGGGACAGGTCACCGATGTGGCGACCTTCCACCACAACATGCTGGCCACTTTCAACGTGTTTCAGGGTGCCAAGCGGGCCGGCATCAAGAAGATCGTGTACGCGTCGTCCGAGACGGTGCTTGGCCTGCCGTTCGCCACCGATCCGCCGTACATCCCGGTCGACGAGGACGTCAGCCGTCCCGAGTCGAACTACGCACTCGTCAAGCACCTCGAAGAGACGATGGCGGCGCAGTTCTGCCGCTGGGACCCCACGCTGAGCATCATCGCCCTGCGCTTGTCCAACGTGATGTACCCGGTGGAATACGCGGGCTTCCCCGCCTTCGATGCCGATGCCACGGCTCGCCGCTGGAACCTCTGGGGCTACATCGATGCTCGCGACGGCGCCCAGGCGGTCATCAGGAGCCTCGAGTACAGAGAGCCTGGCTTTGACCACTTTGTGATCGCCAACGCGGACACCGTGATGTCGCGATCGAGCGCGGAGCTCGCGGCCGAACAGTTCCCGAATGTGCGCATCACCAAGGAGTTGGGCGAGCACGAGACCCTGCTGAGCATCGACAAGGCACGGCGAGTATTGGGCTACGAGCCCCAGTACTCCTGGCGCGACGCTCTCTAGTCTTCTCCACTTCTGTCAGTTCGCGGGCCCGTGAGGTCGCCTAGTTGTCGCGTCTCATGGGGTTGGTGGCGCGCGTTCCGTGGGCGTGGTCGGGCGACGTCCGCGAGTGTGGCGTGCGGGTGCGCGAGTGTTGTGGGGTGGTTACGCGGTCTGCATTTCGTTTGCCGCAGCATCGATATCGTCCCAGGCGCGGGCCTCCCAGGCAGGGTCGTCCCTGGCAGGATCCTGCCAGGCAGGGTCC
>JASBTB010000047.1 GCA_030148645.1 Demequina sp. | reverse complement strand
CCACCAGGAACGGGCACCGTCGCAGGCGTGCCATCGACTGACGCAGGTCCGCGTCCAGGTCCTTGAACGACTCGGGACTCCACGTGGGCTTCAGTCCCGTCTCATCGAGCAGTTCGTTGCGCAACTCGTCGTCCGTGAAGGTCAGCGCACCGCAGTCCGTGTGGTGAATGAGGATGATCTCCCGCGTGCCCAGCTTGCGTTGCGAGATGGTCAGCGAACGGATCACGTCGTCGGTGACGACGCCGCCCGCATTCCTGATGATGTGCGCATCACCAAGGTCGAGTCCCAGCATCGCGAATGTGTCGAGGCGCGAGTCCATGCATGCCACCACTGCGAGATGGCGCTGCGGAGCAAGCGGACGGTCGGGGATGTACTCGGCGGCATACGCCGCATTGTGCTCGATCAGTGTGTCGGTGATACCCATGGACCATACGGTAGCCGGTGGCCTCGGAATACGGTGGTCACGGGCACGTTGCCGTAGAACAGGAGGCCCCCATGGCACGCATCTTCGTCACCGGATCCACTCGCGGCATCGGCGCTCACACCGCCCGGCAGTTGATCGACCTCGAACACGAGGTCGTCGTCCACGCGCGCAACAGAGCCCGCGAACAGGGTGCAAGGGCCCAGTTCCCCGATGCTCACGGCATCGTGGTGGGCGCACTGGACAGCCTCGACTCCACCTGCGCGCTCGCCTCCAGGGCCAGCGCGCTCGGCCCGTACGACGTGATCGTCCACAATGCCGCCATTGGAGGAGGCGTGTCGGAAAGGGCGCTCACGGACGACGGATTCGAGCGCATCTTCCACACCAACGTGATCGCTCCCTACATGCTGACAGCACTTATGGAGTTGCCACGGCGCATGATCTTCCTGACCTCGGGACTCGAGGCTCGCGGCACGTGGTCTGCCGACGACCTGCAGTGGAGCACGCGACCGTGGGACGGGATGCAGGCCTATTCCGACTCGAAGTTGCACGACCTCATGTTGGCCCTCGAGGTCGCGGCGCGCTACCCGCAGGTGATCTCCAACGCCGTCGACCCTGGATGGATCAAGACCGACATGGGTGGGCCCAACGCGCCCGACCCGGTTGAACTCGGTGCCGAGACCCAGGTCTGGCTCGCCACGTCGGACGACGCCGATGCCACGACTTCGGGCCTCTACCTCAAGCGACGCAAGGCTCTCGACCCCAACCCCGCCGCGCTCGACCTCGACTCAAGGTCCGCACTGGTCAACGAACTCGCACGGCTCTCGGGCGTTCACCTTCCGTAGGGCCCCAACGGCGCTGAGGAAACCGGCGACGGGTGGACACCCGACCGTTGCATCACCGCTACTTGGTGCCCGCCCGACGCTTGTTGTAGACGTCGAACGCTACCGCGACCAGTAGCACCAACCCCTTGACGATTTGCTGCTGGGGCAATCCGAGACCCATCAACGACATGCCGTTGGTCAGTACAGCCATGATCAACCCGCCGACTATCGCACCTGTCACCCGACCCACACCGCCAGTCACTGCCGCGCCACCGATGAACGCTGCGGCAATGGCGTCGAGTTCGAAGAGGTTTCCGGCAGCAGGTTGGGCCGAGTTGGTGCGGGCCGAGTAGAGCACGCCCGCGACACCGGCGAGGAAGCCCATGTTGGTGAGGTTGCCGAAGTTGACCCACTTGACCTTGACACCGGACAGCGTCGCGGCGGTCAGATTGCCGCCGATCGCGTAGACGTGGCGGCCGAACACCGTGCGCGTCGTGACGACCGCGTAGACCAGGATCAGCACGCCAAGGATGATGAGCACAATCGGCAGGCCGCGATCGTTCGCCAGTTGCCAAGCGAAGGCCATCACCACGGCGGCGACGACGGCGATCTTCAAGACAAAGAGCACCAGTGTCTCGACGCTCTGGTTGTAGGCGATGCGCGCCCGCCGACCCCGCACGGCGCTGACGGCATATCCCGCAACGGCGAACGCGAAGATCAAGAGGGTGAAGATGTCGTACCCCTGGCCTCCCAACAGCCCATTGAGAAAGCCATTGCCGATCTCCTGGTACGGCTTGGGGAACGGAGACAACGAGATCGAACCAAGCACGTACCAGGTAGCTCCGCGGAACAGGAGCATGCCCGCCAGCGTCACGATGAATGCGGGAATGCCGACGAACGCCACCCAGAAGCCCTGCCACGCTCCCGCCGCCACGCCAATACCGATGGCGGCGAGTACGCCCACCCACCACGGCATGTCGTTCTTGATCACCAAGATCGCCGAGACGGCCCCCGCGAACGCCGCGATCGATCCCACAGACAAGTCGATGTGACCGCCGATGATGATGATCACCATACCGATGGCCAGTACCAAAATGTACGAGTACTGGAGCACCATGTTGGTGAGGTTGCCGGGGCTCAGCATGGTGCCATCGGTCAGCCCTGCGAACAGCAGCAGGAGCGCGACCAACGCGAGGAAGATGCCGCTTTGGCGCAGGTTGCGCAGTAAAATCTCTTTGAGGGTGGCCGTGCCTGTCATGAACGCGCCTGTTCCTTATCCTCGGTGCCTGCGTTGGCGGCCGAACGTTCTTGGGTCATGAGTTTCATCAATCCCTCTTGGGTGGCGTCGGCAATATCGACCACTCCGGTGATCCTCCCAAAGGCGAGGGTGTAAATCCGATCGCAGGTGCCGAGCAGTTCGGGCAACTCGGACGAGATCACGAGCACCGCCTTGCCCTCCGCTGCGAGCCGGTTGACGATGGTGAAGATCTCGTACTTGGCGCCCACGTCGATTCCGCGAGTGGGCTCGTCAAGAATCACCACATCGGCGTCCGTGTAGATCCACTTGGACAACACCACCTTCTGCTGGTTGCCACCCGACAGGTTGTTCACGGTCTGCATCACCGTTGGCGTCTTGATGTTCATCGACGTGCGGTATTCCTCCGCGACCTTGAGTTCTTCATTCCCATTGACGAAGCCCTTGCGACTGAGCTTGAACAGGGCCGCGGCCGAGATGTTGCGGCGCACGTTGTCTATCAGGTTGAGGCCGTACTTTTTGCGGTCCTCGGTTACGTAGGCGATGCCCGCGCTGATCGCGTCGGAGACGCTGCGCAGATGTAACTCTTCACCGTTCTTGAAGATCGAGCCCGAGTGCTGACGCCCGTAGGAGCGTCCAAAGAGGCTCATCGCCAATTCGGTGCGCCCGGCGCCCATGAGGCCAGCCAGGCCGACCACCTCTCCCGCGCGCACAAAGAACGACGCGTGGTCGATGACGACGCGGTCCTGCTGGGTCGGGTGGTACACGGTCCAGTCCTTCACCCGGAGGACTTCCTTGCCGATGTGCGCTTCGTGTTGCGGGTACCGGTGTTCGAGGTCTCGGCCGACCATACCGCGAATGATGCGATCTTCATCGGCGTCCGGGTCGGACATGTCGAGCGCTTCGATTGTCTTGCCGTCCCGAATCACCGTGGTCGTGTCAGCGACGGACTCGATCTCGTTGAGCTTGTGCGAAATCATGATCGACGTGATGCCGCGCGTCTTGAGCAAGCGCAACAGGTCGAGCAGGTGGGCCGAGTCGGTATCGTTGAGCGCCGCGGTGGGTTCGTCGAGGATGAGGAGCTTCACCTCCTTCGAGAGCGCCTTAGCGATCTCGATGAGTTGCTGCTTGCCGACGCCGAGTTGGCTCACCGGGGTTGTCGGGTTCTCGTGCAGTCCAACCTGGTTCATCAGGTCGGTGGCCTCGTGATTGGCGCGGTTCCAGTCGATGAGTCCGGACCTACCACGGCGTTCATTGCCGAGGAAGATGTTCTCCGCCACCGTGAGGTGGGGTACGAGGGCGAGCTCCTGGTGAATGATGACGACGCCAGCGCGTTCCGAGTCATTGATCGAGTGGAAGCGGGCGGTCTGGCCTTCGTAGATGATGGCTCCGTCATACGTACCGTAGGGGTACACACCCGAGAGCACCTTCATGAGCGTCGATTTGCCTGCGCCGTTCTCGCCACAAATCGCGTGAATTTCGCCGCGCTCGACAGTGAGATTCACGGCGTCCAGCGCCTTCACACCGGGGAACTCCTTGGTGATGCTTTGCATCTGAAGGATCGTGGACACGCGCCTACCTCCGTTGGTGGGTTCGTGGATTCGGGCCGTGCCCCACGGTGGTGCCGGGCGGGTTGCGACCGGCACCACCGTCGGTTCGGCGGGAGTGTGTGCTAGCCAGCGACGCCGGAAGCGACCTCTTCGGCCGTCCAGTATCCGGAGTCAACCAGTAGCGACTGGATGTTGTCGGCATAGACGATGTCCGACTCGAGCAGGTACGAGGGAACGACCTTCACGCCGTTGTCGTATGTCTCGGTGTCGTTCGCGGTCGGTGCACCACCGGTGAGGAACTCCTCAACGGCGACCACTGCCTGAGCAGCCAACTTGCGGGTGTCCTTGAAGATGCTCGCATACTGCACGTCATCCGCTATGAGTTTCACCGAGGCGATCTCAGCGTCCTGGCCGGTCACGACCGGGAAACCGGCAGAAACCGTGGCCGGGTAGCCAGCGTTCTGCAGGGCGGTGATGATGCCGCGCGACAGGCCGTCGTAGGGGGACAGCACGCCGTCGACCTTCACGTCGTTGCCCGTGTAGAACGCCGTCAACAGGTCCTCCATACGACGCTGGGCGGTCTCCTGCTGCCAGCGTAGAATCGCGGCCTGCTCGATGTCCACCTGGCCGGACGGAACCACGAGGGTGCCGTTGTCCAGGTAGGGCTGCAACGTGTCGATGGCGCCGTTCCAAAAGAAGAACGCGTTGTTGTCATCGAGCGAGCCTGCGAACAACTCCACGTTGAACGGGCCCGTGGCAGAGCCCTCGGAACCGTCCTTGTTGAGCAGGCCCAGGCCGACGAGCAGCGACGTCGCCTGTTGCACACCCACCTGGTAGTTGTCGAACGTCACGTAGAAGTCGACGTTGGGGCTCTCGCGGATCAGTCGGTCGTACGCAATGACCTTGATGCCCTTGTCAGCGGCGTTCTGGAGTTGAGCCGACAACGCGGTGCCGTCAATGGCGGCCACGATCAGCACGTCAGCGCCGTTCGTGATCATCTGGTCGATCTGTTGGGTCTGCGTCGGGATGTCGTCGTTGGCGAACTGCAGGTCGACCGTGTAGCCGAGGTCCGTCAGGCCCTTTTCGACGGCGTCGCCGTCTGCAATCCAGCGTTCTGACGTCTGCGTGGGCATTGCCACACCAATCCTGACGTCTCCGGCGGCCGGAGCCGCCGTGTTGGCGTTGCCGCTGGTTGGTTCGGTTCCGGCACCGGAGCCGGAGCACGCTGCGAGGCCCAAAACCAGGACCGTGGCAGCCGCTGCACCCATGAGGCGCTTTGCGTTCATATCTCCTCCTAGAGATAGCCCGCGCCTGAAAGGCACGGTCGTACAGCAAGTATGTTCACGCTAACATTTCGATGTCAAACCCTATATGGTCACGATCCGGTTACGACCTGAGCCGGTGCGAACGTCGCTGCCGTTCCCGATGCCCCATGATGACGTCAGCGGCGTCCCGGTGACCCGTAGTACGCCGCGTCGAAGCGCATCGAGCGCTCCACGTCGGACACCGTCAC
>JASBTB010000023.1 GCA_030148645.1 Demequina sp. | reverse complement strand
GCGATGCGTGCCGTCCACGGCGTGGAGATCGCCAAGGTGAGCGACCGGACGTTCCTGATGCATCTGGGTGGCAAGCTCAGCATCGAGTCCAAGGTGCCGATCCGGAACCGGGACGACATGTCGATGGTCTATACGCCGGGGGTGGCGCGGGTGTGTATGGCGATTGCCAATAACCCCGCCGATGCCCGCAGGCTGACGATCAAACGCAACACTGTAGCCGTGGTGACCGACGGGAGCGCGGTGCTGGGGCTGGGCAACATCGGCCCGCTTGCCGCGATGCCTGTCATGGAGGGCAAGGCTGCGTTGTTCAAGCGGTTCGGCGGCATCGACGCGTTCCCGATCTGCCTCGACACCCAGGATGTCGATGAGATCGTGGCGGCGGTCAAGGCCATCGCGCCCGTGTTCGCGGGCATCAACCTTGAGGACATCTCGGCCCCGCGTTGTTTCGAGGTCGAGGCCCGACTGCGCGCGGAACTCGACCTGCCGGTCTTCCACGACGACCAACACGGCACCGCGATCGTGGTGCTCGCCGCGTTGCGCAACGCCCTGCGGGTGGTCGGCAAGGACCTGAGTGGGGTCAGGATCGTCCAGAGCGGAGCTGGCGCTGCTGGTACCGCGGTGCTGAAGCTGCTGATGAAGGCGGGCGCCACCGACATCGTGGTTGCCGACCGCCGTGGCGCGATCCACGCTACCCGTGAGGACATTGCCCGTGAGGGGCACGAGAACCTGGTCTGGATCGCCGAAAACACCAACAGTGCGGGCGCCACGGGCACGCTCAAGGAGATCATCGCAGGTGCGGACGTCTTCATTGGGGTGTCGGCGTCCAACCTTCTCACCGGCGACGACATTGCGACGATGAACCACGACTCGATCGTGTTCGCCCTGGCCAACCCCGACCCCGAGGTGAACATCGCTGCGGCCTCTCAGCATGCAGCTGTCGTCGCTTCCGGACGCAGCGACACCTCCAACCAGATCAACAACGTCCTCGCCTTTCCCGGCGTGTTCCGGGGGCTGCTGGATGCCCAGAGCCATGAGGTGACGGACGACGTCCTCTTTGCGGCGGCCGAAGCCCTGGCGAACATCATCGGCGAGGACGAACTCAACGCGGCCTACATCGTCCCCAGCGTCTTTCACCCGGACGTGGTCAAGGTGGTGGCGTCTGCGGTCGAGGCTGCGGCGCGGGCAGGCATGGGCCCTTCGACCGCGGCAGACGGGGCGACAACGCTCAGGTAATACGCAAGTCGACCCACTCTCGCAAGCGGTGGACGGACGCGACGATACGAGCCCGCACGTCCGCACCGCGCGCGGCGAACGCTCCCTGAAGTGCTGCGTACTCGCGCTTGCCGTCTTGCGTCTCGACCGCGATCGGATCCAGCTCGTACGCCGAGACATCGTACGGCGATGCCCGCATGTCGACATAACGAATATCCATCGCCAACTCGAACGCGTCGAGCACCAGTTCGCTCGGAACGGCGGGAGTGAGTTTGGAGGCCCACTTATACAGGTCCATGTTGGCGTGCAAGCACCCCGGCTGCTCTCGCGCCCTTTGGTCGGAACGGATCAACTGCAACGAGTTGCGCGATGCGGCGGCGGGCGTGAAGAACCGGAACGCGTCGACGTGGGTGCACACCAGGTCATGAGACTCGACCACCTCGTCGGTGCCGGTGCGCCCCAGTCGCAGCGGCAGATCATGGCGCGGGTCCGCATCGCGGTAGAGCATCGCCCACTCGTGTAGGCCAAAGCAGCCGCGCACGGCGGGGCGCGATCCGGTCGCGGTGAGGAGAGCGAGAACGGCATCCACCGTTGACCCCCGCGCCTTCCAGAGTTCAAGCGCGTCCACCTCCGCCGCCCCGTGATGGGACGAGTAGAACGGCCATCCCCCGTGGTCCGGTTCGCCTTCAAGAACTACGCCGACGCCCGGGTGCCAACGGCGCAGGAGCGACGGCCGCGTACCGTAGTAGTCGAAGAGAAAGTCTTCGATCGGGTGTTTCTCGCCGCGCGCCCTGCGTTCACGGTGGCCCGCTGTCGCGGCATCTGCTCGGCGTGCATGCGTCGTGGCACGTGGCATCCACTCGTCGCGTGTCAAGACACTGGGCACGATGCTCATGCCGCCATTGTCTCAGCGCTCGGTCTTCACGACGCATTGTCGCGACCGGCGTGGGGGATGGCCGATGCCGCAGCGGGGTCTCCCTCACGGGCCGGGCGCCGTACCGGGAGGGAGCCTGCGTGGGACGCGCCCTAGGTGAGGCGCATGGTGGTGACGCATGTCGCGTCTTCGTCGGTGCGGGTCGACAGATCGGTGGTGGCCGAGCGGCCGTCGTATGTGATGGTGATGGTCGCATCGATGTTGCGAGGCAGCCACAGTCCCACGAAGCCGTTGTCAAACGTGGTACGTGTCTCGTCGATCAGTGTCTCGCCCGTGGCCTTGTCGGTGACGACCACGCGAACGTCGGCGTTGCGAATCTCGCCCTTGCAGGTGGTCAGGCTGTGGAAGTAGCAGTCGTGAGTCTGCTCGACATACGGGGCGACCGAGACGTAGAACACGTCGTCCGGCATGGCCAGGGAGGTCTCGCGCCCCTGGTCGTCCGAGACGAGCAACTCGTTGGGGCGCACCGAAGCCATGAGCGTGCCGGAGCGATCTGCCACTGCGACGGCGTCGAGGGTGTCAATGACCTGGCGGGCATCGAATCCGGCAAGGCCGTAGTCGGCCAGCATGTCGGTTTGTGGCGCAACAGGCCCACCGTCTGCGGTCGCGTTCGGCGTGCCCTGGTCGCCTGCGGTGCATGCCGCCATGACGAGGGCGGCAACGACCGCGAGCGTGACAACGGCGACACCGCGCGCAGGGGCGTGGAGGGTGGTGTGAGGTGACATTAGGGTTCCTTCTGATCAGAATGATGTGCTTGCCGCGTCGGCACGCTGGGAGGGCGGCGCGGCGAACGGACAGGCGCGGCGACGGGTGTCGCTGGCGAGGGTCGTTGAGACCTGAAAGTCATGTCCGGAATTGGGGGCCGTGCACTAGAGGGGCAGGTGCCGCAATACCGGGGAGCTCGCCCGTTGTCACCGACGGCAGATGCACAGGGCATGCAGATCGGGTGCCTGCGGTAGCGGTGGCAATCCGCCCCGACGCCGAACCGCTGACCGCCGACTGGCACTCGCGACGGTGCGCTGCGACGTGGGCGGCATCGATCCCGTGACGGCGATCACGCACGGGACGCGCGCCAGGGCGAAGGCCGCACCATCCTGATCGGCGTCGCTCGTTGCGCACGTGCCCCACGTCGGTGCTGCTACAGCGTCGACGAGTGCGGTGTGATCGATCGTCAACGGGGGCTTTCCTGTCGCGGCCGGACCGGTTGTGGTGTCGATCGCCGTGACAGGTGTGGAATCCGGCCCGTGAACCGGGGCGAGCGCGACACTGGCGGCGAGCACCAAGGCAACGCCGACCATGACTGTTTTAGCCCACGCATACCGCCGCGGATGTCTCACAAACTCAGGCGTCCCTTTCCGTGGCGTCAACCCACGTCGTTCATCGGGCGTCAGTCTAGGCCGCGGGGCAAGCCCGCATCTCGGACATTGGACCTATGCTTGCGACCCGGCGCGCTGGCCACGACGCGGAGCCAGAACGTTGGCCGTACCAGACGAGACATGTGTCGCCAGCCGTTCCAGCGGTCCGGCTCCCATCGCGGCACGCCAGACGGTGGCCGCAGTCATCAACGCCAATGTCACCGCAACGAAGGAGACGTTCGACGGCTGCCACACGATCGCATCGCCCACTATCGCAATCACGACGATCTGGGCCGCATAGACGCTGAGCGACATGGAACCGAAGGCGAGTGCAGGGAAGTACAGGGGCGTGGGCCGGGCCACCAGCAGGCATACACCGATCACCAGGATCGCCACGCCCGTGTTGCCCACCATCTCGGCGGGCGACGTGCCGTGCGCTTCCAGAGAGGCCCACCAGGGCCCCGAAGGCTCCTCCCACGGCGGCGACGAACCGGCCAATGCACCCGAGCCGTAACCCACGACGGCGGTGACCGCGCCAGCCCACGCGAGAGTACGGGCCGTCACTGCCTCGCGCAGCGACAAGCGGCCGATACCCATGCCCACCAGGACGTAGCCCGCCCAGACGATCACGGGGTAGTAGCGGCTTGTCAGGGTGTCCACAACAGGAATCCCGTCGGCTCCCAGTGCGACCGCCTGATACAGCAGCGCACCGCCGACAAGGACGGAGCCACCCGCAGCAAAGAGTGCTTGGGCTGTCCAGCCCATGGCGGGTGTCACCACCACCAGCATGACCCCCAGGTTGGTGAGGATGACGGCGACAGGAGCGCCCAAGCCCTCGAGCACAAAACCGGCGCCGATGAGGATGACGCCGCGCGCGGCCACCCGAGCCGCCGCATGGCCACCGCCCACGGCGTCGGTCCTTGCAATGAGGGAGACGGTGACGCCGGCGAGTACCGCGAAGACCGCAGAGGAGCGGCCATCCGCCACCCACAACCAACCCCACCCGTTTGCTTCATCGCCACGGCGGCCCGAGTCGCCTACGTGCGCGGCCAGCATGCCAATGAGGGCCGCAGCCCTGGCGAGGTCGAGTCCAACGATGCGGCCCGGCCAGCGCAGTGCCGCGGTGGCTCTGGCGGTGGTCAACGCGGAGTGTTGTGTGATGCCGGTGGTCACGAATCGGCCCCGAACCCCGCCGCCTCGAGAATCCCAAGCGCCCACTCGTAGTGCGCCCCCAGGCACTCATGGGCGACATCGCCGAGGGCTTCGTCACCCAGCCAGTCCTGCGATTGCGGCATGGTCAAATCCGCCTCGGGAATGGTCAGGACCAGCCCGCACGCCCGCTCATGCGAGCCCGTCAGCAGTGCTCGTGCCGCAGCGTACTCACGGTTTCTGTGAAGGGAATAGAGATACTCGTTCAGGGCGTCCAGGTCCCGCCAGGTATACCCCTCGGCGGGGTAGGCGACCATTTCGCCCGCGCGGTCGGCCTCAACCCAGCCTTCGAACAGCAGGTGCCATGCGTGCAGGTGGGACAGCAGGTCGGTGGTCGTACGTCGTAGCCAGGCGTCTCCCAACCATGCCGCAGGGTGCGCATCGGTGATGGCCAGCACCTGAGCGAGCCCGGCGTTGCCCGCATCGATGATCTGTGTGTGACGTAAG
>JASBTB010000022.1 GCA_030148645.1 Demequina sp. | reverse complement strand
GGCGGTCAGCGCGTCGAGTTCCCCCATCAGCACGGATAGGTCCACGACCACGCCATTGCCGATCACCGGCGTCACTCCCGGCGTGAGAATGCCGCTGGGCAGCAGGTGCAGGGCGAACTTCTGGTCGCCGATCACCACGGTATGACCGGCATTGTTGCCGCCATTGAACTTGACGACGTAGTCGACACGGGAGCCAAGAACATCGGTGGCCTTGCCCTTGCCCTCGTCGCCCCACTGGGCTCCTACGATCACGACGCCTGGCATCGCGCACTCCCTTCACCCGGTCCCAGCCGGGGCTTGGTTGTTGCTGAACGTACGAACGCCCCCGGCGCGATCGCGACCGGGGGCGTTCTGCATCGCAGTATCTAAATCTTCTTGCCGGCCGAACCGAGTTGCTGACATGCCTCGACCACGCGGGCCGCCATGCCAGCCTCGGCGAGTTTGCCCCAGGCGCGGGGGTCGTAGGCCTTCTTGTTGCCCCACTCGCCGTCGACCTTGAGCACACCATCGTAATTCTTCATCATGTGGTCCACCACGGGACGTGTGTACGCATACTGGGTGTCGGTGTCGATGTTCATCTTGATGACGCCGTGGCTCACCGCGGTGGCGATCTCTTCTGACGTGGAGCCGGAGCCGCCGTGGAACACGAGGTCGAAGGGCTTGTTCTTGCCAACCTTGGCGCCCACCTCGGCCTGGATCTCGCCCAGGATCTCGGGTCGCAACTTGACCGCCCCTGGCTTGTAGGCGCCGTGAACGTTGCCGAATGTGAGGGCCGTCAGGTAGCGACCCCTCTCGCCGGTGCCGAGCGCCTCGACGGTCGCCAGGCCGTCGGCAGCGGTGGTGTACAACTTCTCGTTGATCTCCGCTGCATGGCCGTCCTCTTCGCCACCGACCACACCGATCTCGATCTCGAGCACGATGTTCGCGGCCTGCGCCAGTTCCAGAAGTTCTGCCGCGAGCGCCAGGTTCTGGTCCATCGGCACCGACGACCCATCCCACATGTGCGACTGGAAGATCGGCAGGCCGCCAGCCTTGACCCTCTCGGTGGACGCCGCGAGCAGGGGGCGCAGCCAGTTGTCCACGTACTGCGCGTGGCAGTGGTCGGTGTGCAGCGCGATCGTCACGTCGTAACTGTCCGCGACCTCGCGAGCGTAGGCGGCCAGTGCGAGCGAGCCAACGACCTGGTCCTTGACGGTCGAGCCGGAGGCGTACTGAGCGCCGCCCACGGAAACCTGGATGATTCCGTCGGACTCGGCCTCCGCGAAGCCCTGAATGGCTGCGGTGATGCTCGAGGAGGACGTGATGTTGATCGCCGGGAAGGCGTACGAGCCAGCCTTGGCGGCATCGAGCATCGCGTTGTAGGACTCGGGGGTGGCGAGGGCCATGCGTCTCTCCTGAAAATCGTCAGATGGTGGAAGCGAACCGTCCCCCATTGTGTCAGAAACCCTGAGCCTGCGCCGCTGGCCTTAGGTCCCGCGACCGACCACCGCGTTTCGGAAGTCCGCTGCACCGCCGCACGGCCCCAGGTATGCGACTGCATGGCCCAGCGTTGACCGCCACGGCCGTCAATGACGGATATTGCGACCGGTGCTCCCGCACCAACCTCGCAGCACGCTCGCGCAGCGCAGGATCCATTCTCTTGAGTCTGGTGTGCATCCTTGCAACCCAAGCGGATGCGGCATCAACCCTGAGGCGGTTCGGTGCGTGAGTGCCCCGCAGCGAGGTGGGGTGGTGGTCTGAGGGTGCGTGAGCAAAGATCGGGGGCAAAGATGGCGTCGCCGTCGCCCGCAACGCGGCGAGAACTCCCCACGGAACACTGCATGGACGCCATCCGGGGGGGTTGGCCTGCGACGCGGGAACAAACCCGCGAGAGCGCCCTGTCCGCCACGCCGGGGCTGCCCGGCGTCCATCACGGGCTGCGGTTAGCGATGGCCCGCCTCCACATCGCCGTGCTGACGCACCCACGCATGCATCGCGATGGCGGCGGCGGCTCCTGCGTTGATGGAGCGCGTCGAGCCGTATTGCGCGATGGCGAGTGTCGCGTCGGCGACCTCGCGCACCGCATCGGACAGCCCGACGCTTTCCTGGCCGAACACCAGCACGCACTCGCGCGGCAGCGCGTACGTCTCGAAAGGCACCGAGCCGGGCAGGTTGTCGATCCCGATGACCGGCAGCCCCTCGCCGCGCGCCCAACCCGCGAACTCCACCACCGTGGGGTGGTGGCGCACGTGCTGATACCGGTCGGTCACCATTGCGCCGCGACGGTTCCAGCGGCGATTTCCCACGATGTGCACCTCGCGCGCCAGGAACGCATTCGCCGTGCGCACCACCGAGCCGATGTTGAAGTCGTGCTGCCAGTTCTCGATAGCCACGTGGAAGGGGTGGCGACGCTCATCGAGGTCAGCCACGATCGCGTCGTGCCGCCAGTAGCGGTACGTGTCGACGACGTTGCGGCGGTCGCCCTCACGCAACAGGTTCGGATCGAGGCGAGCATCGTCGGGCCACGGGCCATCCCACGGTCCGACGCCGACGCCCGTGGCCTCGTCAACGCCGTTCGCGTCACCCACGCCGGTCGCCTCGTCCATGACTGACAGGCTACGCGCGGCCGCCGCTCTTCCACGCCGCCAGCAGGCGCGTGCGCTGAGCCGTGTTGAGCACGGACCCGGCGTAGAGTCGCGCACCCACCATGATGAGCACGACCGCGGTCACCGCGACGATGACCGCCGCGATGGCGGGCTCCCACAGCGCCGCGTCGCCGGTCGCCACCCGGCCGGGCATGATGAGCGGCGCCGTGAGCGGCACGTAGGACAGCACCACGCGCAAGGGGCTCTCCTCCGGGAGGAAAACCGCCGCAAAGAACGGGATCATCACGGCCAACTGCATGTACAGGGTGGAGGACTGCAGGTCCTCGATACGCGCGGACAGTGACCCTGACACGGCCCACAGGCACGCGAGCATGAGGAAGCCCAACATGAAGAACGCCAGGAACCAGCCCGACGCCCCGAGCGCCTGGCTCACCACGTCCCCTTGACCCGCCAGCCCGGCGCCCACCAGGCCCGCCGCCACGATGAGCGTCACCTGAGCGATGGCCATCACCGCATTGCCAGCCACCTTGCCAGCGAGCAGCCACCGCACGGGCAGCGCCGCCACCAGCAGTTCGACCACGCGCGACTGCTTCTCTTCGACCACCGACTGAGCGATCGCGATGCCGAAAGTCAGCACAGAGAAGTAGAACAGGAGACCGAAAACGATCACCAATAGTTGGGGCGGCACCGCGTAGTCGGGCCCGGGTGCGAGAATGTCCACCCGCGGTGGCGTCGGCGACACGAGGGCAGCCACTTGCTGGTTCGTGAGACCCGCGTCCCGGGCGACCCCCTGCGCGGTCACGTGCGCCGACGCCGCGGCGATCAGGGACGTGAGCCCGTCCGGCACGCCCTCGCGCCCGGTTACCACCACGCGGCCTGCGTCCATGCTGAGCACGGCGGTGACGCCTTCGCGCGCGAGCGCCGCCTCCACCGACGCCGCCTCGACCACCGTGAGGTCGGTCTCCGGCACGCCGCGCAGGCGCTCGCCGTCCGGGGCGGAAACTAGGTCCGCCGCTGCGTCGGAAACCACGCGGGCGTCGCCGAGCACGGCGAGCGTGTACGACGGCGCGCCACCCGCCAGCATGGCCGGCAGGGCGATCGACGCGACGATCGCCACGATGAAGACCGCGGTCGACGCGACAAAGCCCTTGTCGTGCACCTTCACGTCGATTTCGCGCCCGGCGATGATTCTTACCAGTTCTCCGGGCTTCACGTTCATCGGCTCACCTCCGCAAACAGTTCGGACAGGGACGGCACGGCCCTGCTGAAGTGAGTGATCGCGCCCGCTCTCTGGGCGTTGGCCAGGAGTTCCTGCGGGTCCACGCCCTCGCTCAACTCGACCACCGTCGCTTCGTCGGTCGTGGAAATCACGTCCGTCCCGGCGAGCGTCGGCCGCCAATGCGGCACCCCGTCGACGCCGACGCGGTAACGGGAGCCAGCGCGTTTGGCACGCATCCCTTGCGCGGAGCCAGCCGCCACCACCCGACCCTCGTGGATGAGCACGATGTCGTCGCAGAGGCGCTCCACCAGTTCGAGCTGATGGCTCGAGAACAGCACGGGGACGCCTGCGTGCGCCCGCTCCGTGAGTCGCGTGGCCATGGAGTCCATGGCGATCGGGTCGAGCCCACTGAATGGCTCGTCCAGGACCAGCAGTTCGGGTTCGTGGATGAGCGCGGCGGCCACCTGGACCCGTTGCTGGTTGCCAAGCGACAGCGTGTGCAACAGATCCCCTGCACGTTCTGCCAGGCCGAAGTCTGACAGCAGCGCGTCTGCGCGCTCGCCAGCCACCGCGGCCTCCACACCGAACACCCTCGCCAGGTAGACCAACTGGTCACGCACCTTCATCTTGGGGTAGAGACCGCGCTCCTCCGGCATGTAGCCCACGCGGCGGCGCACATCGAGCGTCACGGTGCTGTCACCCCAGGTGACCGTGCCCGCGTCGGGAGTAAGGACCCCCACGATGGCGCGCAGTGGGGGTCTTGCCCGCTCCGTTGGCGCCCACAAAGCCCGTGACACGCCCTGGTCGCACATCGAAAGTGACATCGTCGAGCGCGGTGCGCTCCCCGAACCTGTGGGTGAGGCCGTGGACGTGCAACGTCGCGGGCATATGGTCCTCCTTCACAACGGTTGGGCACGCATTACGTCAGGTGCACGGTGAGGGCCGCCCCCGCCTCGCGCGCGCGGGAGCGCGCGGCATCGACGGTGACGCCGCGCGCCAGCGTGACCCCCATGCGTCGGCGTCCCTCAACGCGGGGCTTGCCGAACAGTCGGATGTCCGTGTCCGGGAGCGCGATCGCGTCGGCCACCCCGTGGAACGTGGGAACCCCTGTTCCCTTGACAACAATGGCGGACGACGCCGACGGGCCGAGCATTCTGACGTGCACCGGCAAGCCGAGGATGGCCCGGGCGTGCAATGCACACTCGCTCAGGTCCTGAGACACGAGAGTCACCAGGCCGGTGTCATGCGGACGGGGCGACACCTCAGAGAACAAGACCTCGTCGCCGCGCACAAAGAACTCCACCCCAAACACGCCCCAGCCTCCCAATGCCGCGGTGACGACGCCGGCAATCCGGCGGGACTCAGCGAGCGCCTCGTGCGACATGGCTTGGGGCTGCCACGACTCGCGATAGTCGCCGTCCTCTTGGAGGTGCCCGATCGGGTCCAGGAACAGGGTCCCGCCCACGTGGCGGACCGTCAGTTGGGTGATCTCGTAGTCGAAGTCCACGAAGCCCTCGACGATCGCCCGCACCCCTGCCGCCCGTGAACCCTCCATCGCGTAGCCCCACGCGGCGTCGGCGTCAGCCGGGGTTGTGACCACCGACTGGCCCTTGCCAGAAGACGACATCACGGGCTTGACCACACAGGGGGTGCCCAGTTCGCCGACCGCCGAGCGCAAGGCGGCGAGGGAGTCCACAAAGCGATAGGGCGAGGTGGGCAGGCCCAACTCCTCCGCCGCGAGGCGCCGGAGAGCTTCACGGTCCATCGTCAGTCGGGTCGCGTGCGCGGTGGGAACAACGGTGACGCCGCCCGCCTCCACGTCGATCAGCACCTCGGTGGCGATCGCCTCGATCTCGGGGATGACCACCTGCGGCCGTTCCGCGTCGATCACCGCGCGCAAGGCGACCGCGTCGAGCATGTCCACCACGTGGCAACGATGAGCCACCTGCATCGCCGGGGCATTCGCGTAGCGGTCGCACGCGATCACCTCGACGCCGAGTCGCTGCAACTCGATCGCCACCTCCTTGCCGATTTCTCCCGCGCCCAGCACGAGGGCGCGCGTCGCACCGGGGGTCAGCGGCGTGCCGAGGGGATCCGGTCGGGTTGGCATGACACCATCTTGTCAGGCGGCCACCCCACGGCCGGGGGCTTACGCTAGGCGAATGCGAGTTCCCGTGCTGTTGCCTGGTTGGATGGACCCCGAGGTTCTCATCACCGACTTCATCGACCGTTTTGGCGCCGCCGCGCTGATCGCCATCTGCGTGGTGGTCGTCATCGAGACTGGCCTGCTGTTCCCGTTCTTGCCCGGCGACTCGCTCCTGTTCACCGTGGGCCTGTTCATCGGCACGGGTGCCCTCGGTGTGCCACTGTGGCTCGCCAGCCTTGCGCTGTTCGCGGCGGCGCTGGTGGGCGACCAGATCGGATACGCGATCGGCCGCAGGGCGGGGCCCGCGATCTTCAGGCGTCCCGACTCCCGCTTCTTCAAGCAGCAATACATCGACCAGACGCACGCCTTCTTCGAACGCTATGGCGGGCGCGCGATCATTCTGGCCCGATTCGTGCCGTTCGTGCGCACCTACATCCCCGTGGCCGCAGGCATCGGCAAGATGAGTTATGGCCACTTCCTGCGCTACAACGCGATCGGTGCGTTCTTGTGGGGCGTCGGCGTCACCCTTCTGGGCTACTGGCTGGGTCGGTTCGACGTGGTGAAGAACAACATCGAGATCGCGTTGGTGCTCGTCGTGGCGGTGTCGCTGATCCCGATCGTCGTCGAGTGGCTCAAGCACCGCATGGGTGCACGACGCACCGCCAGGTCCTCGATCTCGAAGTGACTGGCGCGGACCACCTGGCCTACTCCAAGCCCAGATCCGCCAGCCCAAACAGCGACAGGTACGGCAAACCTGCCGCCTCGACCCTTTCGCGGGCACCCGTATCGCGATCCACGATGACAGCAACGGCCACCACGATGGCTCCCGCTGCTCGCAGCGCCTCGACTGCGGTGAGCACCGACCCTCCCGTGGTGGAGGTGTCTTCCACCGCAACGACGCGCCGCCCTGCCACGCCCGGACCCTCGATACGCCGTTGCAGCCCGTGCGCCTTGGACTCCTTACGGACTACGAACGCATCGAGTTCCAGGCCCCGCGACGCGGCCGCATGCAGCAAGGCCGCCGCCACCGGGTCGGCTCCGAGCGTCAACCCGCCCACCGCGTCGACGTCGGCTGGCCCCCACCCGGCTTCCTCCAGCGCGTCGAGCAGCAGGTGCCCGATGAGCGGCGCGGCGCGGTGATGCAGCGTCACCCTGCGCAGGTCGACGTAGTAGTTCGCCTCCTTGCCCGAGGCGAGGGTCACGTGGCCGCGGACCACGGCCAACGTGGAGATCAGATCGCACAACTGTGCGCGAGGTGTGGGCGGGTTCATGATCGCCAGCGTACCGGCGCGGTGTCAGCGGTCGCGGGAGGGTCGCTGGAACGTTGCTACACGCGACTGCGCCGTGCCAGCGACCGAACCCATGCCCGTGGAAGAACCCGGACTATCCCCATTGCCGTTCCGTAACGCACGGAAGGGGTGACCAGGACTTGCTTGCGGCGCACCGCGGCGAGGGCAGCGGCGACCACGTGCTCGGGCTCAAGCCACACGATCTCCGGTAGATCGTTGTACGCGTCCACCTGGGCGCGTTCATGAAACTCGGTGTGGGTGAGACCGGGAAGCACCGCAGTCGCGGTCACTCCCGAACCCTTCAACTGAGAGACGAGGCCCTCGGTGAACGCCGTGACCCAGGCCTTGTGTGCCGCGTAACTGCCGTTGGCGAGCCAACCTGCCACCGACGACACATTCAGAATCGCGCCGTGGCCCCGCGCCGCCATCGCCTGCGCGGCCGCATGCGACAGGACCAACACGGCGCGTACCATGACGTCGAGCGCCGCCACTTCCTCCTCGACGGTGGTCTCCAGAAAGCCCTTTTTGAGTCCGAGCCCTGCGTTGTTGACCAGCAGGTCGACAGGATGATCTGGGTTGCCCAGGCGCATCGCGACGGTTGCGGTTCCCTCCGGTGTCGACAGGTCGGCCACGAGGACCTCGACGCTCACCCCCGTGGCGCCCGCCAATAGTTCGGCCATCTCGCTGAGGCGGTCCTGCGAGCGCGCCACCAAGACGACGTCGCGCCCCGCCGCCGCAAGAGTCCACGCGAATTCCTCGCCCAAGCCCGAACTTGCTCCGGTAATCAATGCTGTAGCCACAGTTCCAGGCTACGCGGACCTTCCGGGTAGCGTGGGCACATGCGCCTTGCCACCTGGAATGTGAATTCGATCCGGGTCCGTGTAGACCGCGTGGTCGACTACCTGGAGCGGGCCGACATCGATGTGGCGTTGATCCAGGAGACCAAGTGCAAACCCGAGCAATTCCCCGTGGCGCCCTTGACCTCAGCGGGTTACGAGGTGGTCGCCCACGGGCTCAACCAGTGGAATGGCGTCGCCATCGTGTCGCGCATCGGTATCGCCGACGTCGAGACGTCCTTCCGCGACCAACCCGCCTTTGGCAAGGCGGGACTGGACCCGGTGGTGGAGGCGCGCGCCATCGGCGCCACCTGCGGGCCACTACGGGCGTGGAGCGTGTACGTGCCCAACGGCCGCGGTCTCGACGACCCCCATTATGCGTACAAGCGCGCATTCCTGGCGCGCCTGGCCGACGCTGCGGCCGCCTGGTCCACGGCGCCCGTGATCATCGGTGGAGACTTCAACGTGGCGCCCACCCGCACAGATATCTGGGACGAGGCCGACGCCGAGGCGGCCACCCACGTCACGGCCGAGATTCGCGAAGACCTGGCGCGACTCGAGGGGGCGGGTTTCCACGAGTTGAGCCGACGATTCGTTGCGGGCGAGCGCCGGTACACCTTCTGGGACTACCAGCAACTGCGGTTCCCGCGAAACGAGGGGATGCGCATTGACTTCCTGTACGCCTCTGAGGTGGCCGCCGCAGCGGCCACCGGGTGCGTCATCGACCGGGACGAACGCAAGGGTAAGGGTGCCTCAGACCACGTGCCTGTAGTGGTCGACATCGACGCGGATGCCCTGGCGTGAGCCCCAGAGGCACCTACAAAGCGGAGTCTTCGAGCGGATCGGCGGTGCCCGTCACGTTGCCGGGGGCGGCGTCTGACGGGTGGGCAGCCCCGCCCACCGAGCGGTCACCGCTGCCGCGGTTGTCCTGTGGCGGGAACATGGAGTCAATGTCCAGCGAGGACGACGACTGCGTCACACCGACGAAACCCTCCACACCGGTGAGACACGCGTCGATGGCGTCCTGCTTGAGGGGGACGCGTCCGGCCAGATGCGGCCCGGCGTTAGCGATCGATCGCTGTGGCGTCCCCGGATTCTCGGCGCGCGGCGATCGCGGCGACGACGGCATCGTCACCATGACAGGCCAGCCAACTCAGGACGCTCGCCGGTGTCGCGGGGTGGGCAGCCACGGCGCTGCGGGCCTCGGGAACCGTGTACGCGAGTTCTTCGAGCTCCGCAGGCGAAGCCGCAGGATCCAGCGCGCGAACGACGAGCCTCAAGGCGTCGTGCGTGCCGTGCAGCGGTGGCGAGGCCGCCACTACCGGCGTGGGAACCTCTGGGGTGGAGCGCTTCGCGCGGCCACGGGAGGCCAACCTGTGCGCCCCCAGGGAAGTCAGTTTGCTCACCACCTCCCATGTCAGGGCGGCCGCCACCGAGATAAGCACCCACCACACCAGCAACCCATTCGCGGGCGATTCGGAGCCGCTGCCCGTCATCGCCGCGCCCAGAGACACCCCCGCCCCGACCGACAGGACGACGCGGGACGTGAGCGAGAGCGTGAGCCGGGGATGCACGGACGCCGCCACCACGACAAGAAACACGGAACCGGAGACGGCCAACGCGATCTGTTCGGCGCTCCAGGGCGTCACAGATATCCTCCAAGTCGTGGAGGGAACGCATATCCCCCCTCGCGCAAGAGGATTGCACGGACGCCACGAACCCGGCAAGCCCCCATTTATGGGGATACCGTGTGAGGAATGGCACGACGTCTTTCGCTTTCTCAACTCCGGTCGAACCCGCTATCGTGACGAAATGCCACACTCTGAGGGAGAAAAATGTCCACGCGCCGCACGATTGCCTTGGTAGAAGACCACGCCCTCATTGCGATTGGTTTTCGCGACCTCCTCGCGACGGCAGACGACCTTGAACTCGTCGGGATGGTCGAGTCGGTAGCCGAACTGGACGCACTCGACCGAGATGTCGACCTGGTCGTGCTGGATCTCAGACTGAGCGATGGCTCAAGGCCCGAGGAGAACGTGGATGCGATTCACGCGCGCGGCGCCCATGTCCTCATCTACACCGGCGCAGAGGATCGTCGGTTGATCCAGTCGGCGGCACGTTCGGGCGCGCTTGGCCTGATCCGCAAGTCGGTGTCGCCGGCGGTGCTGCTGGACGCCATCCGCACCGCCGCCGACGGCCGTGAGGTCTTCGGCACCGATTGGGCGGCGGCGATCGACGCCGACGACGTGCTGCGAGATGCGAAACTCTCGGCACGCGAACAAGAGGTGTTGAGTCTCTACGCCTCGGGTGAGACGGCCGCGGCGGTGGCCGAGACCACCGGGCTGTCCCGCGAGACCGTAGCCGACTACGTGAGCAGAATTCGTCGCAAGTATGCGGAGGCGGGACGCCCGGCCCACTCGCGCATCGATCTGTACAAGAGGGCGCTCGAGGATGGCATCCTGGACGGTCACGACACATGACAGGGCCGCTGGCGCCTGGTGGCCGCGTCAGCGAGGATTCGGCGAGGGCACGGCTCGAACGGCTTCTGTATGCGTCGGTGGGCCTGGCCGCGCTCATCTATGGCGGGGTGCTGTACCCAGGCTCGGGTGGCATCTCCGGCCAGACACCCCAACTCGAGGCATGGTACGGGGTCGGTCTTATCACGGTGGCGATCGTCATGCCGGTCGCGCTCGGCGCCCTCGCGTGGGCGATGCCGCGACGCGCGCTGCGACGCCTCGCGGGCACCACGGCGTTGTTGTTTTTGTTCGCCATGATGGCCTTCCCGTGGGGACTTCCCACTCCCACGCTCATCGACAACGCAATCCCCTGGTATCAGGGCCTCCACGCACTCCACGGAGTGATTGCGGCGATCGCCTGGCAGGCTCGAGCGGTGTGGTTCTACGGCCTCAGCCAAGCCATCGTCATTGGTGTGGTGCAGCAGGCGGTCCGCGACGATGCCGCCAAGGCTGCGTTCCTGGACGGCGTGGGTTCCCTGGTGTTCATCCTCATTCTGATGGCCGCCACGGTGGGCGTCATCGGTGCGGCGGACCGACTCGATCGCACAGCGGAACTTGCCCGCACGCAGGCCGCCCGCACCGCCGTAGGTCGCACCCGCGAACGCGAAGAGACGCGCATCGACGCGATGGTGCACGACGACATCATGTCAGTGCTGCTCACTGCCTCGCGCGAGAATCCTCCGGCCTCGCTACCGGATCAGGCGCGGGCGGCGATCGCTTCCATCTCCTCTCTCGAGACGCGGGACGCGTCGTCCCGCGTCTATTCGAGGACCGAGACGGTGCTGGCGCTGCTCGACGTCGTCGAGCGACTCGCCCCCCACACCGAGGTGGTGCACCACGAGGCGGGGAACATCGATGTGCCCGCCAATGTGGTGGCGGCGCTTTCGGACGCCTTGGCCGAGGCGTTGCGAAACTCGGTCAGACACGCGGGCGCCGACCAGGACGACGTACCCCGCGAGATCACGATAGCTGCGGACGAGCGCGGCCTCGCGGTGACGATGCACGACCACGGCAAGGGCTTCAACACACGCGCCGTACAGTCTCGACGGCTCGGCATCAGCCTCAGCATCGTCGAACGAATGGCGATGGTCGAGGGTGGCAGCGCGGACGTGGCAAGCCGCTTGGGCGAGGGCACCACGGTCACGCTGACCTGGGTGAAGCCATCGTGACGACCCAGCGCTTCCCCCCTGTCGACTCGTCGCAACTGTTGAGACTATCTTCGGATCCCGCGCGAGCGGTGATGGGGCTGTTCATCTTCTCGAACATCCTCTACGCCTTCGCCACGCTCGACGACGTGAAGAGCCCGGGCCCCGTGATCGCCGCCATGGTCCTGGTGAATGCGACCGCCGTACTGCTTGTACTCAAGCGGCCCGACCCGTTTCCTCTCCTGCTGACCAGTGCCGTCGTGGTGACAGTCGCCGTGAGCACCCTCCTTGTCGCATTCCAGCTCCCAGATGTGGGTCCCCCTGGGCGCGCGAGTTGGCACCTGGGCTCCAATACGTGGATGCTGTTCTTCTTGGCCATGCGCAGGCGCCCGGGGGCCGCGTGGCTCGGCTACGTCCTCATGGCCGCCGGCACTCTCGCGTGGAGCACGTCGGTCGGTCGGGGCGTCCTCGATGGAGTCCTCCTGCTCGACACTCACGCGGCTATCCTGTTCGTGGGAACCCTGTTTGAGATCAACCTGCGCCGGAGTGCTCGCCGGATCAACGAGTTGGGTGAGCACTCCGTCGCGTCCGCTATTGAGGCTGCCGAGGCAGCCACATCAGCGCAGATTCGTCGGCGACGCGTCCGTGAGTTGCAAGTCTCCGTCGTCCCGCTGTTGGAGCGCATCGTTGACCGTGGGCCCCCACAGACGCCCGATGCCCGCCTCCAGTACGCGACAGCCGAAGCCCTCTTGCGCGACGGAGTCCGGGGGCGCTCGCTGATGATGCCAAAGATCGCTGCGGCGGCAACCAAGGCACGCGAACGGGGTGTCGAGGTCACCCTACTCGACGACCGCGGGCAGGGACTCGACTCCGGCGAGGCGATGGTGCGCATGAGCGCTGCCATTGTGGCCGAACTCGACGCCGCCCACGAGGGATCCGTCACCGTGAGGCTCGCCCCGCAGGGCCGGCCCATCGCGGTGTCAATTGTGACGTCCAACGCCCGCGACCGCGTGGAACTTGACGCATCCGGCGAACGCGTGATGTCCCGCAAGGCCTGACCGCGCAGCATCTGTCCGTCTTCTCCGGCGATCTCGCAGATCACGGCCGCCAGCGCCAGCCCGGCAAGCCTCGCAAGATCGACCTCTGCTTCCGTATGCCCTGCGCGGGTCGACACTGCCCCAAGTCCCGATCGCACCCAGCGACGGTAGATGTTCGGCAACGCCTCAGTTCCGGCAGCCTGGCGCAGCGCTTCCTTGTGCTGATCTGTCACGCGAGTCTCCGTCGTGATGGAGTGAACCATCAGCCCTACCGGAACACCATCGCCGAAGAACTCAACGAACGGCCACGCAGAACCCTCGGCTACCTCACCCCCCGGGAAGCCTTCACCCGACTACTCAACACCAACACCGTTGCTACCACGACTTGGCACCACCAACTAGCGACGTGTTACTTTCAGTACAAATCGGATTCTTGGCGGCTTTGATGATCATAAAGGTCAGTTGGCGACGGCAGGCTTCTATTTTGCTTGCACTGCTCGCCACAATCGCGTTGGTCGTTATTCCCGCGCCAACGAGTTCGGCTTACCTTCTTCTTGGTCAGAAGTGGTCCACTTCGTCTATCAAGTACTACGCCGCTAGCCCGATGTCGTCGTACAGCACGTGGACCGCCGCGGCAGGACAGTGGAGTGGCCTCGACGCGACGCTCACTCTCTCGAGCTCGAGTCCGCATATTGTCGCGAAGCAGGAGAACCGCGGCAACACCGTTGCGTGGACCGGCGCGACACGTAAGCCAGGGACGGTACAGGATTACCCCGCCTACTCCGGGTCGTACTGGACCCCCGGCATGGAGGTTGTGCTGAACTGGTCGTATATGACGAGTCTCAGTTATACCTCGAGCCAGAAGAAGATGGTTGCTGCACATGAGTCTGGACACGCATTCGGACTCAAGCACAACACCGCCACCCTTCCAGGCACCCCTGGCGTTCCGAAGGCGCTGATGTACCCATACGACTCAACTCGAATCTATTACGGAGTCCTCACACCCCAGGCGGACGATAAGGCAGGCGTCAATGCGCTCTATTAGCATCTTCGCTACCGCAGCGGTAGCTGCATCCGTGGCCGGTTGCACGCCCTCTCCCTCCGCCGATGCCGACGCGGTGCCCGTCATCCAGGAGCTCGGGACGCGGGCCCACGAGTTCACGTCGTTCGACGAGCTTGCCGCGATCTCGAGCGCTATCGTGCTCGTGACTCCCACGGACGAGACTCGGGAAGTACCGTTGCCCAAGGAGCAAGGGGGCACGGACACTTCCGCGCCGACCGTACTCATTACCGTGACGGTCGAAAAGGTCCTAGCGGGTTCGCTGGAGGGTTCAACGATCGAGGTTGTTGATCCAGGGACCGATACAAACACCGGACAGTCTGCCCTGCTAGGCAAACGCGAGTTTGTTCTCTTCATCACGCCAGCGATGTATGCGGCTGATGAACCCGTCGGGGGGTATGCCATTTCAGGTGGCCCTGCTGGTATGTATGCGGCGTCCGGCGCAGCATTCGTGCGAGTGGATTCAGAGAGCCCCGAACTTCCCAAGGAGGTTGACGTGGGTGCAACCGTGTGGCCAGTCATCACCAACACCGAAGCGCAGTTGCTTCACGATGGGCCGCGATAGACCGCCTGCTCGCTCTTTCAACTGGCTCGACGGGCACTGCGAACGACCTGCATTGCCCGTCAACGTCACTTCCTGACGCGAGTCGCGATCAGACGAGCACCCCCACCCGCAGTGCAAGGTTCCTCCACATGGGAGCCCGACTAGTAGTCCAGCCACAAACGGTCGTTTGTGGCTGGACTACTTTGTGACACCTCGGCCCTGTGGACTTCGGCACTCTTTGGCGGCGTTCTGTGATCGCTTTGTGTCGCTAGTTGCCGATGACGAGGATGCTCGCACCACACAGCGATCACAGAACGCCGCCACCTAGCGATCGGCCCCACACACCTGGCGCCCCCGCTGTCCGTCGCCGTCTGGTGAAGACCCACACCATTCGTCCTGAGCCGTTCCCGGTCTCGACGCACAGGATCCTCGACCCGCGCTCGGTAGGCGTCGATCGTCGAGACCGTGACAGTTGGCTATGGTTCGCTGGCGCCCACGCACAGGACGTGATCACCGCGGTCCTCAAGGATCTACGGGTCCGTGCGACAACACCTCATGTCGCTGACTGGCCCGTCATCGACGCACTCGCGCTTGGTGCTACGGAATCACTCAAACCGTTGCTGAGATCCCTCGCCGCGGCTGGACCCGTGGTCGACGTCGACCACAACGGCCGCCCGCTGCCCTGAGCCGGCCCAGTTGCCAACGCGAGATGTCTGGCAAACCGTCTTAGCGAACGAGTTCCGTGAGCGCGTCGAAGCTTTGACGTCCTTCCGGTACCACGTTGGGGGCGAGCGGCTCGTCGAACACCGTGACGAGGGTCCCTTCGCGCTCGGCTATTGCTCCGAGGTCCGACGTGAGTGCGAGGTACCCGCCGTAGCCAGCGTCGACAGCGAATAGCAGTACTTGTTCATCGGGGAGTTGCTTTCGGAGACTTTCGGCGGTGTCGATCGGCTGCCGAGGGCGGACAATTGAGATCTGGGACCCTCCGTCCCCCTTCACCCATTTGTCGACCTCGAAGGTGATAGCAACTACGCCGGCGTCTTTCGGAAGCCCCGAGACTTCCGGCGGCACTTCAGTAACGTCGATCGCGTGTGCAAGAACGACTGTAGTTGCGTCACGTTGGAGGTCGTCAAAGGACATCGGCGGGTCAACCTCGAGTCCGAGCCCCGCCATGCCACTCCAGTCGGCGCGGACCTCTTCTTGACTACTGCATGCCGTCAGAGCACCAACAGACAGGAGTAGCGCAACTAGAGTAGCGGCGGCGCGCTTAGTAGCGGTCATTGATATGGCCTCTCTGGTTGGCGTTCCAAGTGGTTTTGTCCGGCGATGCGCGCAAGCAGGAGTTGTCAGGATCAGACGGGTTGCTGTTGTTTCCGGGCCAGTGCTTGAGACCAACGGTGTGACCCACTTCATGGCACATTAGCGCGTAGTAGTTGGGGTGCGGATTGATTGTGTTGAGTTTCAAGTTGAAACTGTCACAGACAGATGAAGAGGCGGCTTTATTGCACTCGACCCAGGCGTAATAGGTCGAGTATGGGGCACTGGAGTAGGTGCCACGCATGAACTTGATGTCAGTGCTGCTGCTTGGTGAGTAGTACTTGATGTCGTACATGTCGGTCGAGCTGTCGAGCACCGAGGTCATGGCATAGGTGATGGCAGCCGTCTGGTTCGTGGTCCACGACGCGGAGTAGATGTAGTAGGTGTGGGCCGCACTATCCGCGTAGTACTTATCGAAATAGTGGGCCCACGCAGCCGACCCGCCGAGCACTGTCATGGCGACTGCAACGAAGGCAATTGCGGTTGCTGTTCGAATCCGATGTGGGAGTAAGCCCCCCGCGTGTTTCTGCTCCATGTTCCCAAGTTACATGACGTGTTGCGATCTGTCGCGGGATAGAAGGAACGCGAATAGGCGGGAGGTTCCTTCGCGAAAGCGAAGCTCTGGGTGTAGTGGGACTCCTTGACTGAGCTGGGTGTTCTGGTGAGCACGACTGCCTCGCGGTAGCTCTTCGCCACGCTTCGGGCGTGTGGGTTGCGTCCAATAGCGTGGTGTAACCCCCGGCCCTGATGGGCGTGTTGCACCGATGTGAGGCGGCCACCGCGTGATTCTTGGAAAGACCGATCAAGTCTTTTCCGAAGGAGTACACGCGATGACCGCACCCCATTTTATTGACCCTGCCCGTTTCCTGTCAGAACAACTCGAGCAAGCCTCGCCGGACCTGATGCGCCAGATGCTGACCACGTTCATCAACGCGCTGATGAGCGCCGAGGCCGAAGCCGTCTGCGGCGCCGAATACGGCCAGATCTCCGCCGACCGGACCAACTCCCGCAACGGCTACCGGCACCGGGATTTCGATACCCGCACCGGCACCCTCGACGTCGCGATCCCGAAGCTACGCACCGGCACCTACTTCCCCGACTGGCTCCTCGAGCGCCGCCGCCGAGCCGAGGCGGCCCTGACCAGCGTCGTGGCGACCTGCTACCTGCTCGGGGTCTCGACCAGACGGATGGAGAAACTCGTCGAGTCCCTCGGCATCACCCGCCTGTCCAAGTCGCAGGTGTCGATCATGGCCCAGGACCTCGACGAGCAGGTCGAGCAGTTCCGCACCCGGCCCCTCGATGCTGGCCCTTACACGTTCGTGGCCGCCGACGCCCTGGTGCTGAAGGTCCGCGAGGGCGGCCGTGTCGCAGGCGTCCACGCGCTCCTCGCGACAGGCGTGAACAAGGACGGCCACCGCGAGATCCTGGGCCTGCACGTCACCAGCGCCGAAGACGGCGCCGGCTGGCTCGGCTTCTTCCGCGACCTGACCGCCCGCGGCCTCACCGGCGTGAAACTCGTCACGTCCGACGCTCACGCCGGCCTCGTGGCCGCCATCGGGGCGACCCTACCCGGCGCTACCTGGCAGCGCTGCCGCACCCACTACGCCGCGAACCTGATGTCCGCGACCCCGAAGACCAGCTGGCCGTGGGTGAAGACCCTGCTCCACTGCGTCTACGACCAGCCCGACGCGGACGCCGTTAGCGCACAGTTCGACCGGGTCCTGGGCGCCCTCGAGGAGAAGCTCCCCGCAGTCGCCACCCACCTCGAGGCGGCCCGGGCGGACGTGCTCGCGTTCACCGGCTTCCCGAAGGAGATATGGCGTCAGCTCTGGTCCAACAACCCCCAGGAACGCCTTAACCGCGAGATCCGCCGACGCACCGACGTCGTGGGCATCTTCCCCGACCGCGGCTCCCTGATCCGACTCGTCGGCGCGGTCCTGGCCGAACAACACGACGAATGGATCGAAGGCCGCCGCTACCTCGGCCTCGACGTCCTCAGCCGCTCACGCCTCACCCTCGTCCCAACCGACAAGGAGGAACAAACAACCGAACTCGGCGCCCTCAGCGCCTAGAAATCCAAGAATCACGCGGCAATCTCGTTACACCACGCATTTGGACTTGACCGGCGTGTGCATTGGGCGCGATGTGCCAGAAACGGTCGTTTGTGGCTGGACTACTTTGGGTCGCCCCGGCCCGTTGGCGTCCACTCGCCATAACTACTCGCCATAACTGAGTGTCGCCACGACCACGCCACAACCAGCGCGACATGGAGGACGGTTCACTCATGGCTCTCATCGGTTACGCCCGTGTTTCGACGGGTGAGTAGGATCTCCGGCCGCAGCTCGACGCCCTCGAGGGCGCAGGTGTCGATCGCGTGTTCTGTGAGCATGTGTCGTCGACGTCGACGCATCGGCCGCAGTTGGCGGCCGCGCTGGACTACATGCGCGACGGCGACGTCCTGGTGGTTGTCGCGATCGATCGGCTGTCGCGCTCACTGATCGAGTTCGCGACTCTCATGGAGCGCTTCGACAAGGAGGGTTTGGCGTTCCGGTCGCTGAGTCAGCCCTTCGACACGTCGACCCCCGAGGGTCGCATGGTCACTCACCTATTCGCGATGTTCGCGCAGATGGAGCGCGAGACTATCTCACGTCGCACCCGTGCCGGCCTCGACGCTGCTCGAGCGCAAAGCCGCAATGGCGGCCAGCCGTTCGTTGTCACGCCCGACGTCCTTGAGTCCGTCCTCCACCTCAAACAAGACAAGAAGAAGACTCATGCTGAGATCGCTGCTGCCTTGCGGATCTCCGAGCGTTCCGTCTCTCGTGCCGTTGCCGATCTTCGCCTTGCTGGCTCTCTCTCGTAGCGTCCTGGGTAACACCAGGGCCGGATCCCTGTTGCGATCCGACCCTTCGTTTGTGTGAGAGCGATCCCAAGCGTCGCCGCCGCCGTTTTGCTCGTCCGTGAGCGGCGGCTTTGGAGCGGAAGCGTCGTCTGGGTGATGTGCTGGCTTGTCAGCCAGCTTCCCGAGTCGACGTACTGGGCCGCCCCCGTTGTTAGGTCCAGGCGGTGTGTGAGTCGTCGGTTTCCATTTCGTGGGTGCAGTGGCGAGCATAGTCGGCGGGGGCGAGGTAGCCCAGTGCCGAGTGGCGTCGCACGGTGTTGTATTCGTCCTTCCAG
>JASBTB010000013.1 GCA_030148645.1 Demequina sp. | reverse complement strand
TTTCACCGCGACGGCCGCCCCTGGTGGCTCGACCTGGCGTGGGGCCTTGGCCTGGCCGCCGGGATCGGATTGCCGGGCCTTGGCGTATACGTCGCGGGCCGTGCCATCGGCCAGAGCGTGCGCGTCGACACCTCCGGACTTCCCGACGCATGGTGGGCGGCCGTGATACTCCTCGCATCGGCGGCAGTGGCGGGGTTCGTGGAAGAGATCATCGTGGTGGGGTACCTGATGACACGCCTGCGGGAGCTCCGGTGGGGCGTGACCGCCATCATCGTCACGTCGGCACTTCTGCGCGGTACCTACCACCTGTACCAGGGCTGGCCGATGGCACTGGGCAATGTCGCCATGGGGGTCGTCTTCGCGGTGGTGTATCTGAGAACCGGGCGGGTCGGTCCACTGATCATCGCTCACTGGACAATCAATGCCGTCTCGTTCATCGGACCCGAACTCTTGCCGGCCGACTGGCTTGAGGCCCTCAACCCGGCGTAGCGCCGCACACCGCGGCCAGCACGTCGCCCCGGCATCGTGCCGCGTGGCGCCACCCCACCCTAGACTCGCCTCATGACCGCCGATGCACCCCTGGCTGCCCCCGGCGGCACCTCGGCTAGCGGGGATAGCGGCGGCTCCGCGTCTTCGCGGTCCCGGAGCGTACCGCGCGCCGTGCACATCGTGGACGCCCCGGAGAGTCGGGTCCACCGGATGGCGGATCTCATCAGCCTGCTGGGCGTAGCCATCGGCGTGGTGGTGGTGCTGCTGCTGGGCGCATATGCCCAAGGAACCACGCAGGGCTTCACCACCGATGTCCAGGGCATTTCCCCGATCCTCCAACGCCTGCTCGTCGCGCCGGTGAACCTGTTCTCCGGCATCGTCACGCTTGTCCTACCTGCCGCCGTCATCATTGACTTGGCGGTGCGCCGCGAGCCACGCCGCATTCTCGAGGCCCTCGGCTCCGCCGCCGCAGGCTTCGCCTTGACTGTTGCGGCCGCGTACCTCACGCAGGCGCTCGGCTCCGAGGAACTCGTGAGGTCGCTGTCAATGGGCACCGGCGCCGACGCACGAGTTGCCCTCCCCGCCTACATTGCGGGTGTCGCGGCGCTGCTGACCGTCGCGGGCCGACGCGGTACCCGGCGTACCCTGACCGTCTCGTGGAACATCTTGTGGGCGGCGCTAGCCGTGGCCGTCATTTCCGGCATGGTCACCCTGCCAGCATCGCTGATCACGGTGCTCGTGGGCCGCCTCGCGGGCCTGGGCTTTCGCTACGCGCTAGGCTCCACCACCGACCGTGCGTACGGCGATTCGCTCGTTGAGGGCATCGAGCGGGCAGGGTTCACACCCAAGCGTCTCGTGCGAGCCAACCCCACACACGACGGCACGAGCGAGGACCAGGACGAGCTCTCATCGGCACTGGGTCGCACCCGCCACGGGCGGGTCTACGCCCTGACCACCGTTGAGAATCACCACCTCATCGTGGTCGCGCTCGACGCAGACCAGCACGCGGCCGGTTTCCTCACCAAACTGTGGTCGTCCCTCAGGCTGCGCGGTATCAACGCACGGGCCGACGTGTCGCTGCGCCACTCAGCGGAGGCGACAGCGCTCGTCTCGCATGCGGCTCGCGGAGCTGGCGTCCACACGGCACGCGTACTCGGCATGTCACAGGCCCGCGACACCATGATCGTCATTTATCAGCGACCGCTGTCCGCGCGCCCCCTGTCCGACATCGACCCGGACGATGTGACGGACGAGACCATCGACGCCATCTGGGAGCAAGTCATCAAGGCGCACGACGTGGGCATCTCGCACCGCTCCCTGAGCGCCGATACGGTGATGGTGGGGCACGACGAACTGGTCGACCTTCCCACCGTGTGGCTCACCAGTTGGGAACTGGGCGAGGTCGCCACCTCCCAACTGGCCAAGCGCATCGACCGCGCCCAGGTGGTCGCCATGCTCGCGCCCATCGTCGGTTCCGAACGGGCCGTAGCGTCGGCATTCCGCGCGGTCGGTGGCACGGGGGTCGAGCAATTTGCGCCGATGCTGCAGTCCATCGCCCTGCCACGCACCACTCGGGCGGCGCTGCGTGCGTCGGGCGCGGATCTCGGGGCGTTGCGCAAGGAAATCGTGGAACGACTGCCCGACGCCGATGTGGAGCCCGACAAGATCGCGCGCTTTGGGCTCCGTACCGTCCTCACAATCGCGGCAGGAATCGTCGCCGCCTACCTGGTCTTCGCCTCGTTCAACACGGAACAGGTGCTGGGTGCGCTGCGCGAATCGAACCCATGGTGGCTCCTGGCGGCCTTGGGGTGGTCGATGGCCACCTTTGGCGGTGCTGCCGTGGCCCTCATGGCGTTCTCGCCCATCAAGCTTCCCTGGAACCGGGCTCTGCTTGCACAGGTGGCCGCCGCGTACCTGGCGCTTGCCGCTCCGGCCGGTGTGGGGCCAGCCGCCCTCAACATGCGCCTGCTGACGCGCCGCAAGGTCTCCGCGCCGCTCGCCGTCGCCACCGTGGCACTGGTCCAGGTCAGCGCCGTGGTCGTCACCGTGGTGGGTCTCGTGACCCTGTCGCTGATCACCGGCTCCGAGGGCACGTTGGCGGCGCTCCCGTCCGGTTCGGTGTTGATCGGCGTGGCGGGCACTGCCGCCGTCATCGCCCTAGCGATGACGGTCCCGCGCGTGCGAGCGTGGGCCCTTGGTCGGCTCCGGCCCATGATTCGTCAGACGTGGCCGCGGCTCGCGCAAGTGCTCAGCCAACCGTGGCGGCTCGCGTTGGGGCTAGGGGGCAATCTGCTACTCACTGTCGCCTACGTCGGCGCATTCGACGCGACGCTGCGCGCGTTCGGACAACAACTCCCGCTCATCGACGTGACGGTACTGTTCCTCCTCGGCAACGCCGCTGGCGCGATCGTTCCCACCCCAGGCGGCCTCGGCGTAGTCGAAGGCGCGCTCGCCGCTGGACTGTTTTCGGCTGGACTGCCCAAGGAGATCGCCGCATCTGTCGTGGTGCTCTTCCGTCTGCTCAGTTACTGGGCCCGAATTCC
>JASBTB010000012.1 GCA_030148645.1 Demequina sp. | reverse complement strand
GGCTACCCGTGGCTCATCCACCGCCTCACCTACCGCAGGGCTGGCCACGCCAACCTGCACGTACGCGGGTACAAGGAGGAGGGCACCACCACCACGCCTTTCGACATCGCCATGATGAACGACATCGACAGGTATCACCTGGTGATTGATGTGATCGATCAGGTTCCCGGACTCGGAACGCGTGCGGCGTCGCTACGCCAGAAGTTGTTCGACATGCGTCTGGCGGCCCGGCGCTACGCACGTGAGCACGGCGAAGATCAACCCGACGTTGCCGATTGGGTCTGGCCAGATGCACGTGGTCTGGTTGACAATGTGGTGGACGCTGTCGCCGCTACCGGCGGTGACAACGAGTAGGTCTTCTTCCCTTCCTACGCGCAGGGGCCCCGCATGGTGCAGCGATGCGGGGCTTCGGTGTATTCGGGTGCGGCCGGTGCGTGAGTGCCCCGCAGCGGGTGCGACCGGGTGCGGCCGGTGCGTGAGTGCCCCGCAAGTATTGATGATGCCGGAGGGTTCCCCTTCAAGCACCCCTGGATAGCGGCAAGCCCTGTCGCACGATCATGCCGACTCTCTCGACGGGCGTGGCGGGGTCTCCTCGTCAGGCACCCACTGCAGCAGGTCTCCTGGCTGACAGTCGAGCACTCGACAGATCGCCTCGAGCGTAGAGAAGCGGATGGCCTTGGCTCGGCCGTTCTTGAGCACCGCCACGTTGGCCGCCGTGATACCCACCGCATCTGCGAAGTCACCCACCGACATCTTGCGCTGGGCCAGCAGCACGTCAATCGAGACTACGACGGCCATCAGACCACCTCGTCGAGCTCGGCCTTGTGCTGGACCGCGGCCCGCAGAAGTCCCCGCAGCACGACGAGGATGACCGTACTGGCGCCCGCCGCCACGGTCCCGCCAAGCAGCGTAAGGGGCACGGTGATGGGGCCGAGTCCCTCAACGACGATGGCGTGGACGGCAACAGCCCCGACGAGGACGGTGGCCAGGCCAGCCGATCTGACCATGAGCGTCACCAAAGGCACGGCTCGCTCGTCGAAGATCTGCTCACGCGCAACCATGCCCGCGAGTCGCCAGGTGGCGACGAGGATCGCCTCGGCGCATCCGATGGTCGCGATGGCGAGCACCGCATACGGAATCGCCAGATAGTCCACCTCGGGAAAGTCCTGTGCCGTGGCGTACGCGATCCACGGGATGAACACCAGTTGCGCTAGCGCGGCGCCCGCGACGAGCACCGCGATCAGCGCGCGCAGGGTAGTCAGGGTGAGGCGATTCATATATTGATTGTCAATCGCTTCCTATCGCTTGTCAATATATTCGTCGCCGAATCCGCCCAGTGCCATCTTCGTGGGCCCCCTTGCGAGACGACACTGCCCGCCACCACTCCTTGCCATGACTGCACGACTGCTTGCCGCAACGGCATGCCATGCTCCACCCAAAGCCATGTCCGCTCACCACGCAAAAGACGCCATCATCCTGGGCGGAGCCCCCGCCGGGGTTCTGCGCCACACGCATGCTCGGCTGCTCGCGCAGGTACACGCTCGTTCTCGACGCCGCTCAGTCTCGCAACCGTTTCGCCTGCCCTATACACGGTGTACTGGGACCCAAGGGCCTCGATCCGGCCTCACTGCTTGAGCGTGGCCGCGCCGAGATCCGCTCCAAAGGGATCGAGCACCGACGGGCCGAGGGACGCGCGGCGACACGCCGCGCTGGCATCCTGGACGGTAAAACCCTCAGCGCTCGCGTCCGTCTGCACACCAGGGGCATCACGGTCTTGGAGGTAAACCTTGCCTCTACGGAGTGGCCGGGGGCGTCTGAGCATGCGGTGACCACCTCAGAGGACTGCGACCCGAGAGACGCCCTCGTTGCGCGTGGAAACCTTGCCCCGCACGACGCGACGGTGTCCGGGCTTGACTTCGATCGAGCAGGCACGGCTGGTCGCTCCTTCCGTGCGGTCGATCACACAGACCAAACCTCTCACCCGCGCATTTGGGCCGCAGGAAATGTGGTCAACTCACCATGCGAACGTCCCCCTCTTGAGGGTCGCTGGAAGCACGGCGGCAGCGGCGGCGAATGCGACGGTGGCGCAGCAACACGTCGAGGACGCGGCCGGTGGCACGACGCGGCACCTGCGGACCAGCTGGCTACGGGCCAGAGCGCTACGCGAGCAGTGAGGCCATGTGGTCTGGCCGGGCGAACGCGGCACCTGCCGACGGCGTGATGCTCGTACGGCGTCGCTAATCATGGGTCGTGGGGCGGACGCGCACCAGGCGGAGCCGCCGCCCATCGACCTCTGCCACCGAAATCACCAAGGACATCGCCTCGCCCTCGATAGCGTCCTCGTGGCCCTCGCGACCCTGAACCGTCACCTCATCGCCTGCCTGCGCCAGCCGCCCTAGCCTGGCGATCACGAAGCCTGCGACGGTCTCGTAGGGGCCATCGGGAAGCGCGACGCCGGTACGTTCGGCAAACTCCTCGATCGTGAGCCCCGCGTCCAGGATGTCGCCACCGGCCTTGAGATGCGCGTGTGCTGGCGGGTCGTACTCATCGGCGATCTCCCCTACCAATTCCTCGAGGAGATCCTCGAAGGTGATGATGCCGTCGGTGCCTCCGTGCTCGTCCAAGACCACCGCGATTTGATGCCTGTCCGCGCGCATTTCGGCGAGTACCGGCATGACGAACGCAGTAGACGGGACGTACAGGATGGGCCGGGCAAGCGTGCCTGCCAGCTGCTCAGGGGGTGCCGTCAGCAGGTCTCTCACGTGGAGAAAGCCGATCACGTCGTCCATGGTGTCGGCGATCACTGGGTAGCGCGAGTAAGGCAAGGTCGCCACTCGCGCGCTCACCTCGGCGGCGGGAGTCTGCGCGTCGACGAACTCGACATCGGCGCGGTGGCGGAGCACCTCGGCCACCGTCCGCTCGCTTACCCCCAAGACGTCGCTGACGATGCGCCGAGCCTCTGCGGGAAGGCCCTCATGGGAGCCCACGAGTTCGCGCAACTCCTCGCCAGACATCGACTCTGCCCTGACCTTCGGGTCCCCACCGAGCAGGCGGACCACGGCGTCTGTCGAGACAGACAACAGCCAGATGACGGGGCGCATGGCCGTGGCAAAGCGATCCAGCGCGGGAGTCACGACCAAGGCGAGTCCTTGCGCACGCTGCAGCGCGAAACGCTTGGGCACCAGTTCCCCCAGCACCAGCGACAGGTACGCCACCACGAGCGTCAGGAGGATCGTCGCCACCATGAGGGTCGCGTCGTCACCGAGTCCGAGCGTCTTCAGTGCGGGAACCAGAGCAGGGGCAAGCGTTGATGCTCCGTAGGCTGCGGAGATGAAGCCAGCGACGGTGACGCCGATCTGCACAGCCGCCAGAAACCGGTTGGGGTCCCGTGCCACACGCGCCACGTGGGCGCCACGCTTGCCACGCTTGGCCAACTGGTCAAGTTGACTCTCGCGCAACGAAACGAGGGCGAGCTCGGTACCAGCGAACACGCCGCCGATGAGGATGAACACCAGTACCACTGCCACGCTGAGCCACATCTGTTCGATCATCGGGGTACCTTCCCCGAGGCAAGAAGCACGAACAGCGGACTGATACTCGCAGGGTCATCCATGCAGAAAGTACAGTCGGGCGCAGGCCTGGAGTCAACTTGACTTGTGGCGGGCGCCGCTGCGCCTCGATCCGGTGCCGATGCCTGCTGCCCGCACCGCGGTCGGGACGATAGAGGTGAGCCAGCCTGCCGATCGGGCCGGACGGTACTCACCACCGCCCGCCCCACGCCTGCAATGACTCAGGTCATAGCGGAGGTGGACACCATGTGCCCGCGGGTGGCTTGCGTGGTACCGCCCGTTAGCCACGCTGGTAAACATCCAGCCATGGGTGCGTCGCATCGGGCCCAGATTCGGTACGAATCGAGCCACGCCGAAGGTGCGCGCACCCGGCGCCCTGGCGGGTTAGCCAGCCTGGTACGGGCTGACCACCACGTCGACGCGCTGGAACTCCTTGAGATCCGAGTAGCCGGTGGTGGCCATAGAGCGCCGCAG
>JASBTB010000011.1 GCA_030148645.1 Demequina sp. | reverse complement strand
ATGTAGACCGCGTCGATCTTGCCGCGATGCGTGTAGGTGAGCATCTGCAGCGCGTGGAAGTTCTCGCCATTGATGACCGTGTGGAACGGTGCGTCGCCGCCGCGCTCCACGCGTCCCGTCTCCACCAGGCCAGGGAACATGCGGTCCTCAAACTCCATCACGACCACGACGTCGTCGACGGACGCTTCCGCCGACTCCGCCTCCGCATCGGCCGGGGGGTTCAGTTCCACCAGCGAGACGGTGCCGGCTGTCTTGTCGCGGCCGATCACGCGCCACAGCCGCTGATCCCCCTTGGCAGCCTCACCGCGCGGGGGCAGCACCCGCACCTTGGCACCCACCGAGACCGTCACTCCGGGGAGCTCGACCGCCTCCGGCTCGTGCCGCTCGAAGACCAGGCCGAACGAGCGTCGGCGTGTGAGTTCTCGGACCTCCGCCTCAAGGTCAGCACCCAATTGGGGGTCCTTCGCCTTGGCCTGGCGAATCAGGTCAGTAAGGCGGGACACAGGACCCTCCCCTCTCGTCGTGACTCACCCGCAGTCTAGACGTCGGGACCCACTCAGACGCGAGCGCGTGGGCGATCGCGGCCCCAGGTATGGAGTGCACGGCAACGCGGGGCGTCGGACCTGAGCCCCTGCCGTCCCGTCACTCGCCAGTAGTTGCCGTCCGGGTCGTACAAGCCGGGAGTCGGTGAGGCCCCACGGCCGGGTGACCAGATCGTCAGTCAACTCGCCACCCGCGGCGACCGCGCGGTCGCGCTCGGCCGTGACGTCGTCGACCTCAACCAGGATCTCCACGGCCACCGGCCGGGCGGGAGGCTTGTCTTCGGCGGGCGCACGTTCCACCAGCCCCAGCCCGACGCCGTCACGGCGCAGCCAGACGTAGCGCCCTCCGCCGGGCCGGTCATCCCTGACAATCTCGAAGTCGAGCACAGAGACGTAGAACACGACCGAGGCGTCGAGGTTGGCGGGAAACAGCTCGATGCGAAGTGGGGCTGCCATGCCAGCCACGATACCGAGAGCACACTCGACGTGCCCCTGAGCCCGACGACGGACTCCCGATCGCGCCGCGGAGCGACTTCTCCAAGTCCAAGCGCCACTTGGAGAGCGCCTGGAGAAGTGATTTACAGTTGCCCCGCCAGCCCCGCAACGGGTCGCCACGCAAATTACTTGGAGATCTTGAAACGCTCCAGCGCGCCGCGGGCCTCGAGCGCCCGGAGGTCTTGCCTTGCCGTTTCGATCGTGACGCGGTGGCTGGCGTCGTGAGACTTCGCGGTGTGCACGGCGGTGGGGTTCCTTGCAGCATGATCCAAGACGGCCAGTTGGCGGTGATTGAACTCGCCGGGCAGGCCCTTGAGCCGCGACTGCACCTCGCGAATCTCTCGTGCCTTCGCGGCAAGGTATTCGTGCAGGTCATCAATTGCCCGCCTGATCACACCCAGTTGGTAGAGCACAAAGTGGGTGAGATCGCCGCCTTCGTCCTCGGTCATGAGGAAGGCGCGCGCGTACTGCGCCGGCGCCTTACGGAGGATCTGGGAGATGCTGAGGTATTCGGTGAGCCAGTACCCCTCACGGAGCATTGGCCAGTAGAACAGGGCCCGGACGGTGCGCCCGTTGCCCTCCTCGCAGTAGTGGTCGTAACCCATCATGAAGTGGACGACGATGGCGCGAACCACCGCGGGCATGTACGGGGTATCGTCAGAGCCGTTGGCAAAGGCGCACAGTCGTTCCAGTCGCGCTGGCAACTCGTTCACCGGCGGCGGACGATGCAAGAGCTGGTCCCCGTCCCCCCACACCGACACCCGCTGGTCGTCGCGGTCTTGCAGGCGGCCCGCATACTCGGGGTGCTCCAGCGTGCCGTCGGTCACGATCCGGTGGAGCTCCAACACCGTGTCGGGCGTCAGCGGGTTCTGCGCCAACTCGCGGATGCCCTGCATGGCGAAGTAGTTGTTGAGGATCATCCTCTCACTGTGATCGCAGGGGGCCTGCCCTCGCGAATCACCGCCTTCGCGTCCCGCCGCGACGTAGCCGCGCCTTCGAGTTGGCTCGACGTGATCGCCTCCTCGATCAGCGAGTTCACCACGAATCGATCCCGCGTGTCGGGGTCTGTGACCAATTCGCTCACGCGAATCTGCCCAGACGCGTCTCGCGCGATCTCGTCGCACGCCTCCAGCACGGGATCAGGAAGATTGAATGGGAACGGGACGCCTGCCTTGTCGACAAGGCCAGGGATGCGTCTCGCCGATGCCCGGCGGGAAGTGCGCACTACATGCCACCACTCGTCGATTGCGAAACCCTCCGGCGGCGTCTGAAACCTGAAGGTCTCCCACGACCGGTACTCGCCTTGCGCCCCCGCGACCCACGGCGAGAGCCCTTCCACGAGGGCTCGCTGCAGCCACTCGCCAACGGACGACGTTTCCGCGACGACAGGCGGGCGTGCGGGTGTCTTCACCCTTTCTCCAAATACAACCAACGCTTGGATTGAGAGGATCCTGGGAGAAGAGTCCGGTCGCAACCGGTTCGCGCAGCGCCGAGTGCGTGCGGCGCCCAGTTGCCTAAGGATCGTGCGCAGCTTCTCGGGGCCGTGCGGCCTCCACGTCCGCGTCCGGGATCCACTCCGGCAGCAGGATGAGCGCGGTCGAGTGCCAGCCGGATTTGCCGTGCGAGGTGGTGAACGATGCGCCGTCCGCCGCACCCTCCGCGTCGGCGAACAGGAAGTCAACCCGGATCAGATGTGCAGCGTGCGGGTGATCCGCGAGTTCTGGACGGTCACCGACTCGTATCGCGGCGCCCGGATGCGGGTACGCGAAAACGGACGCCGCGCGATGACGCCGCACCTGCTCGGGCTGATAGTGGCGATACCCCGATGCGGGGTCGACCCACGCTGGCACGAACAGCCCCTCCGCGCCGTAAAGGCGTTGGGCCCTGACGGACATGAGGCTGGCCCTCGAGAGGCGGCCGATCGGCATGAGCGAATCCACGGTTATCTCCGTGCACTTCCAGACAACGGCGTCCTGCACGGGGAGAGTCAAGTGCAGAGTGACGCCGATGCTGACCGACCTCCCGTAGGGCGGGCGGGATGAGTTTACGTCGCGTCGAGCACGTCCACGGCGAACACGAGCGTCGAGCCGCCCGGAATCGGGCCCATGCCGCGGTGGCCGTAGCCGGACTCCGGGGGTACGACCAGTAGCACCTTGGAGCCGACTGGCTGACCGACGATGCCGTCCACCCACCCCTCAATGAGTGAGCCGCGCGCGATCACAAAGGAGATCGGCTCACCGCGGTCCCACGAGGCGTCGAACTTGGCTCCGTCCCACAGCCAGCCTGCGTAGTGCACGGTGATGGACTGACCCTCGAGCACGGCTGCGCCGTCCCCGATCTCAAGCACCTCGACGACCAGACCCTCGGGCTTGACGGCAGTCGTGAAGTCGATGGCGGGCGCGCCGTTGGCGCTGCGGGTGATCTTGGGAAGGGCGCGGTCGGACATTTCTGCTCCTCGGGTTGGTCGCTGCGGCAAGCCTAAGCGACACCATGGCACGGCGGGTGACCGGCCCTTCGACGCGACTTCTCTAGGCCAGTGAACCTAACGGAGTCAGTTCCGACGCTGCCCCCGCGACATGATCGGCGAGTTGGGCCTTGAATGCGACCGAGTGCGGTGAGGCAAGGTGCTCGGCAAAGGCGCTCGCATCCGCGTAGACCTCGTACACAAAGAAGGAGCCCTCATTGCCGGTCTCTCGCCAGGGATCAAACACAAGGTTTCCCGGTTCGGATCGTACGGATACCGCGAACGTGGCAAGCATGCGAGCGACCGTGTCCTCGTGGCCCGGGAGCGCGCGCATTCGCGCATACAGCGAGGTCGTCATGCCTAGCCCTCCAGGGCGCCGGTCATGATCGCGACGGCATCAGTGCGCGAATGTGACTGAGGCGTGATGGTTGCCGCGCAGCGCCCGAGCCGCTGGATGTGAATACGGTCGGCAACTTCAAACACCTGCGGCATATTGTGACTGATGAGAATGACGGGGGTGCCCGCGTCGCGCAGACGCCGGACAAGGTCGAGCACTTGGCCGGACTCCCGGACTCCGAGCGCCGCCGTGGGCTCGTCAAGGACTACGACTTTGGAACCGAAAGCCGCGGCGCGCGCGACGGCCACTGCTTGTCGCTGACCACCAGAGAGGCTCTCGATCGGCACCGTGACGTCCTGCAACGTCGTGATCCCGAGTCGCTTCAGCTCCTCGCGAGTGCGTTCCCTCATCTTCTTGGTGTCGAGTTGACGCAACAGGGACCCCAACACGCCGGCCTTCCGGATCTCACGACCCAAGAACAGGTTGGACGCCACGTCGAGCGCTGGCGACACCGCGAGATTCTGGTAGACGGCCTCGATACCGTGTTCCTTCGCGTCCTCTGGCCGACGGAACTGGACTCTCTTCCCGTCCAATTCGATCGTTCCCGCATCTGCGATCTCAGCACCCGTCAGGCACTTGATGAGCGTCGACTTGCCCGCGCCGTTGTCGCCGATGATCGCGAGAACCTCGCCCGGGTAGAGATCAAGGTCGACGCCGTCGAGGCCGACGACGCGCCCGTAGGTCTTCACGAGTCCGCGCGCGGTCAGCACCGGCGTGACTCCCTCGGTGATGGGGGCCGCGGTGCCGGGGGCCTCGGTGCCGGGGGCCGCGACGCTGGGGGCCGCCATGTTCGCGGCCGATGCTGTAGTGGTCGCCATTAGCGTGCCTTCCGAATCCACTGGTCAACGGACACGGCGACGATCACGAGGATGCCCACCGCAAGGGTTTGGTACAACACGTCGAGGCCAGCGAGAGACAGGCCATTGCGGAACACACCCACGATCAGTGCACCGAGCAGCGTTCCCCAGACCGTGCCGCGGCCGCCAAACAAGCTGGTGCCGCCGATCACCACGGCGGTGATGGAGTCGAGGTTGAGGTCGGCACCGGCGTTGGGGCTCGCGGCGCTGGTGCGGCCGATTTGGAGCCACGCGGCGATCGCAATGATCGAGCCAGCCGAGATGTAGACGGAGCGCAAAACCCACGTGGTGCGCACCCCAGCAAGGCGCGCCGCCTCGGGGTCGTCGCCCACGGCGTACACGTGACGGCCCCACGCGGTGGTCACGAGGGCCCACGCAACGATCACGTATAACACGAACATGATGACCACGCCGTAGGAGACGCTCACCCCGCCCACGGGAAAGGACTTGCCCGTCCAGGTCATGATGGCGGGCATGTCGGAGCCACGCACGGTCGAGCCCTTGGAGTACAGCAGCGTCAACGCAAGGAAGATCGAGTAGGTGCCCAGCGTCACGATGAACGGTGGCAACTTGAGTTTGGTCACCAGCATGCCGTTGAGCAAGCCGGACAAGAGTCCGACGACGAGTCCCATCAGCAGAGCTACTGGAGCCGCGACCCCATTCTCTGAGGCGGCGACAGCCATGACCATTGACGCGAGGACCATGGCGGTTCCGACGGACAGGTCGATGCCCGCGGTGAGGATGATCAGGGTCTGGGCGAGGGCCACGGTGCCCACGATCGCGACTTGCTGAGTGATCAGTGAAAGGTTGGCTGGCAGCAGGAATCGCTCGTTGAGCATCCCGAAGACGATGACCGAGATCAGCAGCACCACGGCTGGGCTCAGTGCGGGATAGCGGTGAAGTACGGAGCGCACGCGTTGAACCGGAGTCTGCGCCGTGTCGAATACGAGCGCCGCGGCTGACTCGGTCTCAATCGATGGTGTCATGTCCTCGTCCTTGAGGTTGACCCTGTGGCGCCGCTTGGGCGGCGCCACAGGGTGTTCCGGATGAATGAAACTAGCCCCAGCAGATCGCAGAGCCAGCGGTGGTGTCAATGCTGTCGACACCATCGGCAGGGTTGTCAGTGACCAGCGCGACACCCGTGTTGAAGAAGTCGAGTCCGGCCGTGACATCGGGTGTGGTGCCGGTGCGCACCAGTTCCGCGATGGCTGCGACGCCAAGTTCGGCCATCTTCAGCGGGTACTGCTGGCTCGTGGCGCCGATGACGCCCGAGGCGACACCATCCACGCCTGCACAGCCGCCATCAACCGAGACAATGAGTACGTCGGTCTTGCCCGCCGCATCAAGAGCCGCCTTGGCTCCGTAGGCTGCCGGTTCATTGATCGTGTAGACCACGTTGATGTCAGGGTTCTGAGCGAGCAACAGTTCCATCGCGGTGCGGCCGCCATCTTCGGCGCCCTGGGTGGCCTGGTTGCCCACGATCGTGTAAGAGCCACCAGAGTATGAGCCGGTCTTGGCCTCGTCGCCGTTAACCTGCGGGTCAGCGACGTCAATGCCCATACCGGTGAGGAAGCCCTGGTCGCGGGCGTAGTCAACGGACACGACCTTGTCGTCGAACAGGTCGAGCATGGCGATGACGGCGTCGCCGCCGTCAAGTGCAGATGCCGTCCACTCGCCAATGAGTTCGCCCGCGAGGAAGTTGTCGGTGGCGAACGTGATGTCCACCGCGTCTTCCGACGAGGGAGGGGTGTCGAGCGCGATGACGTACAGGCCCGCTTCGCGTGCCTTGATAAGCGCCTCTTCCACCGCCTGGCCGGAGGGAGTGATGAGGATGCCCGCGTCGCCGCGTGAAATGGCGTTCTCGATCGCCTGGATCTGCGTCTCCTCGTCGCCGTCGGCGCGGCCGGCAGCAACCGTGAGGTTGACGCCTTCGGCGGCCGCAGCTTCCTCGGCACCCTCTTGCATGGCAACGAAGAAGGGGTTCGTCGTTGTCTTCAGGATGAGCGAGACGCCGATCTCCGCGTCTGATGGGGTGTTGCTGGCGCCGGTGGTGGTGTCGTCCGTGCCGGAGTTGGAGCACCCGGTCAGAGTCAGGGCAGCGGCACCGGCAACCGCCACAGCCTTCCACATGAGTTGGCGACCAGAGCGCCGCTTGGTGTGCCGATTCATCGTTGAATCTCCTTGAGTCGCGCAACGATGTCGATTGTGACAACGTTGTCATCACGTACGCTAAGCCGCGATTAGCGTTTCGTCAAGCCCAGTTTGGTAACAATTTCGATGTTAAGGTGACAACGATGTCCACACCGCAGCAGATGCGCCCACCTCGCCCCACGATGCGCGACGTGGCCGCACTGGCGCGCGTCGGCATCAAGACTGTGTCTCGCGTGCTCAACAGCGAACCCAATGTTTCCCGAGAGACCGCGGCGCGAGTCCACCTCGCCGCGGCCCAGTTGAACTACGAGATCAACTCGGTTGCTGGCAACCTTCGGCGCAGCGGTCAGGCAACCAAGACGGTGGGTCTGGTGGTCGGACACGTGGCGAACCCGTTCTCAGGCCAAGTGCACGCCGGGGTCGAAGACGTGCTGTACCCGCACGGCTACTCGGTGCTTGCCGCAAGCCTTGACGACGACCCGGAGCGCGAGCAGCGGCTCGTGCGCGAGTTCTTGCGGCGCCGGGTTGATGGCCTGATCCTCACCACGATCTCCCACGAGCAGACGTACCTTCTCCCCGAGCTGTCGCGAGGACTTCCGATCGTGTTTGTCGACCGCGAGCCGGGCGGCATCGCGGCTGACGCCGTGGTGGGCGACAACGTGGGTGGCGCGAGGGGAGCCACGGCGCATCTGATAGCCCACGGACATCGGCGAATTGCATGTCTCGCCGACCGCGAGACTCTCACCACGGCCACACACCGCGTGGCGGGCTACCGCGCAGCCCTGGAAGAGGCGGGCATTGAGTACGACCCCTCGCTTGTGACCATGAACCTCGCTTCAGCGGATGCCACGTGCGCCGCCGTCGCCGCGCTGCTGGGTAGCGCGAATCCACCGACCGCCGTCTTCACGGCGCAGAACCTCATCACCATCGGCGGCATCCGTGCGCTTCGTGCCGCAGGGCTACAACACAAAGTGGCTCTCATGTCCTTCGACGACCTCGTGCTTGCGGATGCTCTCGACCCAGGGATTTCGTGCGTCACTCAGGACCCGCGCTCCATGGGCGCCCTCGCCGGCGAGAAGCTGCTCGCGCGGCTCGCGGGAGACGATTCCGCGCCGTCCACCACCATCTCGCCCACCACGCTGATCGCCCGCGGCTCGGGAGAAATCGCAGCCCCTCGGTAGAGCGCTGGCCCTCACCCGCCAAGATGCACCCCGTGTTGTTGGTCCACCCCGCGCCGGGTAACCCACAGGCTGGTGAACGTGACGATCCCGAGCACGCCCACAATCACACCAAGGGACGCGAGCGTCGGCACCTCTGGCACCGCGGGCCAGATGCCGTGCGCCCATGCAAGAGCAAGTTTGGCGCCAATGAACGCGAGGATCGCCGCAAGGCCATAGCCGAGGTGAACCAGCCTCGACAGGGCACCCTCGAGGACAAAGTAGAGGGCGCGCAGGCCCATCAGCGCAAACGCGTTCGTCACGAATACCAGGTACGGGTCACCCGTGATGCCGTACACGGCGGGCACCGAGTCCACGGCGAACACGATGTCCGTGGTCATCACCGCGACCACCACGAGCAGGAGCGGCGTCATCGCGCGGCGTCCGTTTTCGCGCACCCACATCCGGGCGCCGCGATACGAGTCGGTGACCGGCCAGAACTTGCGGATCACCCGCACGCTGCGCATCTGGTCCGGGTTGACCTCCTGTTCGCCGCCGCGTAGGGCGTCGCGCAAGACCTTGATGGCGGTGGCCACGAGGATGAGACCGAACAATAGGAACGTCCAGTCAAAACGCTCCAGCATCTGTGCGCCCAGGGCGATGAAGACTCCGCGTAGCAGCAACGCCCCCGCCACGCCGATGAGCAGCACCCGCTGCTGCAACTCCCGCGGCACCGCGAAAGCGGCCAGCAACAGCATGAACACAAAGAGATTGTCGACGGACAGCGACTTCTCGACCAGATAGCCCGTGTAGTACTCGAGCCCGAGTTGGCCGCCGTGCGACGCCACCACCCATACCCCGAATGCCAACGGCAGCGCGATGTAGATGACGGACCACTTCACGGCCTCACGCATCGCCACCTGGTGCGGTTTGTGGGTGATCACAAAGTCCAGGGCGAAAACGGCGAGCACCACGACGAGGGTGACGGCCCACAGTGTGGGGGTGCCGATGGACGACAATCCGGCCGACTCATCGGCGACCGTGGCAAGGGGTGCGACGGCGAGGGGCAAGGAAAGAAGGGGAACAAACGACACGTGGGGTCTCCTCAGAACACAACTGCTCTGAGGTCTCCTTCGCCTGCCTCAAGGTGGTGCGGCGGGCGCCCGTCCGAGAACGTCGCGGGACGTTCGTATTGACCGGAGCGGAACTTGAGAAGTACTCCCCTCAAGCCACCATCGTAACGGCCTGCGCGATACCCGGTGTGCGGGCTCATGGACTCGACTGCGTCCAGACTCCCGAATTGCCGACGCGATGACGGCGGCGAGCCGGGTCCCACATGCGGATAGGGCAAAGTGTGCCGGGCAGCATCAGCCCGGAAGCGTCAGCGTCACGACGGTGCCCGTGCCCGGGGTCGACGTCAACTGGACCCGCCCGCCGTGCGCCTCCACAATCTGCCGCACCAACGACAAGCCGATGCCATGCCCGGGCACCGAGCGGGCCGATGGGGCACGCCAGAATCTGTCGAACGCGTTACGCGCCTCATCGGACGACATCCCGCGCCCCGCATCGGACACCACGATGGCCACGGATGCCCCACGCGCGGCAGCTGTCACGTCGATCGGGTCGGCGGGGACGCAGTATTTCACTGCGTTGTCCACCACGTTGCGCACCGCGTGCACCAGCAGGTCTCGCGACCCCCACACCGTCAGCCCGGTGGGGCACGACACGGTGACTCGGTGCGACACAACTCCCGCCGCCGCCACCGCATCCGCCACCAGATCGGCCACCGCAATGGGCTCACGTTCGGCGCTGAGTTCGGCGCGATCGTCTCGAGACAACAGCAACAGCTGGTTCGTGAGCGAAGCCAGGCCCTCGGCCGCGTTCAGCGACTCCTGGATGGCGGCCCGGTACGCGGCGCCATCTCGGGGTCGCATCAGCGCGAGCGACAACTCGCCCACAATGACGCCGAGCGGCGTGCGAAACTCGTGTGACGTGGCATCGACGAACTGCTGCTGGCGCTCGTAACTGCGCCGCAATGGCGCCAACGCGACGCGCGCCATCAGGTAGCTCACGAGCGGCACGACGACCAGGAGCGCCGCATAGACCACGATTAGGGCGGTGCGCAGGCGATTCAACGCTTGGGCGGCAGGGTCTGCACCCACGGCGCCGCCATCCGTCGTTACCACATCAAAGTCGAAGGTCAACGAGACGAACACGTAGATCGCCAGGGCTGCAAGTGCAAAGAGTCCCAACTGGATTGCCGAGTAGGCGACGGTGAGTCGGACAAGCGCCCTGCGAAAGATCATGGCGACACCCGTACCACGTACCCTGCACCGCGGCGCGTCTCGATGAGGTCACTCTCGCCGGGGGCATTGAGTTTTTGCCTCACGTACCGTACGTACGTCTGCACCACGTTGGAGTAGCCCTCGTAGTTGCCGTCCCACGCGTGGTCGATCAATTCGCTCGCACTGACAACCCTGCCAGCGTTGCGCATGAGGTATTCGAGCACCGCGAACTCCTTCGCGGTCAGGGAAATCTCGCGGCCCCGCCTGGTCACAAGCCGAGTTGCGGGGTCAAGGCACACACCTTGAACCTCCAGCACGGGCAGGTGGGCACGGGGCGCGCGCCTGAGCAGCGCGCGCACCCGTGCCAACAACTCCTCCACATGTACCGGCTTGACCAGGTAGTCGTCCGCACCGGCATCGAGCCCCTCGACCTTGGTGCCCACCTTGTTCAGCGCGGTCAGCATGAGGACGGGCACGTCGGGGTTGAGCGAGCGGATCGCACGGCACACCTCGAAGCCACCCCGGTCCGCACCCGCGAGCATCACGTCGAGAATCACCAGGTCGTAGGACTCCACACCAAAGGCTTCGAGCCCGGCCGGAGCCGTATGCCTGGCATCGGCCGCGTAGCCCGCTTCCGTGAGCGTGCGCCGCACCACGTCGGCGATGCGCACGTCGTCCTCGACGATCAGAACTCTCATGAGGCTCACACTCGACTAGAGGGGGTGTGGGGGTGTCCCCCCGATGGTACGGCGCCTAGTCACCCGTCTCGCCGGTGCCTGCGCTCTTTGCTCCCGTCGCGGTGGCGATCTTGAGTCCCGGGGCGCTCACCTCGACCACAAAGTCGACTTGGTTGGTCGACGAGCGATACACGCTGAACGGGTTTTCCGGGAAGTGGCCGGATTCGCCGGAGTTGTCGAAGTACACGGTGGCGCTTGCCTTCGCTGGCACGATGAACTCGTCGAGAGCTTGGTAATACGACTCTGCGGCACCGGTGGTGGCGTCGGTCATCGTGTAGAACACCTCGATGCCCGACAAGGGGTTGGCGGTGTCGTTGCCGATCGTGAATTGCAGTCGGTCGCCGATGGCCTTGCCGGAGGGGTCGGTGTTGTCCTCGAGCAGGACGTTGGAGACGGTGAGTCCGGGGGCGGTCGCGGTGTTGGTGATCGGGTCGACGGCTACGGGAAGCACCACCGAGGGCGTTGCCGTGCCCGTCGGGGCTCCCGCCGGTGGGGCGCCCGACGGGGTTGCCGGGGTGGTGGCGGAGCAGCCCGCCAAGCTCAGCGCGCCGATCGCGATGGCCGCGGCAAGGGATGTCTTGGTGTTTTTCATGATGCCTTCCTGAGCAGGTTGGTGCGGGTGGAGGCGACCAGAGAAAAGACGGTCGCGGATACGGTCATCGCGAGGATCGACCAGGTGTAGCGGGACATGGCGTACCAAATGAAGGCGAAGCCCTGTTGGTTGTACTTGTCCTTGATGCCGACAAAGGCGAACGCGATGCGCTCGAAGAGTTTGGACACGGACGTGACTTCCAAGGCGTTGCGAGCCGACTCGAAGGTGGAGAAGTGGGCGAGCACCGCCACCTCGTCGCTCTTTTGGATCGCGAGCGCCTTGAACAGTCCGCCGGGAACCTGATTATCGGGGTCCATCGTGTCGCCGATCTGGGGCACGATGAGCACCACGAACAGCCACAGCCCCAGCGCCAGGATCAGCGCGCTGCTCGGCCGTCGCATGAGCGCTGTGAGCCCGGCCGCGACGGCGCTCCAGAACATCAGGTACACCCACGACACGCTCCCCGCGATGAGTAGCCGGAACGCGTCCCCGCCCGTGAGCGACGCCGTGCCCACCACGCTGACCGACACGGCGGCCACCGCGACGATGGCGCCCACGATCACGGCCCAGAACACGCCGATGCCCAGCAGTTTTCCTCCTGCAAAGGAGACGCGGCCGATGTCGCGGCTGAGGATGAGGTGCATGGTGCCGCGGAAGCGTTCACGGGCGATGGTGCCGTAGCCGACGACGACGGCGAACAACGCGCCGATGATTTCGATGTACTCGAATCCGCCACGCAGCATTTGCAAAGGAAACAGTTGGGGGGCGGCGGGGATGACGGTACTGCCGGAGGCCTTCAGTTGGTTGACGTACAGGTCGTATGCGGCCATCTGTGTGCGGAAGTCGAGCGAGGCCACCACCACGGAGATGAGTACCGCGATCGCGAGGGATGCGGTGAGCACCCACATCACCTTGTTGCGGCGCAAGTCCAGCAGTTCCTTGCCCGCGAAAACGCTGATGCTATTCACCGGCTTCTCCTGACAACCTCGACGGACTCGTGACGACCACGGCGACCACCAGGACTGCCGTGAAGGCGGCGACCGCCGCCAGGGAGGCGAGGGGAAATCCGCCCGACGAGCCCTCGAGGATCGCCGACGATGTTGTCTTGAAGTGCTCGGTGATCGACAGCGGAACCGTCACGTAGGACACTGCATGGAAGACGCCCGACGTTTGGGGAACCGAGGCGACGGGATTGAGCAACGACACGGGCCGGGCTGCGGTACCCAGTTGCGGGAGCACGAAGGCGATGACGGCCCACGTGACGAACGGCGCCAACAGGGCCGACGTCTCTCTCGTGACGTACAGGCCCCCCAGCACGCCAAGCGCGGCGAAGCCCAGGAGCAGTAGCCACGTGAGCAGGCCGAACGCGGCGAGCCTGAGCGAGCCGTCCACACCGAGTGCCGAGCCCGTGATGACACTGATGCTGACCCAGCTGATGACGGACGACACGGCGATCACCACTGCGAGCAACGCGCCGAGCCCGATCATCCTCCCGGCGAGTAACGCACGGACGGGCACAGGCCGTGTCAGCACCAGGTCTGCCACGGTTGCCTTGCGGTCGCGCAGTGCCGACTGCACGCCGAGCGCGGCCGCCATCAGCGTGCCGATCATCACCACGTAGATCACGGTGTTGCGAGCGAAGAACAACGGCACCACGTCGACGAAGGGATTGGGTTGAGTGGTGAGACCATCGGCGAGCACCTGCCCGTAAATGCCGCTCACCGTGGTCTGGGTGAGCCAGCCGATGAACGACGAGACTGCGACCATGCCGACGAACATGCCCACCAACAGTTGGGGTGCGCGGTTGCGGCGGCTCGCGAGAAGTTCGTGGCGGGCGACCACGCCCATCGCGCTCACGCTGCGCTGCCCGCAGTGTCGAAGTAGGCGGATTCCAGCGCCTGTTCGGTGGGGTACTCCCCAAGAGTCGCGGCGAGCGAATCGTGGTGCACCAACTCGCCCTGGCGCACGATGCCGATGCTGGTGCAGGTGCGGGTCACCTCAGCCAGCAGGTGCGTATTCATGAAGATCGTGGTGCCCCACTCGGCGTTCAACCGGACCACGCTCTGGCGCAGCGTGCGCACGCCTTCGGGGTCAAGTCCGGACGTGGGTTCGTCGAGGAAGAGCACCGGCGGCCGATGCAAAATCGCCTGCGCGATGCCCACCCGTTGGCGCATACCCTTGGAGAAGGCACCCACGCGCTCGTGGTCATGGCCCTCGAAGTCGAGAAAGCCCAGCACTTCGGCAATCCGCGCATCGGGCTTGGGGATGCCGGACAGTTTGGCGAAGAACCGCAGGTTCTCCGCGAGGGTGAGGTCGTCGTAGAACTGGACGTTTTCTGGGAGGTAGCCGATCTTCGAGCGGGCTCCTCGTGCATCGGCGACGATGTCATGGCCCGCCACGGTCGCGGTTCCCCCGGTGGGACGCAGCAACGTGGTCAGGAGGCTTACCGTGGTGGTCTTGCCGGCCCCGTTGTGGCCGAGCAGGCCAAAGATCTCACCGGTGGCGACGTCAAGGTTAAGAGGCTTGAGGGCCACCTTGGTCCCATATCGATGTGTCAGCCCGTGTGTGGATATCGCGAATGAAGTCATGCCCCGAACCTAGGCAGTGGCGCGTGAGAAGAACGTGAGAGACCTCACGCCGAGGATCTTGCGGGCGCATGTGCGCCCCCACAGGACGCGCCGCGGGCGGGTTCCTGCGCTACGCGGCCGCGCGCACCCTCAGCGCGCGCGCCGCCGCCTTCACGTCACTGAGGTCGTTGTACAGGTAGAAGGACAGCCGCGAGCGCCCGCCGCGTCCCGAGCATCGCACGCCCGCGTCGGCCAGCTGCCGGGGATCGACCCCTGCGAGGGACACGATGGTGCTGTCGCTCGCCGCCATGCCCACCGCGTCGCGGAACTGGTTTGCCAGGCCGACGCTGTAGTCGCGCACGTCGCGTCGGCTCAGACCCGCAAGGAACTCAAGCGCTACCGCGCCCGCCTCGACCAGTTGCCAGGGCGGGGATGTGTCGAAGCGTCGGGCCGTGGCGCTGAGGTGCATCGGCGGTCCGTAGAGGTTGTTCCAGGGCTCGTCCGTGCCGTACCAGCTGGCGTTGACCGGGCGCAGCCAGGTGGCGCGCGGGTTCACCGCGGCGAGGGCGATGCCGCGCGGGGCCATCAACCACTTGTACGCGGCGCAGACCACCACGTCGAAGTCGCTTGCCCGCATCGGCAACCATCCGGCCGCGTGGCTCGCATCGATCAGGGTGCGGACCCCGGCAATTCGCGCGCCCGAGGCAAGAGCGTCGAGATCCATTACGCGTCCGTCGGACGACTGCACCGCACTGACCGCCACCAGATCGATGCCTGGGCGCACCGCCTCCAGCAGGTGCTCGAACGGTACGAGCGTGACGTCGAGTCTGCCGTCGGCCATGAAGGGGAACAGCACCGACGCAAAGTCGCCTTCGGCCGCGAGCACCCGCGCACCCACGGGAAGCGACGCCGCCACCATGCCCACCACTTGGGACACCGATCCGGCAAGCGTGACGTCCGCGGCCTCGCCTGCGACGATTCGCGCATACGCGGCGCGCATCCGATCCACCGGGCCGTCGAGAGCCGCCGGATCGACGCGGCCGAAGGCCCAGTCGTCCACCGCCGCCCGCAGCGCGGAGGCAGTCGCCCGCGACGGCAGACCGACATTCGCGGTGTCCAGGTACCCGGGCACGCGGTCGAACGCGGTCGCGACGCCAACATTCATCACAAGAACTAGCATCGTGGGCGCCGCGGACTCACACAATCCATTGTTGTTGTCACCTAAACCTCGATGACATGATGGTCTTGTGATCGACGTCGAACGTCTCCTCATCCTGCGCGCCGTAGCCCGGCACGGCTCCAAGGCCGCGGCCGCCCGCGCCCTCGGTCTCGCCGAACCCACCGTCGCCCACCACCTGCGCGCGCTGGAACGCTCCGCCAACGTGCCACTGACCGTGCGCGCGGGCCGGGTCACCCAACTGACCCCGGCGGGACGGGCCCTCCTCGAGCACGCGGATGCGATCGCCGTCAGCCTCGACAATGCCGAGCGGGCGCTGTACCAGCACGCGGAACTGAGCGCCGGACGCCTGCAGATCGCCGCGTTCACCTCGTTTGCCTCGATGGAACTGCCCGCACCGCTCGCACTGTTCGCCCGCACGTACCCCGGAGTCGAGATCGGGCTCGTCGAGGCTGAGACCGACGATGCGCTCGCGCTGCTGCACTCGGGCGAAGCCGACCTCGTCATCGGCTTCGCGGACACCGCTTCGCCCCCGCCGTCGGGCCTGCCGCTCACCTGGCTCAAACACGACGAATACCTCACGGTGTTGCCCGAGGCCCACGCCGAGGCTCGCGGCCCCCATGCGGACATGGCCGCACTGTCGGGCGATCGCTGGATCTCCGGGTGCAACCGTTGCCAGAACCACCTCAACGCGCAGGCCGCACAGGCGGGGTTCACACCCGAGATCGCGTTCGTCACCGAGGACTACGTCACCGCGCAACACCTCGTGGCCAACTACCTGGGCGTCGCACTGTTGCCACGCATGGCAATCGACGCAAGCCCGCCGGTGCCAGGCATCGTCACCCTGCCCAGCAACCCTGCCACGTACCGGGAAATCTTCGTCACCGCCGGTCACGACCCGCCACCCGCGGCACTCGCGTTCGCGGCGATGCTCATCGGTCCGGGAGGCGGTTCCCCCGGGAGCGCCTCCGTGTGAGGTGAAGGCTAGCCGTGGGTCGCCTGGGTCAACAGGCGCTCGGGAACAAAAGGCGAGGTCATGGCGCGTAGCAAAGCGGAATAGTCCGGCACGAACCGCAGTTCCGTGCCAACCGCGAGACGCCCCGGGGTCTCAAGCACCAGGTGATCGCTGCTCGAGGCCAGGACGGACACTCCCGTTGGCGGCGTGAGACCCTCCGGGTCGACGTCTTGACGCCCCAGCGCCACGATGGTCTGGACAATGGTTCCGCGATTGCGGGCAGCATCGGGCGCACCGAAGGCCGCCTGGCCGCGCAGACCCCACGGCGCCGATGGTTTCACCAGCGATTCGATCACGGGCGCCACCACCGCGAACGCGTCCTGACGTAGTCCGGGAATGGGCTCGCGGGTGAGCGGGTCGCGGCCCAACAGGATCGACTCCCCCAGACGCAGGTCGTTGATCGCGCCCACGCGGCCGTTGCCCATCGCCCAGGACAGGTTCGCAGAGTTTCCCCCGCTCACCACCGGCGTAGGCACGCCGAACTTCGAGCCGATGGTGGTGGCCAAGGCGGACAGTTCCTGCATCTGGTCGTCACCGGGGATAACCCCGCTACGGCAGGCCAGGTTGGTGCCGATGCCAGCGAGCACCACGTGCCGGGTGCGGGAGATGGTGCGGGCGGCGTCCAGCACGTCGGCCACCATGATGCCCTCGCGCAGGTCGCCCAGTTCCACCATGAGGACGATGCCGTGGGTGAGAGCCCGCTTGCCGGCCGCCACCGACAGCGCCGCCACGATGCCAAGGTCGCTCACCATGCTCGACTGGGAGCACGCCACCGCACGATCCGCCCACTCCGGGGCGGGTGCCCGGAGCAAGGTCATGGGGACCCGGATGCCAGCGTCGCGCAGGGCCTCAAGGTTCTCGATCCGGGAATCGCCCAGGCGTTGGACGCCGCCGCGCATCATGGCATGCGCGACCTCGGGTGACCCGAGCGTCGCCTTGGTGACTCCCGTCACGCCGATGTTGCGCTTGGCCAGGACCTGCACCAGTGTGTGAGCATTGTGCTCGACGGCGGTGAGGTCGACTTCGACGCGGGGCGAGATCATCCGACCTGCGTCGGTTGAGCGAACGGGGCCAGCAGCGCCGGGAAAGCGTCGGTCACCATCGCGACCAGTTCCTTGGGGTCGCGCCACAAAGCATCGGTGGTCGGGACCCCCAACTCCGCCTCATACAGGAGCGCAGCCGCGTCGACCTCAGCCGGGGTCATACGCTCATGATTGATAGTCAGTCCAATGACCCGTGTCTTTCCGAAGGCCTCGATGAGAGCCACCTCTGTGGCGGCCACCGGCATGGGCACGTCCGGGTAGTCGGACAGCACCGTGCGCGCGGGCGCATGTTGCATGATGACAGCCTGCGGCCGCGCGGCCCGCAACACCACGGTGGAACTGAGGTAGGCCGGGTGACTCAGCGCGCCCTGACCCTCGATCACGATGACGTCGGGGTGCTCGCCCTCCCATGCCGCCACCACGGCTCCCTCGAGTTCGCCCACGCCAAACTGCGCGGGGATCGCATCGAGCGCCACGCCGTATTTGGCACCCTGCATGAGACCCGTCTGGCCGGTACCCACCATGACCGCGTGAATACCGGCGTCGTTGAGCGCCTTGGTGAGCAGCGTGGACGTGGTCCGCTTCCCGATCGCGCCATCCGTGCCCAGCACCGCGATACGCACGCACTCGACCGTGTCGATCGCACCGTCGAACATCCGCAGGTCCTTGGTGGCGTGCGGGCGGCGCACGTCGTGCAGGGTGACGTGGGAGATCGCGGCCGCGGCGGCGATCTCGAGATCGTCGTTCAGAAATTCGTGAAGACCCGAGACGATGTCGAGGCCCGCGGTGACCGCCCCCAGCACGGCCTTGCGGTCCGAGGCGGACATGAGACCGCTCAGCGGCGCCAAGCCAAAGATCAGCGCGTCCGGCGGCGCGGACACGCCAAGGTCGCTCGCACCGTCGACACCTGGCGCGAGCGCCGCCGCCAGCGTGGCAACCACCGGTATGCCGACGTGCGCACCACCCAAGGCCACCCCAGCGTCGTGCCCCGCAAGGGTGGAGTCGATCACGGCGACGATGCGGTAGCGCTCGGACGACCGCACCAGGCCGTTGGCGGTCTTGCCGTCGATCTTGGCAAAGTTGCCCTCGCAGTACACGACCGCCGTGGGACGCACCGCGGGACGCGCGGGTGCTGGCAGGTCAGGAACGGGGGTGGTGAACGGGCGCATGCTACGAAGCCTCGAGTCTGACTCAGAGGAGGCGCCGGGATCGTTCCGGCCAGAAGGCCGGTGTCAACGAGAGGTCCCCACCAAGAAGTGGTTGGCCCTCAGTGTACGCCGGGTGCGCAAGCGCAACGGCTCAGCGGCAGACGGGGGAAACTCGAGGACGCGCGTGGAAGCCGAGGCAAGCCGCGTGGAAGCCGAGGGAAGCACGGTTGCGCACCAGGCGTTGACCGGTCATGACTGACACACCCGCCACCAGGGCGCTGGCCGCCTCTGGAGTCGACCACGTCATCACCACGCACGGTCCCGTGCGCTCCCTTGACGAGGCGGCGGCCGCCCGCGGGCTCGAGCCGTGGCAGATCCTCAAGACCCTCGTGGTGCGGCGCGCGGAGGGTGACTTCCTGCTGGTGTTGGTGCCGGGTGACCGGCAGATCAGTTGGCCCAAGTTGCGGGAGTGCGTGGGCGTGAGCCGCCTGTCCATGCCGGACAAGGACCTGGCACGCGACGTCACCGGTTACGAGCGCGGCACCATCACCCCGTTCGGCGCACTGCCGTCGCCTGCAGGCACGCCGTGGCCCGTCATTGCCGACGCGCTGATCCTGGCCCGCGAGGGTCCCGTCTCGATTGGCGCAGGGGCACCCGGTATGGCGGCATCCATGGACCCCACCCAACTGGTCGAGGTGCTGGCGGCACGGGTGGCGGACGTGACCGAGGCTGCCTAATCCAGCCAACTCACCGGTGGGCGGACCTCACGGAGCGTGAGAGCCGCGTCGCGCACCTAGCCACGCTTGACCGCGTGAAGCCGCTCGATCACGCCGCGGCTCAGCCGTTCAGTCTCCACGATGTCGACCTCCAACTCACGTGCAACATCTGAGGGCCTGCGGGTGAAGTGCTCGCCAAACAGCGGCCGCGTGAAGCTTTGCACCACGCGTTGCACCACGCGCAGCGGCGTCGAGGTCGAGACGACGTGATCGGCCATCAGCAGTGCGCCGCCCGGTCGCAGCACACGCAGTGCCTCGAGCAGGGCGCCACGCACCTCGGGCACTCCGCACAGGCTGAAGGAGAAGACGACGGTGTCGAACGACGCATCGGCGACGTCCAGCGCCATGGCATCACCCTCGACCACCGTGGCTCGTCGACCGGAGTCCTCCACTGCGCGCCTGGCCTTCGCGACCGCGCGCGAGTCGCGATCCAGCCCCGTCAGTTCAAGGTCCGTCGGGTACAGCAGCAACGCAGGCCAGGCGCCCACGCCTACTTCGAGCGTGGCTCCGCGTGCACGCTGGGCAAACCAGCGTCGGCTCTCCACCACCACCTGCGCCTGGGAACTGAACATGAGTCAATCCTAGGGACGCCCCGGCGCGCTTTCTCGCAGGAGCAGCGAGCGCTTGACCTCCACGCCCCATGCAAAGCCGGTGAGCGCGCCCGACGCTCCCACCACGCGGTGGCAGGGCACAAACAGCGCGACCGCGTTGCGACCGCACGCGGCGCCGACCGCCCGGGATGCGCCCGGGCTACCCAGCATGGCGGCGAGCTCGCCGTAGCGGCGCACCTCGCCCAGTGGGATGTCGCGTAGCGCGCTCCACACCGCCTTCTGAAATGCGGTGCCTCGCTGTGCGACGGGAACATCCGTCAGTGCGCGGACGTCTCCCGCGTAGAACGCGCGTACGGCGGCCGATGCCCTGCACCCACCCCGGCCCACATCATCCGTCGCGAGGCCCGCACGCGCCGTGACCGCCTCCAGGTCGTTCGACCACGCCGAGGCCACCACGGCACCGTCCGGGTTCTCGATCAAGGTGAACGGCCCGTCGGGGGTATCGAGGGTTTCATACGTGTACATCAGCGGTCTCCTGGTGGCGCGGCACGGGAGGGAATCGATGGTGAAGGACGCACGGCGCCAGCAGCGCCCCACAAGTGCACCATCAGGTAGCTGCGCCACGGGGCGAGCGTCAAGGCCGCGGACTCAAGGCCACGCACGTCGTGCGGCAGGCCGAGCGCCTGCGCACCCGCCCGCGCCGCCGAGTCCCCGGTCAGCAGGACGTCCGGGCTGCCCAGGACGCGCAGCGCCACGTAGTGAGACGTCCACGGTCCGATGCCGGGCAGGGACTCGAGTTCCGCTGTGAACTCCTCAAGAGTCGCGCCGATGTCGAGCGACACCTCGCCGTGCGCCACAGCCTGACACGCGCGCACCAAGGCCGACCGGCGAGCCGCCGGCCCCCCCACCACCTCGAGCACGCCGTCGGCGAGCACGTCGGGTGTGGGGAAAAGGTGGGTTACCGCGCTGCCCGCGAGGGCGGCGGGAAGGGGCTCACCCAAGGCGTCGACGATACGCTGAACGGCCGTGCGGGCGGCTGCCACCGAAACCTGTTGGCCGAGGATGGCCCGGACCACCATCTCGCCTGCCTCAACCGCACCCGGGATGCGGATGCCTGGCCGCGCAGCCACCGCGGGAGCCACGAGCGAGTGGGCCGCGAGTGCGGCGTCGATCGCCTCGGGGTCGGCGTCCGAGTCGACGAGCCGGCGCGCGCGCGTGAGCAGCGAGGGCAGGTCTGCCAGGTGCTCCACCTGGGCCGTGACCCGCACGGCCCCCGGCTCCGGCACGATCGTCACGACCGCCGCTCCATGGGTCAGGCGTACGGACCGCGTGTAGGTGGCGCCCGCCGCGGACTCCGTCCCCACGAGCGCGCGCGTCCCAAGCCAGTCGATCACACCTGCGCCGTCGAAGGGCTCACGCACCGCAAGTCTCACGGCCACGGCGCCCGGGACGACCGCGCCCGACTCGGGACCCGCCTGCGCCCGCCGCGCCCGCTCGCGCAGCGCGGTGGGGGTCATGCCGAACACCTCGCCGATCGTGTCGTTGAACTGTCGGATCGAGGCGAAGCCCGCCGCGAACGCGACGTCGCTCGCCCGCATCGGCGTCGAGACGAGCAAGTGCCGGGCGTTGTGTGCGCGCTGCGCCCGCGCCAAGGCGAGAGGCCCCGCTCCCAGTTCGTCGATGAGTAGTCGCGTGAGTTGGCGGGTCGAGTAGCCGAGCCTGCCAGCGAGCGCGGACACACCCTCCCGATCCACCACACCGTCGGCGATGAGGCGCATCGCGCGGGCCGCCGCGTCCTGGCGCACATTCCATTCGGGGCTTCCGGGAACGGCCTCCGGTAGGCACCGCTTGCAGGCTCGGTATCCGGCCAGATGCGCGGCCGCCGACGTGCGGAAGAACTCGACGTTCCCGGGCTTGGGGGTGCGCGCCGGGCAACTCGGACGACAGTAGATGCCGGTGGTTCGCACGGCCATCACGAACTGGCCGTCGAAGCGTCGGTCGCGCCCGGACGATGCCCGGTAACAGGCGTCCGTGTCGAGCGTGGCTACGGTCATGCGTCAAGCCTGCACGCCCGCGGACCCCCGCGCTAGCGGTTTTCGGACATTTCGGTGGCACGCGCCCCGAAACAGATAAGGAACGACCCGGTCGAGGGGGGGTTGACCGGGCCGTTCACCACCAATTACACACCATCAGCGTCACGATTGGCTACCAATGGGCGAAAAAACTGCCCCCAATCTGGGGGGCACCGCCGCTTATTGGCGGCGTGTCGTGTCGGCGGCTACGCCGGACCGGGTGCAGTGGACTACCCGCAACCAGCCACGGCACCAGGCCCCCGCGCGCCACCAACATCGACACGAACACGGCTGCGCGGTGACATCTCGCATGGTCCATCTGTGCGCCAACCACCCTTCCCAGCCTCGCGACTGGGGGATCACGCGTTCGCTGCGCAACAGATTCCGGACCGGGAGGCGTCGGCGACGGGGAGCATTGGCAGGGTGCAGCCTGCCATCGCGAGCGGGCGCCAGAAGCGATTCGCCGCGTCCACACCACCGACCCGACCTGCCGGATCCACCAAGTTCAGCACGAACCCGCCGAACTCGACCGGGCCAAAGCCACAGCCCTCACCGTTAGCAGCCCCCTCGATCTGGCACCCTTGGAATCGTCGACCCGTCGACTCCAGACAACGAACCGACCACAAGCCTCGCGCTGGCGACGCCTCGCACTGGCGACGCCTCGCACCAGGCGCGCCACGAGCAGCCCGCTGGCGGTGGTCGCCGCCGTGTCGACGACTGCCAGGATGAGACGTTACTCAGGATTTCCGGCGAACCTCCGGGCGAGGCTGCAGGGCATCACCTCACACAAGAGGGCCTGGTCCGGGGGAGCCGGTGAGAATGTGGCTCAGCCGATGCCGACGGAGCGTTGCGCGTTGACCATACGCACCTGGCTTGGCAGGGTGAAAAGGTCAACCAGCCACATGATGCCGAGCACGCCCCCCGTGAGCAAGTAGAGGATGCCCCGACCTATCTTGCCCAAGTAGAAGTGATGCACGCCGAACACGCCGAGAAAGAACCACAGGATGTAGGCGATGGGAAGGTCCTTCGGTGGCAACGCGGGGTGGCTCGGATTCATGTCGGCTCCTTGATCTGCCTTCGGGCTGGCCATTGTCAGCGTACGCCTGCTGTGAGGCGGCCACAGCGTGACGCGTCGGCCTCGGTCGCGTTGGCACCCGACAATGGCCGTTTGAGAACCACTGACGAAAGGCTGGAGTCCCTCGTGACCCGCGCGAGCAGCCTGGCGCAACCCGGGCATCGGCGACTGTTGGGCATTGCTGGCCCGCCAGGCGCGGGCAAGTCCACCCTGGCCGATGCTCTGGCGATGGGTCTGGCCGCGCGGGGTCGCGACGTGATCGTGGTGCCCATGGACGGCCTTCTCTGGCCCAGTCCGAGTTGGAGCGCCTGGGCCGGGCCGACCGCAAGGGCGCGCCGGACACCTTCGATGCGGCAGGATTCATCGCTCTGTTGAGGCGGATTGCGCAGCCCGGCCCGGCCATCGTCTACGCCCCGGCGTTCGACCGTGCACTCGAAGAGCCGATCGCGGGGGCCATCCCCGTCGCCCCTGAGACGGCGCTGGTAATCGTCGAAGGCAACTATCTGCTGCTCGACGAGCCACCCTGGTCGGACGCCCGCGAACTACTGGACGAGGCATGGTACGTGCGTCTCGACACGGCCGTGCGCGTGAAACGCCTGATCGCGCGACACCGCGGGTTCGGGCGTGAGGAGCAGCTGGCATGGGCATTCGTGCGGAGTTCGGACGCGCGCAATGCCGAGCGAGTGGCGGCCTCGGCGGGGCGGGCCGACCTGGTGGTGGATATGGGCACGTGATAGCCGGGCACGGACAGTCGGCGAGTCTCGCTCGGTGGGAAATGTCGTAGGTCGCCGCGATCGCCGTTACCTAGGAACCCTGTTCCGTGTTCTTGCGTTCGGGGTCGGTCCAGGGGGTGTTGGCGTCGCGGGCGGCCAGGTAGTCGTCGATCTTGTCGTCCGGGATCAAATAGTTGAGGATCCCGTCCCCGTCCGGGTCGAACACCGTTATCTGGTTGCCCCCACCTTGAGAGCCGTTGACACAGTTACCCTCCAGGCCACACCATCAGGGGTTCCCCCCGCACGCCGCCGCGACCGTGGAGCAATCGGCCGCAGTAGTCGGAGGCATTCTGCGCCAGGGCTGGCGGCGTCACCCCATGGCAGGTTCCCGAGGATGGGCACGCCCGCTGCCTGGGGCCTAGGCTCTCAAGGTAGCGGGCGCAACGACGCGCACGCTTCGGCCGAGGGAGGTTTCATGAAGAGCAACACATTCCTGGGAGTCATCGGCGGCATCCTCATTGCCGTCTCGGTATTCCTTACCGGCAACACCATCACGTTTTCGGGTGAGGCCATCAAGGAGACGGTGCCGCTCATCCTGTTTATTGCGGCACTCGCGGTCATCGTGTTCTCGGTCGTGAGGAACCGTACGGCGACGGCGTATGCGGCCATTGTCGCGGCCACCATCGCTCTCATTCAAGTGGTGGACATGCTGCGGGATGGCTCGCTGGACTTCTCGGTGAGGCTCGTTGTCCTGGTGGTCGGTGTGATCCTCGCACTCATGTCTTCGCTGGGCAACCGCAAGGGTTAGCGGGTAGTGAGCGAGCAGGGACCAAGGTCCTCGCTGACTTGTCTGCTGCGGGTGTATTCCGAGAGAGTCAGCCGTCCACACAAAACCGACGTGTTTCGTTGACGTACGGAGGCGGACTCATGAATACCGAACAGTTCGAGAAGATCAAGAGTGGCAAGGGCTTCATCGCCGCCTTGGACCAGTCCGGAGGCAGCACCCCGAAAGCATTGAAGTTGTACGGCATCGAAGAGAAGGCCTACGCGAACGAGGACAAGATGTTCGACCTCGTCCACGAGATGCGCACCCGGATCATCACCAGCCCAGTCTTCAACGGTGACCGGATCCTCGGTGTGATCCTGTTCGAGAAGACGCTGGAGCGCGAAATTGGTGGCAAGGGTGCCGCCGAGTACCTGTGGGAACACAAGAACATCGTTCCCTTCTTGAAGGTCGACAAAGGCCTGGCGGAACCAGCCGACGGCTCGCGAACCATGAACCCGATGCCCGACCTCGACGACGTGCTGGCCCGCGCGAAGACCCACGGGGTGTTCGGCACCAAGATGCGGTCCGTCATCAGATTGGCCGACCAGGCCGGTGTGACGGCGGTGGTGGACCAGCAGTTCCGGGTGGCTCGCCGGATCATGGAAGCGGACCTGGTGCCCATCATCGAGCCCGAGGTGGATGTGTTCAGCCCCGAGAAGGCGCTGGCGGAGATCATGCTCAAGGACACCCTGCTGAAGGCACTAGACCAACTCGACTCCGACCAGCAGGTCATGCTGAAGGTCAGCCTGCCGGAGAAATCGGACCTCCATGCGGAGTTGGTGGCACACCCCAACGTGCTACGGGTAGTCGCCCTGTCTGGCGGCTATACCCGCGAAGACGCCAACTTCCGATTGGCCCGCAACCACGGCGTCGTCGCCAGTTTCTCCCGGGCACTCACGGAGGGCCTCACGGCCCAGCAGAGTCAAGAGGTATTTGACGCGACGCTCGAAACGTCCATTGCCAGCATCTATGAGGCATCGCTCGCCTGAGTTGTGGGGCAGCGGGCGCGGGCGGTGCGACTCATGGTGCCACAGCCTGCTCGACCCTGCGATCGCGCCAACGCAGTCGGATCGAAGACTTGGGGACGCGATCGACGCGGACACCAATGGGTTCCGACAGTCCACGTTCACGAATGGACAATCGCATATGGCTCAGCGGCTTGCGCATAGCCAACAGCAGATCCACGTCGAAGTCGGACCGGTCAGTGCCCTTGGCCGCGGACCCCAAGGCGCCAACCCGGGCCCCGGCAGCATCCTCGATGGCGCCGCGTACACGGCGGGTAATTCCGGAGCGCTCTGGGCCCACGGGCGCGAACCGTGCAGGCGCAGCAGCCGGTTCACCTCGGGTTGGCTCCACCCGATCTGGGCGGTAACCTCCGACTGAAGCATGGCCTGCATGTCGGCCCGGCAAACGGCCATCACCAGTCTCGCGCGCGTCGCTTCTACCGTAGCGTCGCACCGCTTGGCCCCTCATGGGAGGGACTCCACGACAACAGCAGGTGCCTGCCCAGCCGCTACGCCATGAAGGCTCGGTTGCGTGTCGCGCCGCGCTATCCGGTGGGGGTTTTGCGTTCGGGGTCGGTCCAGGGGGTGTTGGCGTCGCGGGCGGCCAGGTAGTCGTCGATCTTGTCGTCGGGGATCAAATAGTTGAGGATTCCGTCCCCGTCCGGGTCGAACACCGTTTTCTGGTTACCCCCACCTTGGCTGCCGTTGACACAGTTACCCTCCAGGTCACAGTCCACCCGGTGGGCGTGCGGGTTATACACATGCACCGTGGTCGAAGCCGACGTGGTCGTCGCCGTGCCTGGTGCCTCCCGCCACGTCACACCACCGTTGGTGGTGAACTCACCCCGCCACGTCGTCGTCAACGTCAACGTGGCGCGATGCTCAGGACGTGGAGCAAACGTGAACGGTTGCCCACCCTGGTCATACGGT
>JASBTB010000144.1 GCA_030148645.1 Demequina sp. | reverse complement strand
GGCACGTCGCGTGTGACCGCAACGATGAACGCCTCGTCCACTTGGGCGGGAGTGAGGAACTGGGCCTCATCGACGAAGACGGCGTCCGTCTCCGCAAGTGGACGATGCGCCTCGAGTGCGCCGATCAGCGAGGTGTCGTTCTGCAGGAGCACGTCGACGCTGCGCTCGATGCCCACGCGAGACGACACGGCACGCCCGGCCTTGGTGTCGACACCGGGCTTGACCAGCACCGGGTGTTGGTCGCGCTCCTCGTAGTTGTAGGCGGCCGTCAGCAACAGCGCCGACTTGCTCGAGTTCATCGCGCCATAGCGGAAGTAGAGCTTCGCCATCGTGTTCCTTCCGGACCCGTCGCGGTCCGTGCGAAACTGCCGTGCCTGCGAGGGTGCCCCCGACAGGAATCGAACCTGCGACCTACGGTACCGGAAACCGGCGCTCTATCCGCTGAGCTACGGGGGCGTGCACGGACTTTGCCGCGGCAGTCGAGGATACCGCACGGACGCGGGGCTACGCGAAGGACGATCAGGGAGTGTGTGCGCCTCCCGTCCGGCCCACATCGGTAGAATCGGCAGGTGACTCCAGAAGAACTCTCCGCGACCATCGCCGTCTGCATCGAAGAGGGCATCGCCGCTGGCGAGATCGCCCTCACCAACGAGGACGTGGTCGAGGTGCGCGTCGAACGACCCAAGGTGAGGGAGCACGGCGACTGGGCCACCAACGTGGCGATGCAGTTGGCCAAGAAGGCGGGATTGGGTCCGCGTGCCTTTGCCGAGATCGTGGCGAAGCGGCTGCTTACGGTGGACGGCATCGACGCGGCCGACGTCGCGGGCCCGGGCTTTCTCAACATTCGCCTGGCCGCAGGTGCGGCGGGCGAACTGGCGAGGTCCATTGTCGAGGAAGGCGAGGACTATGGCCGCGGCGAATCTTTTCAGGGCGTACACGTCAACGTGGAGTTCGTGTCCGCCAACCCCACCGGCCCCATCCACCTGGGGGGCACCCGGTGGGCCGCCGTCGGCGATTCGCTGAGCCGCCTGCTGGAGTTCCACGGCGCCACCGTGACGCGCGAGTACTACTTCAACGACCACGGCGTCCAGATCGACAAGTTCGCCGAGTCGTTGCTTGCGGCGATCTTGGGCGAAGATGCCCCCGAAGGCGGCTACGGCGGCGACTACGTACTCGAGATCGCCGATCGGGTGCTGCAGGACGCCATGGAGGTAGGGGAGGACGATCCGCTCGAACTACCGCGCGACGAGGCTCAGGAGTACTTCCGTGTGCGTGGCGTGCACCTCATGTTCGACCAGATCAAGGAGTCCCTGCACGACTTCGGGGTCGACTTCGATGTGTACTTCCACGAGGACTCGCTGCATAAGTCGGGCAAGGTCGAGCGCGCACTCGACCACCTCAAGGACTCGGGTGCGTTGTACGAATCCGAGGGGGCCTGGTGGTTGCGCTCGACGGAATACGGCGACGAGAAAGACAGGGTGGTCATCAAGTCGGACGGCACCGCCGCCTATATCGCTGGCGACATCGCATACATCCGCGACAAGCGAGAGCGCGGCGCACAACTGTGCATCTACCTGCTGGGTGCGGACCACCACGGCTACATCGCACGTCTCAAGGCTGGCGCCGCGGCGCTCGGCTACAACCCAGACTCGGTCGAGGTCATCATCGGCCAGATGGTGAACCTGGTGAAGGACGGTGCCCCGGTACGCATGTCCAAGCGCGCCGGCGACGTCGTCACGATGGAGGACCTTGTGGACGTCGTCGGGGTGGATGCCGCCCGCTACGCGCTGACGCGGTCCAGCGCCGACGCCACGCTCGATGTGGACCTCGACCTGCTCGCCTCGGCGACCAACGCCAACCCCGTGTTCTACGTGCAGTACGCCCACGCTCGCACCGCTGGGGTGGCGCGCAACGCGGCCGAATACGGGATCCGCAAGGAGGATGGCTTTGACGCTACGTTGTTGACGCACGTCAGCGAAACGGCACTGTTGGGCATTCTCAGCGAGTTTCCGCGCATCGTCGCCCAGGCGGTTGAGTACCGGGAGCAGCACCGCGTGGCGCGTTACCTCGAGCGCCTCGCAGCCGCATTCAACCAGTGGTACGACCGCACCCGCGTCACCCCGCAAGGCGATGAGCAGATCACCGACCTGAACCGTACGCGACTGTGGCTCAACGACGCAACCGGCCAGGTGCTGCGCAACGGGCTCGCTCTGTTGGGCGTGGCCGCGCCCGAGCGGATGTAACCGTGCCCGTGTGGTCGGACAGTGTGGCGCGCACGGACGATGGTGCGCTCACCGTGGGCGGCTGCGACGTGCGCGCGCTCGCGGCCGAGCATGGCACGCCCCTGTATGTGGTGGACGAGGCCGACTTCCGGGCCCGTGCCCGCGGATTTCGCGAGCACTTCTCCGCAGCCTTCGCGCGACACGGCGCCCAGTGCGACGTGTTCTACGCGTCCAAGGCGCTGCTGAGTTCCCAGGTTGCTGCCTGGGTACTCGACGAGGGCCTCGGTGTAGACGTCGCGAGCGGGGGAGAACTCGAACTCGTGTTGCGCGGCGGCGTGCCGGGGGAGCGGATCACATTGCACGGCAACAACAAGTCCGATGCCGAAGTCACCCGTGCGCTCGCGGTGGGCGTTGGCCGCATCGTCGTCGATTCGATGACGGAGATCGAGGTGCTCGCCGCGCTGGCCGAGGCAGCAGGGGTTGTGGCGCCCGTGCTGGTACGCGTCACCACGGGAGTGCACGCTGGCGGGCACGAGTACATCGCCACCAGTCACGAGGACCAGAAGTTCGGACTTTCCCTGGCCACGGGGGCCGCGCTCGAGGCGTTGCGCGCCGTCCACGCCTCGGAGCACCTAGAATTGCGGGGCATCCACACGCACATCGGCAGCCAGATCCTGTCGATCGCGGCTTTCCAGGACTCGGCCGGGCGCATGCTTCGGTTGCGCGCCGACTTCGCAGCCGAGACCGGCCACGACATGCCGGAGGTGGACCTGGGCGGCGGCTATGCGATTGCGTACACGCCCGAGTCGGAGTCGATGGACGTCCAGAAGGCATCCGTGGAGATCGCCGACGTGGTGGCTCGGGGCGTCGAGGCGGCGGGTGGCGGCTGGCCGCACCTCTCGATCGAACCCGGCCGTGCGATCGCCGGGCCTTCCGGCATGACGGTCTACACCGTCGGCGTCACCAAGGACGTGACACTCGAAGGGGGAGGGGCCCGGCAGTACGTGGCTGTCGATGGTGGCATGAGCGACAACATGCGCACCATCACCTATGGTGCGCGGTACACGGCCGCGCTCGCGTCACGGGTTTCCGACGCGCCTGCCGTTTTGTCGCGCGTGGTGGGCAAGCACTGCGAGAGCGGCGACATCGTGGTGCGCGACGTGGACCTGCCGTCCGACATCGCCCGCGGCGACCTCCTGGCGGTGCCGGCGACGGGCGCATACGGGCGGGTCATGGCGAGCAACTACAACGCGGTGCTCAGGCCCGCGGTGGTTGCAGTACGGGACGGTCAGTCGCGCGTGCTCATCAGGCGCGACACCATGGAGGACCTGCTCGGCTGGGACGTGGCACCGTAGCCGCAGTCCACGGCGTCGTCCCTCCTACAGCCCCCACGCGTGCTGCAGCGGAACACGAGCGCACCCGGTCCCGTTGAACCTAGTGGGCGAGCACTGGCGCCCGCGATGGAGACTCGACAAGGAGTGATAGCCATGAACGGTTCCACGCACCACGACAAGGACCTGACAGAGGGCACCGAGACCCTCCAAGACATTGCCGACGAGGTAGAGCGCGAACGCGAGGAGCGCGGCCGCAGTGAGTTCGACGCGCCGGACAAGCCCGACGAGCAGGCGATGTCAGACGCTGCGGCAATGTCCGAGGACAACCCCGACATCGACGCCGAGAGCCGCGAGGACCACGTGGCGAAGTTGCAGGGCCCCGACGGGCGTGCTGAGCGAGGCGCCGACGCCACCCTACGGTTTCCCCCCACGGGTCGCGGCGTCAACTAACGCAGTGTGGCCCAGTCGGTGAGGGCGGACACAGCGTCGGCGATCTCGGCCATGACCCTGTCATACGTGACTTGGTCGTGGCCCCATGGATCGTCGAGGCTGCGCAGGGGTGTTGTCTCCGGCTGCCCAGCACTGTGCAGCGCCCCTGCCGCAGCCCGCAACCGCGCCGCCGGGCTATCGCCCTGGGGGCGCGCGGCGATGCTTGCCAGTTCCGCTGCTTGCTTGAGGCCAAACACGTGGTCGGGCCAGTTGCCCAGGTGCTGGGCGATCCAGCGGGCGTGCGCCTGCGTGGCGACCAACACGAGGTCCGCACGCTCCACGAGTGCAGCCGTGAGTTGCGTCGGCCGATGCCGGGGAAGGGTCAAGCCGTGTGAGGCGGCCGCGCGGCGCATCTGGGGGGTCGCGTCCATGCCCACCTGCGCAAAAATCCCAGCCGATGTGACGTCGGCCGCTTCCGCCCACTCGCGTGCGGCGAGGTAGTGCATCGCTGGGGATCGGCAGATGTTTCCTGTGCAGACCATCAGGACTCGTGCGCGCTCGCTCATCCGTCAAGCCTAGGGGCCTGGCGTGCGTCGGTCGGTGTGTCAGGATCGACGCATGGATGGTTCCGTGACGCTGACGCTGGTGGGGGGCCCCACGGTGGTGATGCGCTACGCGGGCCTGACGATCGTGACCGACCCGACGTTCGACGCTCCCGGCGTGCAGGCAGGGCTCACCAAGACTGTAGGTCCCGCGATCGCGCCCGAGGCGCTTGGCCCGGTCGATCTTGCGCTCGTCTCCCACGACCATCACAGCGACAACCTCGACGACGCGGGGCGGGCCGTGGCGCTGGGTGCCGCGCTTGCGCTGACGACGCGGAAGGGGGCCTCCCGCGTTCCCGGTCTGGTAGGGATGAGGCCGGGTGGCACGCGCGTGATCTCCGGCAAGCCCGACGTGACGGTGACCGCCGTGCACGCCCAACATGGGCCGCGCGCGATCGCCCCGGCCTTGGGGCCCGTCGTCGGTTTCGTGCTTCGCGCCGACGGGTGGCCCACCATCTACTTCTCCGGCGACAATTCTTCCGTGGCGGTTGCCGCGCGCATCGCTGACGATCATCCGGACGTGGACGTGGCTCTGCTGTGCATGGGTTCCGCCAAGGTTCCCGAACGCGCCATGGCGCAACTCACACTCGACGTGTCCCGTGCCACGCGTGTGGCCGCCCTGTGGCCCGACGCCACGATCGTGCCCATTCACGTGGACGGCTGGGCGCACTTCACACAGCAGCGTGCCGATGCCCTGGCGGGGCTCAAGCGCCGTGGGCTCGCCGGTCGCGTGGTCGATTTGGTGCCGGGGGTTGAGACGGAAGTGGGTGGCGGGTGAGCGTCGGCTGCTTGAGCGCAGCCGACGCCAAGACGGCCAGCCGCTCACCTGGGCTTCGGCCAGGGCGCCTGCGGTGGCGCCCGGTGGCCGTCTGCGCCTCGGCTAGGCTGGGCCCGTGTCTGAGCCTGCGAAGCCCGTCAAGATTGCCCTTTTCGGTCCCGGAACCGTTGGCACCCAAGTGGTGCGGCTACTCGCGGAGAACGCGGGCGATCTGGAACAACGCGTAGGCTCGCCCCTTGAGATCGCAGGAGTCTATGTGCGGGACACCTCCGCTCCGCGCGACGTCGCGATCGATCCCGCATGGCTCACGTCCGACGCCCACGGACTGATCGAGCACGCGGACCTGGTGGTCGAGCTCATGGGCGGCATCGAGCCCGCCAAGAGCTACCTGCTCGAGTCGATCGGCGCTGGCGCGGCCGTGGTCACGGCCAACAAGGCGCTGCTTGCGGCCTACGGGCCGGAACTGTTCGAGGCCGCCGACGCGGCCAACGTCGACCTCTACTTCGAGGCGGCGGTTGCGGGAGCCATCCCGATCATCCGTCCCGTGCGGGAGTCGCTCGCCGGCGATCACGTGAAGCGCATCCTCGGAATCGTGAACGGCACTACCAACTACGTGCTCGACCAGATGACCACGCGGTCGCTCGACTACGACGTGGCGGTAAAGCAGGCTCAAGACCTCGGCTACGCGGAGGCCGATCCGACGGCCGACGTCGAGGGCCACGATGCCGCAGCCAAGGCCGCGATTCTCGCCTCGCTCGCCTTCCATCAGCGCGTCCACCTCAACGACGTGTATTGCGAGGGCATCTCGGCGATCACCGCGGCCGACGTCGCGGCGGCCACGGAGTCGGGCCACGTCATCAAGTTGTTGGCGATCGTGGAGCGCACCGCAGAGGGCTTGTCCGCCAAGGTGCACCCCGCCCTGGTGCCGCTGAGCCACCCGCTTGCGGGAGTGCACGGCTCCTTCAACGCGATCTTTGTCGAGGCGGAGGCGGCAGGCCAACTGATGTTCTACGGCCAGGGTGCGGGAGGCACCCCCACTGCGTCGGCCGTCTTGGGAGACATCGTTTCCGCGGCGCGACACATCGCCCAGGGTGGGCGCGGGCCCCGCGAGTCCCACTACGCCGACCTCCCGGTTCTTCCGCTCGAGGTGTCGTCCTCGCGATTCCAGTTGCGCATGACGGTGCACGACGAACCGGGCGTGCTTGCAGGTATCGCGTCTACCCTCGCACAGCGTGGTGTGTCGATCGAGGCGGTCCGGCAGAAGGCGGCCAGTGCCGATACCGACCTGGCGACGATCGTGATCTCCACCCACCGCGCCCCTGAGGCCCAGGTGGCCAAGGTGCTCGATGCTTTGCGGCTGTCCGACGCCGTGACACATATCCGTTCAGTGCTGAGAATCGAAGGAGGGTAGCCATGGCGCGCGTGTGGCGCGGCATCGTCCGCGAGTATGTGGACCACCTTCCCTTTGGCGAGCGCGACCGCATCGTGTCTCTGGGCGAGGGGGGCACCCCGCTCATCTATGCCGAGAAGATCTCGTCAGAGGTGGGCGCCGAGGTGCTCGTCAAGTACGAGGGGATGAACCCTACCGGGTCGTTCAAGGACCGCGGCATGACGTCCGCCATCACACAGGTGGTCAAGGACGGCGACCACACCGTGGTGTGCGCGTCCACGGGCAACACCTCCGCCTCCGCCGCGGCGTACGCCGCCCACGCTGGCCTGCGCTGCGTCGTCATGATTCCGTCCGGCAAGATCGCGGCTGGCAAGATGGCGCAGGCGATCGTCCACGGCGCAGACCTGGTCCAGGTGGACGGCAACTTCGACGAGTGCCTCGAGATCGTGCGCGACCTGTCTCAGAACTATCCGATTGCCTTGGTGAACTCCGTCAACCCGTACCGCCTGCAGGGCCAAAAAACTGCAGCCTTCGAGATCGTGGACCAGTTGGGCGATGCCCCCAGCATTCACATGCTGCCGGTGGGCAACGCAGGCAACATCTCGGCGTACTGGATGGGCTTCAAGGAATACGCCGATGCCGGTCTCGCCTCGCGCAGGCCCACGATCTGGGGCGTGCAGGCCGCTGGCGCCGCCCCCTTCGTTGTCGGGCATCCGATCAAGGACCCGGAGACGGTGGCGACCGCGATTCGCATCGGCAAGCCCGCCTCGTGGGACCTGGCCGTGGCCGCCCGCGACGAGTCCGGCGGCTGGATCCGTGCGGTCTCCGACGAGGCGATCCTGTCGGCCCAGGCGCGACTTGCAGCCGAGGTGGGCGTATTCGTGGAGCCGGCATCGGCCGCACCCATCGCTGGACTGCTGGCGGCTGCTGCCGCTGGCGAGGTGCCGCGTGGGGCGACCATCACGTGCACGGTGACCGGCAACGGACTCAAGGACACCGCGACCGCGCTTGGCGGCCGCACCGTTGAACCGCAGGTCATTCCCGTGGACGTCGAGGCGGCAGCCGTGGCGCTGGGGCTGTAGGGGACATGCGTTACGCCGCCGATCACGTTCGCGTGAGCGTTCCCGCGACCGCAGGTAACCTCGGCCCGGGCTTTGACGCGCTCGGTATGGCGCTGGGCGTCACGGACGAGGTGCAGGTGTGGGCGCTCGGCTCCGCCGCTGTGGAAATCGAGATCGAGGGAGAGGGGGCAGACAGCCTCCCCCGAGACGAGACCCATCTGATGGTGCGCGCCATGCGCGCTGCAGCCGATGCGGTGGGCGCCTCCCACACCGGACTGCGCATCGTCGCCCGCAACGCGATCCCGCACGGTAGAGGTCTGGGCTCTTCCGCCGCCGCCGTCGTGGCTGGCCTCGCCGCAATGCGAGGCCTCATCGCCGAGCCGGACCTGCTGGGACCCGAACAGATGCTGCGCCTGGCCACCCAATTCGAGGGCCACCCCGACAATGCGGCGCCCGCCATCTACGGCGGCGCGACTGCGGCCTGGCAAGACGCCGACGGCGCGCACGCCGTGCCGCTTGCCGTCGCGTCGGGCATCGAGACGGCGGTGCTCATCCCGCAGTCGGTCCTGCCCACGCGGCACGCCCGCGCGGTGCTGCCCGCGTCCGTGCCGCACGCCGATGCCGCCTTCAATGTTGGCCGCGCCGCGCTGTTGGTGGCGGCACTCGCTGGCGCTCCCGAACTCCTGCTCGCAGCCACCGAGGATCGGTTGCACCAGGCGTACCGTGCCCCCTTCCTTCCCGCGGCCGACGCGATGCTCACGCATCTGCGCGAGCGATCGGTGGCGGCTGTGGTCTCGGGTGCGGGACCGTCCGTGCTGGTGCTCGGTCGACACCTGGGTGCCTCCGGGTTCGCGACAGGGCCGCTTGACTGGGCCGAGGGCATTGGCGACGATCGCTGGCGCTGCGTCCACACCGCAGAATCGGTGCCAGGCGTGGCAGTGACGCGCGGCTAGCGCGGTGAGGCGTCCGGTGCAAGACCCTATTCGACCGGGTCGGTGCTGGCCTTGCTGGTCCTGCGTCGGCGCGTCATGAGGCGGCTGGATGCGCGGCGCTTGAGCCTGAGTTCGTAGGCCCGCATGCGCGGCTGCGGCACGGTGACGTGGAACAGCGGGCCGGTCAGGCGCACCAGGACGGTCGCGATAACGGCCAGCGAGGCGGTGATGACGGGCCGCGTACCCGTGTACAGCAAGGCGTAGGTGACGGCACCGGCCATGCCAGCCACCGCGTTCGGTGGCCCCACGTACATGATCGACGAGGGCCTGCCTTGCAGGAGGTCCGACAGGATCAGGCCACCCACCGACGCGATCGTGCCGATGATGATGGCGGGTAGCCTTTCCAAGCCCGCGATCAGTGCCGCGTTGGTACCCACCGACGCGAAAAGGCCGATGACGATCGTGTCGATCGGCCACAGCACCGGACCGAGCTTGCGCAGGTAGTACAGGAACAGCATGCCGAGCCCGGCGGAGCCCGCCGCGACCACGAGGTACCAGGGGTCGCGAAATGCCGCGGGCGGCAGGTTTCCCAGCAGCAGGTCGCGCACGAGCCCGCCACCGAATCCCATGGCGGCGGCCAGGGTGAAGACGCCGACGAGGTCCGTGTGATCCTCCTCTCCCGCGCGCAGGGCGCCCCCGAGCGCGCCGAAGAAGACCGCGATCAGATTGATGGCAAGGGGCAGTTCGAGGACGTCGGGAAGTGGCACCAGCCCAGGGTAGGCCCGCCGAGACGGGTGCGGGTGCTTCGCGGCGACGAAAGCGGCGGCGCCCGAGTTGCGGAGTGAGCACTCACTCACTTATGCTGAGCGGGTGAGCCTACCGCTACCCAGTCGAGCACCCCGCATGTCCGTCGAGGACCGACGTGAGTCGATCCTCGACGCCGTGGTGCCGCTCCTGCTCAGCCACGGCGCCGACGTCACCACCAAAGACATCGCCGACGCGGCGGGTATTGCCGAAGGCACGATCTTTCGTGCCTTCGCCGACAAGGACGAACTGATCCAGCACGCTGTTGCCCGCTTCATGGACCCCGAGCCGACCTTCTGCGCGCTCGAGAAGATCGATCCCCAACTCACGCTCGAGGCCAAGGTGCGGGCCGTCGTCGACATCTTCAGGGAACGCTCGGCGGGCATCGTCGGCATCGTGTCAGCGCTTGGCCACCGCAAGCCCCCACACGAGCACAGTCGAGACCCGCGCGCCGATGCGCGCGCTCAGGCCATCTTCGCCGCACTCTTCGCGCCGGACAAGGATCGGATCCGGGTCGACCAGTCGCTGGCTGTGTTCTTCATCAAGTTGCTCGCCTTCGGCTCGTCCATGCCGATGTTCACCACCGACCGCGACGTGGATACCGACGAACTCGTCGACTTCATCCTGCGAGGCATTGCCAAGGAAGGGCGTTAACCCCCCATGCTGTGGAAGCTTCTCGTGCAATCGGTGGCGCCCTACAAGGGCCTGCTGTGGGGCGTCGTGGCGTTCCAACTCGCTCAATCGATCGCCAACCTCTACCTGCCGGGCCTCAACGCGGACATCATCGACAACGGCGTCGCAACCGGCGACGCAGCATACATCTGGCGCGTCGGCTCGATCATGCTGGGCCTGGCGTTCGTCCAGGCGGGCGCGGCGATCGCTGGCGTGTACTTCGGGGCCAAACTTGCCATGCGCGTCGGCCGCGATCTGCGCGCCAAGGTGTTTGGCCGAGTGGGCACCTTCTCGGAGAACGAGGTGCAGCACTTCGGGGCCCCATCCCTCATCACCCGGTCCACGAACGACGTGCAGCAGGTCCAGATGCTCGTGCTCATGAGCGCCACGCTGCTGGTCAGCGCGCCCTTCATGGCCATCGGCGGCATCATCATGGCACTCCAGCAAGACGTGGGCCTGTCGTGGATCATGGTCGTCGCCATTCCCGTGCTCCTGGCGGGCATCGGCGCGGTGATCTCACGCATGGTGCCGCACTTCCGCCGCATGCAAAAGCGGCTCGATCAGGTCAACAAGGTGCTCCGAGAGCAGCTCACCGGCGTGAGGGTCGTCAGGGCCTTTGTACGGGAGCCGGAAGAGACGGCACGGTTCGCCAAGGCCAACGCGGACGTCACCGAATCGGCATTACTGGCGGGCCGCCTGATGGCCGTGATGTTCCCGTTCGTCCTCGTCGTGATGAACCTCGGCTCGGTCGCCGTGCTGTGGCTCGGCGCCAGCCGCGTCGAATCGGGGCAAACCGGCGTGGGTGCGCTGACCGCCTTCCTGACCTATCTGATCCAGATCCTCATCTCGATCATGATGGCGACGTTCCTGTTTGTGCTGGTCCCGCGCGCAGCCGTCGCGGCAGACCGCATCGCGGAGGTGCTCCACACCGATTCGACGGTGGTGCCTCCCGCGAATCCTGTCACGCACATGCCCACGCCTGGCACCGTCGAACTTCGTGGCGTCGCATTCGCCTATCAGGGCGCCGAACAACCAGTGCTGTCCGACATCTCCTTCACCGCAACCCCGGGAACCACGACGGCGATCATCGGATCGACCGGAGCGGGCAAGAGCACGCTCCTGAACCTGATCCCCCGGCTATACGACTCGACGGGAGGCCAGGTCCTGGTGGGCGGCGTCGATGTGCGCGACCTCGACATGGACACATTGTGGTCAGCGATCGGGCTCGTGCCGCAAAAGCCCTACCTCTTCGCAGGCACGGTCGCTTCTACCTTGCGCTACGGCAAGGCCGACGCGACCGACGAGGAGTTGTGGCAGGCCCTCACGGTGTCTCAGGCACGCGGTTTCGTGGAGGCGATGCCAGCGCAACTGGAAACGGCGGTGTCTCAGGGGGGCACCACGGTGTCGGGCGGGCAGCGACAGCGGCTCTCCATCGCTCGGGCACTGGTTCGTTCACCACGGATCCTGCTGTTCGACGATTCGTTCTCTGCGCTCGACACGGCCACCGACGCCCGCCTACGGTCCGCTTTGCGCAAGGCCGTCGCGGACGCCACGGTGATCGTCGTGGCGCAACGCGTCTCGTCCATCATGGATGCCGACCAGATCCTCGTGATGGAAGACGGACGCATCATCGACCGCGGCACACACCGCGAGTTGCTCGACAGTTCACAGACCTATCAAGAAATCGTGTCGACCCAGTTGCGTGCGCAGGAGGCGGCATGAGCGGCGAAGATCGGCCCGCGGCGCGCCCCATGGGGCGGCCAGCTCACGGCCCCGGCAGCGGAATGGCTGGAATGCCGGTGGAGAAGGCGCAAGACTTCCGTGGGTCGATCCGCCGACTCACCAGGTTGCTGAAGCCGGAGGCGGCGATCGTGGTCGCCGTGCTTGTCATCGGTGCCGCAGCGGTGGCTCTGTCCGTCATCGGGCCCAAGATTCTGGGCGAGGCGACCACCACGATCTTCGCCGGCTTCCTCACGGGCGAGAGCATCGACTTCGGCAGGTTGCAGCGCATCCTCACGGGTGTGGCCGTCATCTACATCGCCTCCTCACTGCTGAGTTACCTGCAGGGATACATCCTCAACGGCGTCACGCAGCGCACCGTGTATCGGCTACGCGAACGGGTCGAGATCAAGATCCACCGGTTGCCGCTGAACTACTTTGACCGCCACCAGCGTGGCGAATTGCTGAGCCGCGTCACGAACGACATCGACAACGTGTCGCAGACCCTTCAACAGACACTCAGCCAGTTGTTCAACTCAGTATTGACTGTGATCGGCGTGCTGGTGATGATGGTCGCGATCGACTGGCAGTTGGCGCTCGTGGCGATCGTGTCGATCCCGCTCACCGTCGGCATCGTCTCGATGGTGGCCAAACGCTCGCAACCCAAGTTCATCGACCAGTGGAAGCACACGGGCGTGCTCAATGGGCAGATCGAAGAGGGCTACACGGGTCACGCGCTCGTCAAGGTGTTCGGGCGCCAACGGGAGGTCGAGGCCACGTTCGCCCAGAAGAACGAAGAACTCTACGAGGCCAGTTTTGGCGCACAGTTCATCTCGGGCATCATCCTGCCGTCCGCCATGTTCGTGGGAAACCTGGTGTACGTCGGCATCGCCGTGGTCGGGGGGCTCAAGGTAGCCAGTGGCAACCTGCCCCTGGGGGATGTCCAGGCCTTCATCCAGTATTCGCGACAGTTCCAGCAGCCCCTCAGCCAACTCGGGTCCATGGCAAACCTGCTCCAGTCCGGCGTCGCAAGCGCGGAACGGGTCTTCGAACTTCTCGACGCGGAAGACCAGACCCCCGACGCGGCCGCGCCGGTCGCGCCGGATGACTTCCACGGCAGGCTTGAGTTCGAGGACGTGAGTTTTCGATACACGACCAACGAGCCGCTGATCGACAACCTGTCGCTCACGGTCGAGCCCGGAAAGACCGTCGCGATCGTGGGCCCCACGGGAGCAGGCAAGACCACGCTCGTCAACCTGGTGATGCGCTTCTACGAACTGGATGGCGGCCGGATCCTGCTCGACGGTGTGGATACGGCGCACATGACTCGCGCCGACTTGCGCTCCCGCACCGGCATGGTGCTTCAGGATGCGTGGCTGTTTGGCGGCACTATCCGGGACAACATCGCCTACGGGCGCCCGACAGCGACCGAGGAGGAGATCGTGGCGGCGGCACGCATGGCGTACGTCGACAGGTTCGTCCACTCCCTGCCCGAGGGCTACGACACGGTCGTCGACGACGACTCAGGAACTCTCTCGGCGGGAGAGCGGCAGCTCATCACGATCGCCAGGGCGTTTGTGGCACGCCCCAGTGTGCTGATCCTCGACGAGGCGACGAGTTCCGTGGACACCCGTACCGAATTGTTGGTGCAGCACGCCATGGAGCAACTGCGCAAGGATCGCACCAGCTTTGTGATCGCCCACCGGTTATCGACCATTCGCGACGCCGACGTCATCCTCGTCATGGAGGACGGTGCCATCGTGGAGCAGGGAACGCATGCAGAACTGTTGGCCTTTCACGGCGCATACGCGCGGCTCTACGACGCGCAGTTCGCGGCCCCGCTCGACGACGTGGACGCGCCGATCGAGCCAGTCCACGTTCCCGCCACGCCGGTTGCGTTGGATGCCGCCGTCGTGCCCGATCCGTCGCTGCCCGCGCATGCGGGCGAGGACACCGCCTAGCCGGACGTCGGCCCGCCTCGCGAGGGCGGGTTCGCCTTCACGTTCGTGGGCGTGGGCGTCAACGCGTCGAGCAGCGCAACGATGAGGAAGTACGCGAGTCCGTATGCCAGGAGCGCGAAGAGTGTGGAGAACTCCAGCACGTACTGATTCTCGAAAGTTCGCGTGGGGAAGATGCCGCGGAACGGCTCCAGGAGCACCGCCGTCATCTCGTAGAGCCAGGACACGAAACTGACGCTCGCGTTGGCGCCGAACAACTTCAGAGTGAAACGCAGCAACAAAAAGATCCCGACGATCGAGAACAGGACGTCGACGATCCTCACGATGGCGGGGCGAATGGTCATGCAGGCTCCCTCGAAATCGAGCGCGGCGGTCCTGGCTTCGCGGACTGTGTGGGCCGTCGCGCGGAACGTGTACTTTTACCATGAGCATGATGAGTATTCGATGTCAACTCCATTCGAGTCGGTTTTTTGCGCTCGCGCCAACGCCGGTGCTACGCTGAAGGCGCTCCCCGGACGGACCCAAGTGCCCCGGCGAGCGACATTCCACGAAACGCGCGTCGTGTACGACGACATTCCCGCACCATGGCGCGCATGTGGGCAACTCGCACCTCTGGAGCCACCGTGGCTCGTGCGAGGAAAGGAATCCAGTGACAGACACCAGCGTGGCCGGCGACACCAACGCGGCCCTTACCGCCATGAAGCTCCCGCAGCTGCAGGCTCTTGCCTCCGAGTTGGGCGTGGCAGGCGTGACCAAGATGAAGAAGAGCGACCTTGTCGCCGCCATCAACAATGGCGGGGTGGCGCCGAATCGCACCGAAAGGTCTTCGAGGCCTGCCGAGAAGACAGCCGACGCCTCTCAAGAGTCCGCAGATGGAGCGCACAGCGGTGCGGGCGACAGTGCCAGCGAGAGCACCACCGCTGAACGGCGCGACACAGACGCCGAGGCCGAGTCGACCGAGTCTGCGGCAGAGCGCGCCCGTCGCGCCAAGGAAGCGGTGGCCATCGCCGCCGCCGGAGACGCCGTGTCCGACGGTTCCGACCGGGGCCAGCGCGGCAATCGTAACCAGGGCAGCAACGACCGCAGCCAGCGCGGCAATCGCAACCAGAGTGGCAACGACCGCAGCCAGACAGCCAACGACAACGGGGGCGATGGCGGCGACACTCGCCGCAACAACGCCAACGCGTACTCAAACCAGGACGACGACGATCGTTCGGGACGCAGGCGCAGGGGACGCGGACGCAGCCGTGGACGCGGCCGAGAGGCCCAACAGGGCGGTAACGTACCGGTCGAGTCCTACGACGAGGACGACGTTAGGGACGACGAGGAGCTCACCCCAGTGGGCGGCATTCTCGATGTTCTCGACAACTACGGGTTCATCCGCACCACCGGTTACCTGCCCGGCAAGACGGACGTCTATGTGTCGATGAACCAGGTACGCAAGTACGGCATGCGTAAGGGGGACGCCGTGACCGGCGCGGCCCGCCTGCCGCGTGCAGGAGAGCGCGGCCAGCGCCAGAAGTTCAACGCCCTGGCGCGCATCGACGCCGTCAATGGCATGAGCGCGGAAGAGGCCAAGACACGCAAGGTCTTCGGCGACTTGACTCCCCTGTATCCGCAAACACGCCTGCACCTCGAAACAGACTCACGCAACCTCACGAATCGCGTGATTGACCTGGTTGCGCCGATCGGGAAGGGACAGCGTGGCCTGATCGTGTCGCCGCCCAAGGCTGGCAAGACGCTCGTCTTGCAGTCGATCGCCAACGCGATCACTGTGAACAACCCCGAGGTTCACCTCATGGTGGTCCTGGTGGACGAGCGGCCCGAAGAGGTCACGGACATGCAACGCACCGTCAAGGGAGAGGTCATTGCCTCGACCTTCGATCGCCCCGCCGAGGATCACACCACGGTCGCGGAACTCGCCATCGAACGCGCCAAGCGGCTCGTGGAACTGGGTCAAGACGTCGTCGTGCTGCTCGACTCGATCACCCGCCTAGGCCGTGCCTACAACCTGGCTGCCCCCGCGTCGGGCCGTATCTTGTCCGGCGGTGTCGACTCGTCGGCGCTGTACCCGCCCAAGCGATTCTTTGGCGCGGCCCGCAACATCGAGCACGGTGGATCGCTCACCATCTTGGCCACCGCGCTCGTCGAGACGGGATCAAAGATGGACGAGGTCATCTTCGAGGAGTTCAAGGGCACCGGCAACATGGAACTCAAGCTCTCGCGTCAACTTGCCGACCGGCGCATCTTCCCGGCTGTGGACGTCAACGCGTCCGGCACGCGTCGCGAAGAGATCCTCATCAGCCCAGAGGAGCTCAAGGTCAACTGGAAGTTGCGTCGCGTCCTTACCGGTCTCGAACAGCAGCAGGCCATCGAGTTGCTCCTCGGGCGGCTCAAGGAGAACAAGACCAACGCCGAGTTCCTCATGACGGTCGCGAAGACCACGCCTGCTGGCCCGGAAGACAAGGACTAGTTTCCACGCACACGAGTGCCCGATGCCACGGTTGGAGTCGGGCACTCCTGCGTTTCGGCGCGTGTTTGGCCGTGGGCGGTGGGTTCCCGCGCGTTGGCCGTGTGCGGTGGCAGTGCATGAGCGTACGCAGTCAACCAGAACGTGCTCTCATGCCCTTCCAGGAGGACTCAACCGAGCGGCGACGACTGCCAGCAACCGCTCGCGACACCACGCGGGTCGGTACACGACGTCGTCCCAGCCGAACCGCACCGTGAGATAGCCTGCGGCGGCGAGGTCTGTGTCGCGAGTGCGGTCCAGTTGTTGTGCCTTGCGGGGGCCGTGATAGCGCTCGCCATCTAGCTCGACGACAAGCATCGCGCCACGGTGAAGCATGTCGGCGTAGGCACGGCGCGAACCCACCCGCAACTTCACCTGCCAATCGAAATCTCGAAAACGCGGATCGGCAAAGGTTTCCCGCTGCGCGCGTACCTCGAGTGGCGTGGTAGCGCCTGCCGCGAACCATCCGAGCACCCGCTCCAGGTCACGCCGCCCGGGAACTCGTGGGGCGCGCCGGACCTCGCGTCGCAGTTGGCGCCAGGAGCACACACGGGCCCAGAGCGCCTCGTACAGCAGATTCCGCCTTCCGGCTGGCGCCGCGCAACCCCACGCGTCGAGGAGTGCGCGCTCGGGTACGACGCATGCGACTCCTTGCGGCCTGCTGTGCTCACGCACCGGCCCGGTCTGATGGAGGTCAACCCAGTTCGGTGCGCGCAGGTGCTGGCCGTTGTCCACGACAAGGTCGGCTCGGGGCGGCATCGGCAACTCAGGAGAGTACAGATGCAGGGCGAGTGGGCCAGTGACGAGACCGCGTGGATACCAGAGGTTGAGCGCCTCGCCCATGACGACCGGATGGCGAGCATGTTCGGCCCCACAATAGATGCCCGGTGCGATGCGTACCACGGATCCGGCGCGGACGGCTGCCTGGAGGCGTCGTGACGACCACAGCGCCACCAAGTCCCTTCGCGCAAGGCTGTGAGGGTTCTGAGAGAGGTATTCGGTGAGGGTCCCTCGCGGCGGCGACAGTCCGGCGATGATGCGCATGCGGCCATCGAACCGCCGCCCGGGGTGCTCCCGGAACCCGGGTGCGCTGATCTGTGGAGAACCCTGGTGCGCTGGAAGTGCACCAGGGCACGGATGCATGCCAGATGTACGCCCATGCACTTCCAGCGCGGCTGGGCGAGGGGAGCGGGCGACGAGGTAACCACGGTAGCGGGGCCTCGCAGTCGCACGATCTCGAGTCGTCGCACGCTCCGACATCTGGCACAATAGAGGGTTGGCTGGCCGGTTCACCGTCGCAAGGTATGTGTACGGACCCGGCAGCACACTAAAGGGAGATCATGAAGAAGGACATCCACCCCGAGTACGTGGCCACCACTGTCACGTGCACCTGCGGCAACACGTTTGAGACCCGCAGCACCGTCACGTCCGGCCAGATCAACGTCGAAGTCTGCTCGGCCTGCCACCCGTTCTACACGGGCAAGCAGAAGATCATGGACACCGGCGGCCGCGTCGCCCGTTTCCAGAAGCGCTACGGGAACAAGGACTAAGCGACCGGGCGTCGCGACACCGTGGCAGAAGCATTCGCAGCCGTCCAGCCGCTGCTGGACGAGTATGAGGACATCGAGCATCAGCTCTCCGACCCCGCGGTTCATGCCGACGGGGGCAGGGCGCGCACGCTCGGGCGGCGGTTCGCCGAGTTGGGACGCGTTGTCGCGGCGCACCACGCATGGGAGGCCGCTCAGGACGACCTCGCGGCCGCCAGGGACATGGCTGAGGCAGATCCCGACTTTGCGGTAGAGATACCCGCGCTCGAGGCTGCGGTCGAGGCCGCCACGGAAAGCCTGCGACGCATTCTGATTCCTCGCGATCCCGACGACGCCCGCGACGTGATCCTTGAGATCAAGTCGGGCGAAGGCGGCGAGGAGTCGGCGCTGTTTGCCGCAGACCTGCTGAAGATGTACCTGAAGTTTGCGGAGACTAAGGGCTGGAAGGCCGAGGTGCTCGAGGCCACCGAGACGGACATGGGCGGCTTCAAGGACATCTCCGTGGCACTCAAGGCCACAGGTAATCCCGAGCCGCAAGATGGCGTGTGGGCACACTTGAAGTACGAGGGTGGCGTGCATCGCGTGCAGCGCGTGCCAGCCACGGAATCTCAAGGCCGCATCCACACCTCGGCGGCCGGTGTGCTCGTCTACCCTGAGGTCGAAGCGGTCGAAGAAGTCGAGATCGACATGAACGATGTGCGCGTCGACGTCTTCCGCTCGTCCGGGCCCGGAGGGCAATCGGTGAACACGACTGACTCGGCCGTGCGCCTCACGCACGTGCCCACCGGCATCGTGGTGAGTTGCCAAAACGAGAAGAGCCAACTCCAAAACAAGGAGTCGGCCCTACGCATCCTGCGGGCGCGCCTCCTGGCAGCACAACGGGAGGCGGCGCAGGCCGAGGCGCACGACATGCGCAAGTCCCAAGTGCGTACCGTGGACCGGTCCGAGCGTATCCGCACCTACAACTACCCTGAGAACCGTATCGCCGACCACCGCACTGGCTACAAGGCATACAACCTCGATCATGTGCTCGGCGGCGATCTGGGGCCCGTGATCCAGTCGGCGATCGACGCCGACGAGGCCGCGCGGCTCGACGCACACGAGGAGTAATGGCACGGCTCGGTGAGCAGGTGCGCGAGGCGACCCGTGTACTCGCGGCTGCGGGCGTCCCCTCGCCTGAGCACGACGCCCGCGAACTCGCCGCCCACGTTTTGGGGGCGCCGCGATACCCGGTTCTCGAACCGGACAATGTGCCTGTCGGCTTTGACGACGACTATGCGCGGGCCGTTGAGCGTCGCGCAGCCCGCGAACCCTTGCAGCACATCGTCGAATACGCGGTGTTCCGTCGCGTGAGGCTCGCGATCGATCCGGCGGTGTTTGTGCCGCGACCTGAGACCGAGGTGGTGGCGGGGGTGGCCATCGACGAGGCGGCTCGCCTGGCCGCCGACGGCCACGCCCCCCTGGTGGTCGACTTGTGTTGCGGATCGGGCGCGATCGCGGCTTCGGTGTACGTCGAGGTGCCCCACGCCACCGTCGTCGCCATGGACGCCTCGCCGGACGCCGTGCGCTTGACGCGCGCCAACTTCCCCTCTGGCGACTCCCGGGAACCCCGTGTCGACGTGGGGGACGTCGTCGACCGCACGGTGTTGTCCGACCTCGACGGCAGCGTCGACATCGTCGTGTCGAACCCGCCGTACATTCCGCCGGACGCCGTGCCCATCGACCCCGAGGTGCGCGACTACGACCCAGCATTGGCTCTGTACGGCGGCGGCGAAGACGGCCTCGACGTTGCACGGGCAGTCATCGCGGCGGCCGCACGTCTGTTGCGGCCCGGTGGTTTGTTGGTGATGGAACACGCCGACGTGCAGGGCGCCCAGACGCGCGATGTCGCCCGAACCGTTGGCGACTTCGAGAACATCGGGACGCGACAAGACCTGACTGGCCGCGACCGGATGCTCGTGGCGCGACGGCGCTGACGCGACCCCTGGCCGTCCCCGCCATGCCACACTGGGGGGCGTGATTCTGCCCTGCTTGGACTCCGCCACATGGGGCCCGTCCCTTGACGCTGCCGTCCACGCGCTCTCGCGCGGCGAGCTTGTCGTCCTTCCGACCGACACGGTGTACGGCATCGGTGCTGATGCCTTTCAGCCCGAGGCGGTGGCCCGGGTGCTTGCAGCGAAGGGTCGCGACCGGCACATGCCGCCGCCCGTGTTGATCCCCTCGGTACGTACGGTGGACGGCCTTGCACGCGACGTGTCGGCGTCCGCGCGGGCGCTGATGGACGCATGGTGGCCGGGTCCGCTCACGGTGATCGTCGCAGCGCAACCGAGTCTCGCTTGGGACCTGGGCGAGACCCGCGGAACCGTGGCGTTGCGGGTCCCGAATCATGCGGCCGCAGGTGCGCTCCTGGCACGTACCGGGCCGCTGGCGGTCACGAGCGCAAACCGCACCGGTCATCCGGCCGCCACCACTGCGGACGATGCCCAGCAACAGTTGGGCGATGCGGTCGCCGTGTATCTCGACGGAGGCGACAGTCCCTTGGGGATGGCCTCGACCATCGTGGATGCGACCGGCACCGCGCTGCGCGTGGTGCGCGAGGGCGGAGTGAGTCGGCAGCAACTCGTTGAGATCGCGGGCGAGCAGGCTTTCGACCAGGGGGCACACGCCTAAGTGAAGGTCTACCTGACGTTACTCGTCGTCTCGGCACTCGTCACCTACCTGGCGACTCCAGCGATGCGGCACCTCGCGATTCGGCTGGGTGCGGTTACGGCGGTACGCGATCGGGACGTCCACTCGGTGCCCACCGCGCGCCTGGGCGGCGTTGCCATCTTCCTGGGGTTGGCCGCGGGATTGATACTCGCCTCGACCATCCCGTTCTTGTCGCGCGTCTTCGAGGTGTCCCAAAGCGCCTGGGCCGTCGTGGCTGGTGCAGGTTTGGTGTGCGCCGTCGGCGTGGTCGACGATGTCTGGGACCTCGATTGGATGGCCAAACTCGCGGGCCAGATTCTCGCTGCGCTGCTGATGGCGTGGGGGGGCGTCCAACTCATCGCCCTACCCATCGGTGGCCGCACCATCGGCGACAGCTACCTGTCGCTCATCGCGACCGTGGTCATCGTGGTGGTCTCCATCAATGCCGTGAACTTTGTGGACGGGCTCGACGGCCTCGCGGCCGGTTTGGTGGTGATCGGAGGCGTGGCGTTCATGGTGTACACGTACGCGCTCGCCCGGGATGCCTCACCGGGGGACTACTCCTCGTTGGCTACCCTGCTCGCCGCAGTCATGGTGGGGGCTTCCCTGGGATTTCTCCCGCACAACGTGCACCCGGCCCGCATCTTCATGGGCGATTCGGGGTCAATGGTTCTCGGCCTGACCTTCGCGGCCGCATCGATCACCGTGACAGGTCAAATTGACCCCACCGTGGTCAGCCAGCGCGCCCAGATCCCTGCATTCCTGCCGATGCTGTTGCCTCTCGCGGTGGTCGCGATCCCGTTGCTCGACATGGGCTTGGCGTTCTTGCGGCGCGTCGGTAAGGGCCAGTCTCCCTTCCAGCCCGACGCCCACCACTTGCACCACCGGTTGCTGAGGTCCGGCCACTCGCACCGGTGGGCCGTGGCGGTACTGTGGTTGTGGACGTTCGTGTTGGCCTTCTCGGCGGCATCGGTAGTCGTCGTGCGGCTGCGGTACGCCGCCCTGATGTTGGTGATCGGCCTTGTGGCGGCAGCCGCCATCACCTATTTTCCGGGCCTGCGACGCTTCTTTGGGCGCGCGTGGCGCGGCATCGGCGCGGCTGCAGGCCCGGCGCGAAAGCTGACCCCGGAGGGGCGGCACCAGGATCAGGAGACAGAACATGGCAAGCGATAGCAATTCTGCGGAGGCGCGTACGTACCGCTGGGCGCTGAGGGCGACGGGCATCGTCCTCGCCGCTACCGCCGTGGTGAGCGTCGCCATAGCTACCGCATTGCGCGGAACGGAAGGCCTGTGGGCGGCGCTCGGGGGAGTCGCAGTGGCCGCGCTTTCCGGCATGGTCACTCAAGGGGCCATGCTGGTGGGCTATCGCCGTGAGCCGGGGATTTTTGCCAGCATCGTCGCGGGTGCGTGGCTCGCCAAAATGTTCGTCATTGTGATCGGTGTGCTGCTCCTTGGGCGCGTCGAGGCGATCGATCGCGGGACCTTCGGCATCGTCATCTTGGTGGGCGTGGGCGCAACCTTGGCAATCGACGTTTTTGCAGTGAAGCGAGCGCGGATCCCCTACACCGGATCGAGTTCTGGCGGTGACGCGTCATAGGTTAGGCTTGCGACCAGTCCCACACAGACACGGGCGCCATGTGTGATCGCGCCCTGCCGCCCACCCCGGGGAGAGATGCGAGTGCTGAACCTGGCCGCCACCGTGCTGACGGCTGTCGACGACGGCAACGCCGAAGGTGCGTCACAGAACTTCTTCCAATGGCTCTTTGGCACCAGCGGCTTCCACCCGCCGTCGGTCAAAGACTTCAATCCCGAGGCGCTGCTGTTTGGTGGCACGATTCTCGAGTTCAACCGGATCACGTTTGTGCGCGTCGTCGCCGCCGTGGTCATGATCGGAATCTTCTGGCTCGGGGCACGCCGTGCGAAGGTCGTTCCCGGGCGCGGCCAAGCTGCGCTGGAACTCGTCCTCGACTTTGTGCGGGTGCAGATCGCCGAGGAGGTGATGGGAGCCGAGCGTGCACGCAAGTACGTGCCGTTCCTGACCACGCTGTTCATCGCCATCGTGTTCTTCAACATCACCAGCGTGGTGCCGCTGCTGAACATTCCTGGTACCTCGCTCATCGGGCTCCCCATCGTCATGGCGCTGTGGGTGTATGTCATGTACCTCGGCGCGGGTGTACGCAAGTTGGGCCTGGGCGGGTTCCTCAAGTCGAGCCTTTTCCCCCCCGGCGTGCCGTGGCCCATCTACCTGCTCTTGGCGCCCATCGAGGCGATCCAGGTCTTCGTGCTTCGGCCCGCCACGTTGGCGCTGCGGCTCGCGGCCAACATGATCGCGGGCCACCTGCTCCTGGTCCTCACGTTCGCCGCCTCCCACTACTTCCTGCTGGAGGCCACCGGCGCACTGAAGGCGGTCGGTGCAGTGTCTCTCACGGCCGGTCTCGCCTTCACTCTGTTCGAGATTTTCGTGGCGCTGCTGCAGGCGTATATCTTCACGATACTTGCTGCGGCGTACATCAATTTGGCCGTCGAAGAAGAGCACTAGACCACCATCACCCATGACCTGCGAGGTCGCCCTGGCCTCGTGACAACGGAAGGAACACCAGTGGATACCACCACTCTCGCCGCGATTTCCGGCAACATCGCCACGATCGGCTACGGCATCGCGACGCTTGGCCCCGGCATCGGCCTGGGCATCCTCATCGGCAAGACCGTCGAGGGAATGGCGCGTCAGCCCGAGGCCTCGGGCCAGTTGCGTGCCACGATGTTCATTGGCGTGGCGTTCGTCGAGGTCCTCGCGCTGCTCGGTCTCGTCACCGGATTCATCTTCGTCTAATGAGTCCGCTTCTCATCGCCGCAGTGGACCCCGGTGGGGCGAAGTCGGAGTTCAATCCGATCCTCCCGACCAATTACGACCTGCTGTGGTCGACCGTCGTCTTTGTGATCATCGCGTTGCTTTTCATGCGATACCTGCTGCCCAAATTCCAAAAGGTGTTGGACGAACGCGCCCAACTGATCGAAGGTGGCATCTCCAAAGCGGAGCACGCACAGGCCGAAGCTGCGGCGGCTCTTGAGGAGTACACGGCACAATTGCGGGAAGCCCGTACGGAGGCCGCGAAGATTCGCGAGCATGCCCGGCAGGAAGCGGCTCAGATCGTCGCGGACGGTCGTGAGAAGGCGATACACGACGCCGAGCGTATTGCCGAGACTTCCGTCAAGCAGATCGAGGCGGAACGGCAGCAGGCGGTCGTGTCGCTGCGCGCGGAGATTGGTTCGCTTGCGACCGAGCTCGCATCCCGCATCGTGGGCGAGTCCCTCGCGGACGACGCGCGTCAACAGCGCCTCATCGATGGCTTCCTGGAAGAACTCGAGAGTTCGGTCAAGGAGAGAAGCTGACGATGAAGGGGACCAGCCAGAACGCACGCGATGCGGCGCTGCGCGCCTTTGATCCGGTCGCTGCGGCGGCGGGAAAGGACGCAACAATGTTGGCGCGCGAGCTGTTCGCCGTGGTCGACGTGCTCGACGGTTCGGGATCGCTACGCCGCGCGCTCACCGATCCGTCTCGTCCCGCCGACGACAAGGCGACGTTGGTCGACCACCTCTTTGCCTCGTTCGACGAGCGCGTACGCACCGTCGTGGCCGACATGGTCAGGGCGCGGTGGTCCGATGAGGCGGACCTTGCCGAATCGATCGAGGACGCCGGGTCGCTCGCGCTCTTGGCACAGGCCGAGGCTGAGGGCACACTCCAGCAGGTCGAGGAGGAACTCTTCCGTGTCGAGCGGGAATTCATGGCGCACCGGAGCCTGCTCACGGCGCTCGGGGACCGCTCATCCGACGCCGCCGACCGGCTCGCAGTCGTCAGGGACGTGGTGGGCTCGAAGGTGGGCCCCACGACGCTTGCGCTGCTTGAGCGCAAGGTGGCGGCACCCCGCAACACGCGCCTCCTGAATGCGGTGCGCGAACTCGTGCATCACGCGGCACAGCGTCGCGAGCGGCTGGTGGCGCGAGTGACGGCCGCAGTCGAACTGAGTGCGGCGCAGCGCACTCGTCTGGCCGGACTCCTCAAGGAAGCGTACGGCCACGAAATTCAAGTGAATGTGGCCGTCGACCCCGAGGTGTTGGGCGGCATCAAGGTCCAGGTCGGTTCCGAGGTGGTGGACGGAACGATCGTCTCCCGCCTGGCCGACGCACGACGACGACTTGTCGGCTGAGCGCCGACGCACGACTTCCGCCTTCCCCGCGGTATCGACAGGAGAGTAAGAAATGGCCGAGTTGACGATCAGCCCCGACGAGATCAGGGCCGCGCTCGATGCTCACGTGAACTCATTTGAGCCTCAGGGTACGAAGACCGAGGAGGTCGGCATCGTGACCCTCGCGGCCGATGGCATCGCGCAGGTCGAAGGACTGCCCGGTGTGATGGCGAACGAGTTGTTGCGCTTCGAGGACGGCACGTTGGGTCTCGCACTGAACCTGGACGTGCGCTCGATTGGTGTGGTGGTACTGGGAGAGTTCACGGGCATCGAAGAGGGCCAGGCAGTCCACCGCACCGGGGAGGTGCTCTCCGTCGAGGTGGGCGACGGCTACCTGGGCCGCGTGGTGGACCCGCTCGGCAACGCCATCGACGGCCTCGGCGAACTCACGACCGAGGGCCGCCGAGCCCTCGAACTCCAGGCTCCGGGCGTGATGTCCCGAAAATCGGTCCACGAACCTTTGCAAACGGGTCTCAAGGCCATCGACGCCATGATTCCGATCGGTCGTGGCCAACGCCAACTCATCATCGGCGACCGCCAGACCGGCAAGACCGCCATCGCGATCGACACGATCATCAACCAAAAGGCCAATTGGGACTCGGGCGACCCCGCCAAGCAGGTCCGCTGCATCTACGTGGCCATCGGTCAAAAGGGCTCGACCATCGCCGCGGTGCGGGGAGCGCTCGAAGACGCCGGTGCCATGCAGTACACGACGATCGTTGCCTCCCCTGCATCCGATCCTGCAGGTTTCAAGTACCTTGCCCCATATACCGGTTCGGCCATCGGCCAGCACTGGATGTATGGGGGCAAGCACGTACTGATCGTCTTCGACGACCTGTCCAAGCAGGCCGAGGCGTACCGTGCCGTGTCGCTGTTGCTGCGCCGGCCCCCGGGCCGCGAGGCGTACCCGGGTGACGTCTTCTACCTGCACTCCCGCCTTCTGGAGCGGTGCGCAAAACTGTCGGACGAGATGGGTGCGGGTTCCATGACGGGTCTGCCGATCATCGAAACCAAGGCCAACGACGTTTCGGCATACATTCCCACCAACGTCATTTCCATCACGGACGGCCAGATCTTCTTGCAGTCCGACCTCTTCAACGCGAACCAGCGTCCCGCGGTCGATGTGGGTATCTCCGTGTCACGCGTTGGCGGTGCCGCCCAGGTCAAGGCCATGAAGGGCGTGTCGGGAACGCTGAAGATCGACTTGGCCCAGTACCGCTCGCTCGAGGCGTTCGCGATGTTCGCGTCCGATCTCGACGCGGCCTCGCGCCAGCAACTCACCCGCGGTGCGCGGCTCATGGAACTGCTCAAGCAGCCCCAGTACTCGCCGTACCCGGTGGAGGAGCAGGTGATCTCCATGTGGGCGGGCACCAAGGGCAAACTCGACAAGGTGGCGTTGAGCGACGTGTCGCGCTTTGAGCGTGAACTGATCGACCACGTGCGCCAATCCAGCAAGGTCTTGGACCATATTGCCGGTACCGGCAAGCTGTCCGAGGAAGACGAGGCGGAACTGCACAAGTCAGTGGACAGCTTCGTCGAAACCTTCTTGGAGTCGGCCAACGCGGAACTCACCACCGACGCCAGCATCGAAGGCGACAGCGGGGCAGAGGTCGAGCAGGAGCAGATCGTCACGCAGCGTCGTTCCTCAAGCGGCACGAAGAAGTAGCGCGTGGCTGGCCAGCAACGTGTCTACAAGGCACGCATCAAGTCGACCCAGTCGCTGAAGAAGATCTTCCGCGCGATGGAGTTGATTGCTGCCTCGCGCATCGGGAAGGCGCGCGACCGGGTGGCAGCCGCTGCGCCGTATTCGCGCGCCATCACGCGCGCCATCTCGGCGGTGGCGCATCACTCCGACGTCGAGCATCCCCTCACGAGCAAGCGCCTTGGCACCGACCGCGTGGCCATGCTCGTCATCACGGCTGACAGGGGAATGGCAGGCGCCTACTCGGCGAATGCCCTGCGTGCCGCGGAGCGATCGCGCGAACGGCTCGAGGCCGCTGGCAAGGAGGTCGTGCAGTACGCGGCGGGCCGGCGGGGCGTCTCGTACTACACGTTCCGTCATCGCGAACTCGCCGGTAGTTGGACGGGTGACTCCGACGGCCCGACGCACGCAGTGGCCAACGAGATCGCGGCGGAGTTGCTGCGGGCATTCCTTGCACCGGTCGAAGACGGAGGCGTGGCCGAGTTGCACGTGGTCTACACCCACTTCGCATCGATGGTCAGCCAGGAGCCGCGCGTGATTCGTATGCTTCCCCTCGAGATTGTGGAAGGTGTCCCGGAGGTTGGGGACGACGCCGAGCCGTTGTATGCCTTTGAACCCAATGCCGAGGATGTGCTTGATGCCCTGCTGCCGCGGTACATCGAGGCGCGCATCTACAACTGCATGTTGCAGGCTGCGGCATCCGAACTCGCCAACCGTCAGTCCGCCATGAATACTGCCGTATCCAATGCGGAAGACATCGTTCGTCAATACACCAGGCTCGCCAACTCGGCGCGCCAGTCCGAGATCACCCAGGAAATCAGCGAGATTGTGTCGGGCGCGGATGCGCTCGCCGCCTCGTGACCGGAAAAGAGCAAGCCATGACTCCCAGCGCAAAGACCGACTCGAAGGTGCCGGCGAAGAAGAAGACCGCCACGAAGACGACCGCCAAGAAGGCTCCCACCGAGAACACGACCGCAGCCAAGGGCGGCGTGGTCGGTCGTGTCGCGCGCGTCATCGGCCCCGTCGTCGACATCGAGTTCCCGGCCGACGCTCTGCCGGGAATGTACAACGCACTCACCACCGACATCGACTTGGCCGCTCAGGGCGAGGGTGAGGGTGGGGGCGTGCTGCACATGACGCTTGAGGTCGCGCAGTACCTGGGCGACACCATGGTGCGTGCCATCGCACTCAAGCCCACCGACGGTCTCATTCGCGGCGCCAAGGTTGTCGACACCGGAGGACCCATCTCCGTGCCAGTGGGCGAAGTCACCACCGGTCATGTGTGGAACGTGACGGGTGAACTACTCAACGGCAAGGAAGGCGAGACGGTGGAGATCACCGAGCGCTGGCCCATCCACCGCAAACCCCCCGCCTTCGACCAACTCGAATCCAAGACACAGATGTTCGAGACCGGCATCAAGGTCATCGACCTGCTCACGCCCTACGTGATGGGCGGCAAGATCGGCCTGTTCGGTGGTGCTGGAGTGGGCAAGACGGTCCTCATCCAAGAGATGATCTACCGTGTCGCGAACAACCACAACGGCGTATCGGTGTTTGCGGGCGTGGGGGAGCGCACCCGCGAGGGCAACGACCTCATCGCGGAGATGACGGAGTCGGGGGTCATCAAGCAGACCGCCCTGGTGTTCGGCCAGATGGACGAGCCGCCGGGAACCCGCCTGCGGGTCGCCCTGTCCGCGCTGACGATGGCGGAGTACTTCCGTGACGTCCAGAAGCAGGACGTGCTGCTGTTCATCGACAACATCTTCCGCTTCACACAGGCGGGCTCCGAGGTATCGACCCTGCTGGGCCGCATGCCGTCCGCAGTGGGCTACCAGCCCAACTTGGCCGACGAGATGGGTCAGTTGCAGGAGCGTATCACCTCGACCCGAGGTCACTCGATCACGTCTTTGCAGGCCATCTACGTGCCCGCGGACGATTACACCGACCCGGCTCCCGCCACCACCTTCGCGCACCTCGACGCCACCACGGAACTCAGCCGAGAGATCGCATCGCGCGGCCTCTATCCGGCCGTGGACCCGTTGGCTTCGACGTCGCGCATCCTCGACCCGCGCTATGTGGGTCAGGAGCACTACGATGTGGCGAACTCGGTCAAGTCGATCCTCCAGCGCAACAAGGAGTTGCAGGACATCATTGCGATCCTCGGTGTCGATGAGTTGTCCGAGGAGGACAAGATCATCGTGGCGAGGGCTCGCAAGATCCAACAGTTCCTGTCGCAGAACACCTACATGGCCACTCAGTTCACCGGCGTCGCGGGCTCCACCGTGTCGCTTGACGAGACGGTGACGGCGTTCAAGGGCATCACGGAGGGCACGTACGACCACATCTCGGAACAGGCCTTCTTCAACATTGGTGGCCTGGAGGACCTGGAGAAGAACTGGGCCCGCATCCAGAAGGAAAGCAGTTAGGCCATGGCGCTCACCGTCGACATCGTCGCACCCGACCGCGTCCTGTGGGAGGGTGAGGCGACCTTCGTCACCGCTCCAGCCGTGGAGGGCTCGATCGGGCTCTTACCGGGGCACGAGCCCATCCTGTCCGTGCTCGGCGCCGGCGTGGTGAAGGTCGTTGAGGCCAGCGGCGACGACCGTCTGGTCGACATCACGGGTGGGTTCCTCTCGTTTGACCACGACGTCATCACGATCGTGGCCGAACGCGCCGAGCGCTAGCGTATCGGGCCGTGCGCGTCGTCATTGCGCGTTGCGTGGCCCGGTACTCGGGTCGGCTCAACGCACACTTGCCCGCCGCCACCCGAGCGATCATGGTCAAGGCCGACGGCTCGGTCTTGCTGCACTCCGACGGCGGCTCCTACAAGCCGCTCAACTGGATGAGCCCGCCGTGTTCTCTGCGGGTCGAGACCTTGGACGCGGTGCCGTCGGACGACGCCGAGAGGCCGGTGGCTCGGTGGATCGTCCAGCACGACAAGACCGACGACCGCCTCGAGATCGATCTGCTCGAAGTCTTCGCCGACACCGAACACGAGCTCGGTGTGGACCCGGGGCTCGTCAAGGACGGCGTCGAGGCTCACCTGCAAGCGTTGCTCGCCGAACAGGTGGCTCTCCTGGGGGTGGGGCACACGCTCGTGCGACGCGAGTACCCCACGGCTATCGGCCCGGTGGACGTGCTGGCTCGCGATGCCACAGGCCGCGCGGTTGCCGTGGAAATCAAGCGCAGGGGAGACATCGATGGCGTCGAGCAGCTCACGCGCTACCTCGAACTGCTGAATCGGGACCCGCTCCTGCGCCCTGTCGTCGGCGTGTTCGCGGCTCAGGAGATCAAGCCGCAGGCGCGAGTGCTTGCGCAGGACAGGGGCATCCGCTGCCTGGTGCTGGACTACGAGGCGATGCGCGGCGCCGACGATGCCTCCGCGCGCCTGTTCTAGACGCAGGCGGGTGGACACCCGCCGAGTAGTCGAAACGTTTCGGGTAGACTGCTGGCCATGTCTTCCACCCCGTTTCCCGACGACTTTCTCTTTGGCGCCTCCACGGCGTCCTACCAGATCGAGGGCGGCGCCCACGAGGGCGGCAGGCTGGCGAGCATCTGGGACACGTTCGCGCACACCCAGGGCCGCACGCTCAATGGCGATACCGGGGACGAGGCGTGCGATCACTTCCACAAGTACGCGCAGGATATCAAGGCCATGGCCGAAATCGGCCTGACCGCCTACCGCTTCTCGATGGCCTGGCCACGCATCCGGCCTACGGGCGATGGCGACTTCAACGATGAGGGATTCGCGTTCTACCACCGGGTCTTGGACGAGCTCGATAAGTACGGAATCGAGCCCCTGGTCACCCTCTACCACTGGGACCTGCCGCAACCGCTCGAGGACGCCGGTGGCTGGCCCGAGCGCGCGATTGTCGACCGTTTTGTCGAATACGCCCGGGGCACGGTGGAGGAGTTCAAGGAGCGCGTCACCTATTGGACGACCTTCAACGAGCCATGGTGCACGGCGTTCCTGGGTTACGCCTCCGGCGCCCATGCGCCCGGTCGCAGCGAGCCCGCCGCGTCGCTTGCGGCGGCACACCACCTCAACCTCGCACACGGGCTTGCCTACAAGGCGATCAAGGAGGTCCACCCGGAGGCCCGCGTGAGCATCGTGCTCAATTCTCACCTACCCCGACCGTGGAACGTGGCCGACCCACGAGACGTCGCCGTGGCCCAGAAGGTCGACGCGTTGGCCAACCGGATATTCATGGACCCCTACACGACAGGGAAGTACCCGGCGATTGTCCTCGACTCCACGTCCTCCCTCACCGACTGGTCGTTTGTACACGAGGGAGACCTGGACGCGATCAAGGGCACGCTGGACGTGCTGGGCGTCAACTACTACTCAAGCCATGTAGTCCGCTTCAACGACGCGCCTCATCGCCCGTCGGGACAGGACGGCCACAACTCGACGGTCCATCACTGCTGGCCCGGCGCGGACGACGCGGAGTTCATGCCCCTGGTGGGAAAGCGCACCACGATGGGATGGAACGTCGATGAAAGCGGCTTCCATGCACACCTGATGCGCATGCATCGCGACATGGGTCTGCCGATGATCGTCACAGAGAACGGCGCCTCCTGGCCCGACGAGGTGAGCGATGATGGCCGCATCCGCGACGTCGACCGCTACACGTACCTGCACGACCACATGGGGGCGCTTCTGAAGGCGCGTGCCGAGGGCGCAGACATCCGGGGCTACATGGCCTGGAGCCTCATGGACAACTTCGAGTGGGCCTATGGGTACTCCAAGCGCTTCGGACTGTTGAGGGTTGACTACGCCTCGCAAGAGCGCACGTGGAAAGATTCCGCCTATTGGTACCGGGAGACCATACGGACCCGCGCCATTGCCCCGCTCGACACGCTGGAGTCTGTCGTAGAGAATCCTCCTCGCGCTTACTAGTGGTCCGGCGCCGCGCCGATCCCCCTCCGGCGCGGCGTCGGCCCGTGTGCCCGTGAGTTGTCGGCGTGCAACTTTCCGTAGACTCGAACCATGCCGTCCAAGCGCCGATCCGCCAAGCGCCCCTACGGACAGCCTCACCCCGAACTCGACGTGGAGCGCGCACTTGGGGGAATTGGAGCTCAACGCCAGCGGGGCCCTGGCGGCGAGGACTACTGGGTGGCGATACCCCGGCCCTCGGACAAGGTCTATACGTGCCCGGCGTGCGGGCGAGAGGTTCCCGGCACTCAGGAACACATCGTGGCGTGGGCGGCGGATGGCTTGTTCGGCGCCGATGCTGCGCAAGCAGACCGCCGGCACTGGCACCGAGCCTGTTGGCAGACCTTTGGGAGAACACGTGGTTGAACCAACCGAGATCGGCGCCATGACGGTGCTGCCCGCTGAGCGCGAGGACATCGAGTTGGTGACCGAAGATGGGCTCACGCTGGTGGGAGAACTCGCGTTGCCGGCGTCGGGCAGGATTTCCGCAACCCTGATCACCGTGCATCCATTGCCGACCCATGGCGGGTTCATGGATTCGCATGTGTTGCGCAAGGCGGCGTGGCGATTGCCCTATCTGGCGGAGGTGGCGGTGATCAGGTTCAACACCCGCGGCACGTCCTCGCCGCGCGGCACGTCGCAAGGCCGGTTCGACGAGGGGGTGGGCGAGGCGGCCGACCTGCGTGCAGCGGTCCAGTTCGCCGTCGACCGGGGGTTGCCACGCCGCTGGCTCGTGGGCTGGAGTTTCGGGACCGAAGTCGCGCTCATGCACGGCGCAGACCTGGATGTTGAGGGAGCGGTGTTGTTGTCGCCGCCGCTTCGCCGTGCCACGGCGCCGGACCTCGGCACGTGGGCGCGAAGCGGTAAGCCCGTAACGGTGCTCGTCCCCGAGTTCGATGATTTCCTCACCCCGGACCGCGCCACTGCCGGTTTCGCACCCCTGAGCCAGGCCCGCGTGATCCCCGTCGAGGGGGCCAAGCACCTGTGGGTGGGCGAGAAGTACGTGCGCATCGTTCTCGACCTGCTGGTGGGTGCCGTCGTGCCAGGTGCGACAGCCCTCCCCACCGTCGTTCCCGCCACCGCAGTCGTCACCCCAGGAGATGCGTCATGAAAGTGCTGTCCACCGAAACACCGCTTGTGCTCCTGAACGCCTTTCCGCTCGATCGCGAACAATGGGAGCCACTGCTCGCGGAACTGACCGCCCCCGTGGGCGACATTCTCACCTTTGACCCCCCCGGCATCGGCAGCATGCCCGCGTCGCCAAACCCGCCCTGCCTCACACTGATCGCCGATGCCGCGGTCGCCGCTGTGCGAGAGGCCACGGGATCTCGCCACGCCATCTGGGTGGGTAGTTCGATGGGCGGGTACGTCGCCATGGCCGTTCTCGAGCGCCACCCCGACGCCGTGGCAGGGCTGGGACTGATTGGGACCCGGGCAGGGGCCGACACCGAGGAGGCCCGCGCCCGCCGCCTGGCAGCCGCTGAGGAGGCCACGGCGCTCGGGCGTGTGGCGGACCCGCGAAAGACGGCAGAGGGCCTCCTGGGGGCCACAGCACGAGCCGATGGCGACCTGTTCGCCTCCGTCGTCGCCAATGTGGCACGGCAGGAGGGGCAGGGCGTGGCGTGGGGTCAGCGGGCCATGGCGGCCCGGCCCGACCGGCTCTCCACCCTCGCGTCGTGCGAGGCCCCCTCGTTTGTGGTGCGGGGCGACGACGACGCTCTCACGACGCCCGAGGAGGCCGCCGCGATGGCTCACGGGCTCGGCGTGGAGGTGACGGTCGCCGCAGGGGCGGGGCATCTGGTGCACGTCGAGAAACCCGCGGTGGTCGCGCGACTGATCGACGGCATCGTCCGGACTTAGCGGCACAGGACAGGCGCACGCACAGCCCCGGTCACGGCCAGGTGCTGCCCGCCGCGAGACGTATCGCGAGTGCCTTGTCGATGGGCATGGACTCGCCGTCTCGTGCCCCTCGACCGAGTTCCAGCGGCGGGTCGGACGGCTCCAGGTGTACGCCCTTGAGCCGCGCCGACCATCCGCCAGCGGCAAGCAGCACGTAGAAGTCCCCGGCGACGCTCACCCCGACACTGCAGTCGCGTTTGATGTACCATCCGACTACGTCGGTCTTCAGTGGCGTCCTGCCGGAATACGGGCGAGCGGTAAGCCGCGTTGCCTCGATCCCCGCGGCTTTCGCCTGTGTGGCGAACGTCTTCACCATCGCTGCCGCCTGGGCGCTTTCCGCCTGGCGTTGCCGCTCGAGACGCGCGGCAAGGGCGAAGGCGTCCTGACCGCGGTCCGTGACCACGTCAGTCCTCGTGGCCGGAGTCGCCATCGGGCGCGCCCACCGAGCCCTCGGCGGCGTGCTGGTCAACCAGGCGCGAAGCGGCCGCGAGGTTGTTCACAGGGTCCGAGGACAGGAGCGAGCGTAGGTCATCGAGGTAGGTGGTGATCGACTCTCGCTGGAGGTTGAGCTCCTCGACCTCCTTCGAGGCGAGCGAGCGCTCCCGCTCGGCATCCGCCACGGCTTCGGAGATAATCGTCTCGGCGTGCTCCCGCGACTGCGAGACGATGTCGTCCGCATTGTGGCGCGCGTTGCTCAGCAGGGTACGAGCGTGCTCCTCCGCGTCGCGGCGGGCCTGTTCCGCGCGTTCGAGGGCATCCGTGAGCCTTGCCTCGGCCTCGTCGGCGCGCGTCCTCGCATCCGCCACCATGGCCTCCGATTCGGCCCGCGCGGCGTGGTGGCGTTCCGCGAGTGCGGCTTCCGCTGCCTCCCGTCGCTGGGCGATCTCAATCTGCAGATCCTCCCGGGTGCGACGCGCCTCTTCTCTCGCGGACTCTGCATCGCCGTGGGCCTCTGCGCGCAACTGCTGGGCCTGCGCGGCCGCAGAATCGATCATGCTCTTGGCTTGGGCGCGCGCGTCGTTCACCAACGATTCCGCCTCGGCCGAAGCCTCGTCTCGCAGTGCCTTGGCCTCGGCCGCTGCCTGGGCGCGCAACTTCTTGGTGTCGGATTCCGCGCGCTTGCGAAGGTCGGCGGTGTCGTTGTCGGCGCGCTGGCGGGTCTGCACGTCGTAGTGTTCGGCGGCGGCCCTCAGGTCCGCGTCGTACTGGTCCGCGTCCGCTGTCGTGGTGGCGTGGTACTGGTCGGCCTCGACCAACTTGGAGCCGTGATACTGATCGGCCTCGCCCACTTTCGCTGCGAAGTAGCGCTCGGCGGCTGCGATCCTCTCGGCGGCGGCACGTTCGCCCTGGTCGCGTGTGGCCTGGTCGTATTTGTCGGCCTCTGCCTGCTTGGCGCTGGCGTATTCGTCGGCTTGCGTACGTGTGGCCTGGTCGTATTTGTCGGCCTCTGCCTGCTTGGCGCTGGCGTATTCGTCGGCAGCCGCCGTGGTACTCCCGTGGTATTGCGAAGCCTCGACCTTGAGGTTTTCCGTTTCCGCCTGCACGGACGACATGATCTGAGCAGCCTCGCGGCGGCCCGCAGCGAGCGCGGAGGCCGCGTGCTTGTCGGCTTCGGCGCGGATCGACGCGGCCTCACGCTGGAGCGTCGTCGCCTGGTCGTTGGCCCGCTCCAGCGTGGTCTGCGCCTCGGCCTGCGCGGACGCCAGCGTGTCCGCACTCTCCGCGGCGATGCGGTCGGCCTCCTCCCGCGCCGCGACGAGGAGTTGTTCCGCCTCGCCGCGCAGTCGCTGCGCCTCTGCCTGGGCGTTGCTCACGGTGGATTCGGCCTCGCCGCGCGCTGCGTCGACCATTTCGGTGGCCTCGCGCTGGCCCGAGATCTTGAGTTCCGTGATCTCACGCTCTGCGGTGGCACGTAGCGCGTGCACTTCTCGCTCGGCACCCGTACGCTTCTCGGCGATTTCCGTGTCGATGACGGAGGTGATGCGGTCGGCCTCGCGTTGGGCTTTGGCGATGACCTCGGCCGCTTGGCGTTCGGAGGCTTCCCGGGTGCCCTGGGCTGCGCTCTCGGCTCCGGCCTTGATCTCGTCGGCCTCGCGTCGGCTCTGGGCCAGAATTTCCGACACCTCATTGTCGGCGCGCGCCCGCAACTGCTGCGCGGCGACGTTTGCCCTGGCAATCGTGTCCTGGGCGTGGGTGTTGGCTCGATTGACGACGTCGGCCGACTGTTCTTCTGCCGAACGTAGTAAGTGCTCGACGCGGGCGCCCAATCCCTTGTAGGTGGGCTGGTCCGTCTCATTGAGGTTGCGTCGCGCTTCCTCGAGCGCGCGTTGTGCCTGTTCCGCGTCCTGGCGAGCTTGC
>JASBTB010000138.1 GCA_030148645.1 Demequina sp. | reverse complement strand
CCGCCACATCGGCAACCGCGGTGGCCATCGGCGCGTGGATGCCGAGCGACGTTCGGGTGGTGTGGGCTGCGCCACCACCGAAGCCGACCAGCACGCCCGCAGCACCCGTGCGCATGAGGTGCAGGGCGGCCTGATGGGTGGCCGCGCCGCCGACGATGACGGGCACGTCGAGTTCGTAGATGAACTTCTTGAGGTTGAGCGGTTCGCCGTCGGCGGACACGTGCTCGGCCGACACGGTCGTGCCGCGGATGACAAACAGGTCTACACCCGCGCTCAGTACCGCGGCATAGTGCTCTTGCGTGTTGTGGGGCGAGAGCGCACCAGCGACGGTCACTCCCGCCTCGCGTACCTCGCGCAGGCGCGCGGTGATGAGTTCAGCCTTGATGGGCTCGCGGTAGATCTCCTGCATGCGGGCCGTCGCCGCCTCCGACGGCAACGACGCGATCTCGGCCAGCAGCAGGGTGGGGTCCTCGTAGCGCGTCCACAGCCCCTCGAGGTCAAGCACACCCAGCCCGCCCAATGTGCCCAGGGCGATCGCGGTGGCAGGCGACATCACCGAGTCCATCGGGGCCGCAATCACCGGGATTTCGAAACGGAACGCATCGATCTGCCACGCCAGTGAGACGTTCTGTGGGTCGCGCGTACGCCGCGACGGCACAACAGCCACATCATCAAAGGAATAGGCTCTGCGCCCGCGTTTGCCGCGCCCAATCTCGATCTCGTTGCTCACGCCTCCAGCCTAGCGGTCTGCAGCCGTTTGCTGCCCTGCTGGCTGGCTCGGGCTACAGTCATGAGGACACCACCAGGACGACAACGACAGGAGGTCACGATGACGTGGTCCAGTCCGCCCACGCATGGTCCGCTCGGCGACGCGCTGGCGCAACTCGCCGCTACGATCGAACACCTCGGCTACGACGACGGCATGCACCAGATGCTTGCAACGGCCCGGCGCGAGATGCAGGTCAGTGTGCCCCTACGCAGGGACGACGGAAGCGTCTTCGTGTACTCCGGGTACCGCGTCCAGCACAACTTCTCTCGAGGCCCGGCGAAGGGTGGGCTGCGGTTCGCCGCCAATGTCGACCTCGACGAGGTGCGCGCTCTGGCCATGTGGATGACCTGGAAATGCGCCTTGGTCGACGTTCCGTACGGTGGTGCGAAGGGCGGTATCGCGATCGAACCACGCGATCACAGCGAGCGAGAACTCGAGCGTGTCACCAGACGCTACACGTCGGAAATCGCCCCGATCATCGGCCCTGAGGTGGACATCCCCGCGCCTGACATCGGCACTAACGAGCAAACCATGGCCTGGATGATGGACACCTATTCCGCGCTCTTGGGGCACACCGTGCAGGGCGTGGTCACGGGCAAGCCGGTGAGTCTCGGCGGCTCGCGCGGGCGGACGACCGCCACGTCACGCGGTGTGGCGCACATTGCGCTCATGGCGATGGCTGCCCACGGGATGCGGCGCGACGGCACCAGCGCGGCCGTGCAGGGATTCGGCAAGGTGGGACGCGATGCCGCCCGGTTCCTCGCCGACGCTGGAGTCACGGTACGCGCCGTCAGCGATGTCGACGGCGCTGTCTACGCCCACGACGGTCTGGACATCGCACGGCTCGGCGCTCACGCTGAGCGCACCGGTTCCGTCGTCGGTTTCCCGGGTGCGGAGGCCATGGATACGACAGGCCTACTCACCCTGGAGGTAGACGTGTTGGTGCCCGCCGCGGTCGAAGGTGTGCTGACGGCGGACAACGCGTCGCACGTCCAGGCACGCATGGTGATCGAAGGTGCCAACGGGCCCACCACCCAGGAAGCCGACGCCATCCTCATGGAACGCGACGTGGTGGTGGTGCCGGACATCCTGGCAAACGCGGGAGGCGTGATCGTCAGCTATTTCGAATGGGTGCAGGCACACCAGGCCTACCAGTGGAGCGAGCGTGAGGTCAACGACCGCCTGGAGGAGCGCCTGACCACCGCCTGGAACGACGTCGTGGAGTACGCAGGAACACATACACTGACGTACAGGCAGGCAGCCACCGCTCTGGCGGTACGTCGAGTCACCCAGGCGCACCGCCAGCGGGGCCTGTACCCGTAGCGGCCGACGCAGATGTCGACACCGACGCGCTCGCACCCAAGGTCCCGCTGGCCGCGCCTGGCAGCCCGTGTCTCACCCACGTGACAGGGTGGTCTCATGAGTTGGATAGACGGCCCGATGATGGGCTTCGACACCGAGACCACGGGCGTTTCGCCCCACACCGATCGCATTGTGACGGCGGCGGTGATCCGCCGTCACGCCTCCGCCGTCGAGGTGAGCCAGTGGCTCATCGACCCGGGCATGGCGATCCCCGCCCGAGCCACCGAGGTGCACGGCATCACCACGGAGAAGGCCCGGTCCGAGGGCGCCAGGCCCGCCGATGCCCTGGAAGAGATGGCAACGGCTCTCGCCGACGCGCTGGGCGCGGGCATTCCCGTGGTCGGCTTCAACGTCCAATACGACTTCACGATCCTCGAGGCTGAACTCGCGCGCCACGGGCTGCGCACCCTCGCGCAGCGGCTTCCGCAGGGGATTAGGCCCGTCATCGACCCGCTCGTCCTCGACCGTCACCTCGACACCTACCGCAAAGGCAAGCGCAAACTCATCGACATGTGCGGCACCTACCAGGTGCGGGTGGTGGCCGATGACCTGCATGCGGCCGATGCCGACGTCCTGGCCACCCTCGACCTGGTCCCCGCGATCGCGCGCCGCTACCCCTCACTCGGAACGGTCACGCTCCAGGATCTGCACGATCAGCAGGTAGATGCCCACCGCGCCTGGGCCAACCGCTTCCGCGCGTGGCTGATCTCGAAGGGCACTACCGACGACCTCCCCAGTCCCGAATGGCCTGTGGCCACCGTCAGCACCGAGGCCTCCGAAACGGACTCGCGAGCACTTTCGTAGGTGCGGCACCAACAGCCATGACTCGCACGTATTCCCTTGAGGACGCCCCTACCGTTTGTGGATTCATCGCTCTCTATCCAGATCTCATAGAGTGCCCTCATTCACGTAAAGTGGTGACTTTGCAGGCCGTGACAAACCCCGACACTCCCAACGCTGGGGCTGAGCCCCAGGCCGTGGTCGGTCGCGATGACCAACTGGGGTCCTTCGATCTTCTGCTCGGACGCATCTCGCGCGGTCGCACCGGGCAGTGTCGACGACGCGTGAATACTGACCCTCAGACGTCGGGGAAATCTGACCCCCTCCGACCATCCTTGGAGGGTGATTTCAATGGAAGATTGGGCGGAGATCCGCCGGTTGCATCGGGCGGAGGGCGTGCCGATCAAGGCGA
>JASBTB010000131.1 GCA_030148645.1 Demequina sp. | reverse complement strand
ATCGGCTGCCCCTTCATCTCCAGCCGCAACACACGCGTGAGCGCCCTGACCGCATGCTTGGCGGCGTTGTATCCCGCCCCGCCGGGGTAGGGCTCGAGCGCGGCAATCGAGCCGATCGAGATCACCTGACCGTCGCCCGATGCGACGAGTTTGGGCAGCAGCGCACGCGTCAGCCGCAGGGTGCCCATGACGTTCGTCTCGAACATCTGGAACCATTCGGCATCGTCCGCCTGGGCCACCGAGGTGGTTCCCAGTGCGCCGCCCGCGTTGTTGACCAGCAGGTGACATACGTCGACCACGCCACAGAACGCCTCCACCGAAGCCTGATCGGTGACGTCGAGCACGTGCGCGCGGCCACCAATCTGTGCCGCGAGCGCCTCCAGCCGGTCGAGGCGCCTTGCGCCGACCACCACGTGCCAACCCTGGTGGGCGAGCACACGTGCGGTGGCGGCGCCGATACCGCTCGAGGCTCCTGTGACGACGGCGACGCGCTCAGGCATGGTGGATGCTCCGTTCGTGAAGGCGTAACGATGACCAGCCTGCCGCACCGTGCCCTCCCGCGCCAGCGCCGGTATTCGACGGGTGGCCGATGCGGCCGTGTGGCGCCGTCCCGCTAATCCGCGCCGTCCCGCAGGCTGTCGCGCACGAGCGCCGCGAGTGCATCCGGTGGCATCCCCAGGGCAAGCGCCTTGTGGGCCAGCTCCAGAATCTCTGAGCGCAAGTGGCTCAGGGTGCCCGCGGCGGGTGTCGCGACCGCCCCCCGGCCCCTGCGCATGTCGACTAGGCCCTCGTCGCGCAGCAGTTGATAGGCGCGCAGGACGGTGTGGAGGTTCACCTGCAACGACGCGGCAAGTTGGCGCGCGGAGGCCAACTTGTCACCCGGCCGGATGTGACCCGTCACCATGTCGGCACGAATCGACCCCGCAACCTGCTCGAAGATCGGGACATCGCTACTGGGATCGATGCGCACCAACATCGCCTAGGCCTCCTTGCGCGTCGCCGCCCGGGCGGCCAATGCGGTGAGCAGCGCCGCCGCGGTCTGCGCGTCGTCTACGGTAATGACAAGCCGTCGCCCACTCCTGCGAGTCACCTGCAAAGCATCCGAGTTGCGCAGCACGATGCCGGTGGCTCCGGGACGCGACCGTAAGCCGTAGCCGCCAAACTCCGCAAAGCCGTTGACAGGGGCCACGCCCGCGTCGGCCACGTCGTCAAGCGGTACTCGCAGCCGTGGGAAGCCCAGGGCCGCGACGGCCGTGAGCCCTTCGTCGTCGACTCGGACGTGGAAGACGCCCGCCATGGCTGCGCTCAACGCCGCTACCACGAGTGCTCCCACAAGGAGCCAGGCGGCAGCGAGCTCACCCGCGATCAAGGCGGCGATGGCGGCGCCGACAATTCCTGCACCGATCGCGCTCGCCAGGATGACGGTCCATCTGGCCATGGACGCGGTGCGCATCCACACGACTCGTTCGCCGGTCGCGAGCTCCATTCCCGCGGATGGCTCCCAGCCCAAAACCTTGGCCTGCTGGCGGGGTTGGAGGAACCAGCCACCGACACCCAGGAGCGCCCCGGCACCGAATGCCGCGAGCATGGTGGGCGCCACGCCGGGTGCGTCGGTGGCGGACGCGAGGCCGCGCTGCATGCCCACCAATCCCGTGTTGAGTGTGGCCATAAACGCCGACATGCCGAGCGCGAACGCCCCCATGAAGCGGAAGGTTGCGCCGCGAGCGCCGCGACGCAGCATCGGCAGGGTGGTGATCGCCACCAGCAGCGGCACGCCGAGACCCAGCCCTACGGTCACGGCCGGGAAGGTCCATGCCGGGCCGAAGCCGTCGGGCGTGCCGGAGGTCCCCCAGTGGGTGGCGGCGGGGTCTGGGAGGTCACCGAGCCACATGCCCTGCAGACCAAGCGCTGCCGCCGTGAGGACGGCCGGGGTGGCCAGCGCCACCACGACGAAGCGGGCAACGACGCTGGCGGGCACCAGTGGTGTCATGATCGAGTCCCTCACAAGTGCAACTGTTCTATAAACAGTCTAATGCTTGGGATGGGCTGCGACTACACCCCGCACCTGCCAGCGGACAACGCCTTGGCCAATTCCATGTCCGCACTGGTGTAGCCGTACCCCGTGGCCGCGCCTGCGCCCAACAGAACCGCGAAGGCATCGGTGACGTTCTCGAACCGGTCGCCCCCCACGTAGACCGTGCCGCACCGCGAACGCGTGAGGAAGTGGGCGGTCTCATGGAGGACAACGTTGCGTCCCTCGCCCTTGGCCCTGTTCCACGACGAGTAGGCGTTCGTCGTGACCGTGACGGTGGACCCACCCGCGTAGCAGCCCGAGACCCAACTGCCGGAGCGCCCGCACGCCGCGGCGGACCACGCGATGCTGGCCCCATACGCCGAAGCCACCGCGTCAAGGTATTGCCGAGGAGTCTGACCGGACCCTCCGCCAGAGCCTCCGGCGGAGGGTCTGGACGACGACCTGCTCGCGGCAACCGCACGCTCGGCCGCCTCGCGGGCCTTGCGCTCTTCCTCCGCCTTGCGCTCGGCCTCCGCCTTTTCCCAAGCGGCCACCTCTCCCGTCACCGCGGCGACGGCGGGAGCGAACTGGTCGGCCACCGCCGACACCTCATCGGGCTCGTCGGCGAACAGGACGGCGGTATATGCCCGATTGCGCTCCACAGCCAGGGCGCGGCGCGCCTCGATCGTGGCCTTTCCGTCCGAGGACGCGAAGAGTTCGTCCGCCGCTCGCACCTGGGCGCGCAGGGCCACCTTGACGTCCATCAAGGCCCGCACACGCGCCAGATCCACCTTGACCTCCGGCACGACCCGCGCTTGGTACCACCAGGCGGGCACGGGTTCGGCGCGCAGGTTTGGCGTCGCGGCGGCCCCCCCGGTGGTCGCGGTGAATCCCAGGGCAAGCGCGGCCAGCGACACGCTCACAATGAACAGGGTCGATACCTTCCGAATGCGAAACTTCATGTTCTCCCCATCGACTCCCCGAGGCGACGAGGTGAGCGGTTGTGACGAATACGGCATGAGAGCCCAAATAGGCTGAATGTCCGCTCTGTCGACATCCTCGTCATGGCCTCGGATCGCGAGTGCTGTGGCCGAATTGGCTCACTTATGAGGGACTTCATGCGGCGTCAACCGAACGCTTGATTCTGGCGTCCGCGCCATTGGCTCAACGTGACATTCGCCACACTCGGCGCGGCGCTGCCCAGACGGGCAAAAAGTGCACGATCAGAACTCACCGCAACCGCGTTTTCTTGACCGAAATGGTCGGCACGTAGCAAGAAGAGGCGCCCCCGTGGGCGGACCCTTCACATGTGCCGTTGTGCGCAGCCGAGTCGCACCAATCTGGTGATGTCATTGCACGGGTTGTGGCGGACGTCGCGCGGGCACGTTCCACACCGACTCCCGCTGGCACCGGCCGGGCGCACGACCGGATGTTCGCCCCCGCCTACGCACACGAGTCCCGGATCCTGTGGACCTCCCCCGGCGACTCGTGGACGCCCCAGGCCAGCCACCCTCAGACTTACAGGCGCTTCAGAGGCTCACTACGCAGGAGCTGTTCCCCTCGACCTGCTGAAAGAGAAACAAGATCGCATCGCCACCGCGATCAAGAACATCGACCAGCAGACGCTCGCATCAACAAGCCACTTCGACACAATCGAGGCCAACCTGCGCCTCGCGCTCGACCTCGCCGAAGCCTGCGGGACCGCGTACACGACTGCGCCGTGAATCGCCCCGGGTTTGGTGGAGGGTCTGAAGTCCCGAGAGGATGATGACCATGCCAGCACCGAGGAAGTATCCGCAGGAGCTCAGGGAGCGTTCCGTGCGGCTTGTGAGAGAAGCGATGGCGCAGGAGACGTCGCTGT
>JASBTB010000110.1 GCA_030148645.1 Demequina sp. | reverse complement strand
AACCTGGCGCTGTTCCAGGGGATGTCGCACCGCGTGCTCGTTGCCACCGACGTTGCCGCGCGTGGCGTTCACGTTGACAATGTCGAACTGGTGGTCCACGTTGACCCGCCTGCCGAGCACAAGGCATACCTGCACCGTTCGGGTCGCACGGCGCGCGCGGGTTCCGCGGGCGATGTCGTCACCGTGGTGCTGCCCGAGCAACGCCGCGAGACCGACCAACTCCTGCGCCGGGCCAGCATTCAGGTGCGTCCGCATGCCGTGAGCGCTACCTCGACTCAGGTAACGTCCCTGGTGGGGGAGGTGGCCGCATTCGTCAAGCCCGAGCCCGTGGCACAGCAGATACAACGCCAGGGCCAGGCCGGGGGACGACGCAGTGGCGGTGGGGCCGGTGCCCGTCGGGGCCAGACAGGGGGGCGTCCCGCGCAGGGTCGCTCTTCGGAAGGCCGACCGGCTCCTGGGCGCTCGGGTGGGCAGCGCAGCAATCACGGCGGCGCGGCGGCCTTCTCTGCCAGCGGATCCTCGCGTAGGCGTTCCCGCTGAGCGATTGGCAGTCACGGCGGCAACCGATCCCGTTGTTGTGCGGGCCCGTTGGCACCGGTGGGCCCTGAGCGCGTTCCGCTCCCCTGCGGGCCGCGCTCAGGCGATCCCACGACGCGAGTAACGACAGACGCTGGGCGGTGGTCGTCGCTCACGCGGCCGCGCGCACCGCGTCGTCGGTGGACAGTGGACCCGCCGACGACGCGGCCGTCGTGGGCCAGTTAGGCGGTCGCGTACCGAGCCGGGTCAGCGTCCCATTTCGCGGCGCAGTTGGGGCAGCAGAACCAGTAGCGCTTGCCGTCGAGGTCGCGCACAAGCCCGGCCGCCTCGGCGTCTGCCTTGATCGTCTTGTTGGCCATCACCGCGCACTCGACGAGTTCGTCGTTGGGGCCTGCGACGGGCGCGTGTGCGTGCCTGTGCCCGTGTGTGTGGTTGTGGTCGTGCCCGTGTGTGTGGTCGTGGTCGTGGTCGTGGTCGTGGTCATGGTCGTGCGACATAGGTGCTCCTTCTTCGGGTGGTAGGTCATGACGTTTGTCGAGGGCGCCCTGCTCAAGGGCACTCTCCGTCAAGATACCCTGAGGGGGTATGAACGCGCAAGGAGTCGACCCGCGCCAGGCTCCCGCGCCGGTGAGTGCGCAATGCTAGATTGTTCGGCATGCCGAACAATGCCGTGGCCCCTGGGTTGGGGGCCGCGGGGACACGTCCCGAACGCAGACTCTGGCGCCTGCTCGGGCCCGCTTTCGTTGCCTCGATCGCATACGTCGACCCCGGCAATGTGGCGGCCAACCTCACGGCAGGCGCCCAATACGGCTACCTGCTCGTGTGGGTGCTGGTCGTCTCCAACGCGATGGCTGTCCTGGTGCAGTACCTGAGTGCCAAGCTCGGGCTCGTCACGGGACGCTCACTGCCGGAACTGCTCGGGGCACGCCTGGGCCGGTGGCCACGTCTCGCCTATTGGGTTCAGGCCGAGGTGGTCGCCGCCGCTACCGACGTGGCCGAGGTCGTGGGAGGCGCCATCGCCTTGAGCCTTCTCTTCGACCTTCCGCTCGTCATCGGCGGCGTCATCACCGGTGTGGTCTCGATGGCTCTGCTGTCAATCCATGCGCGCCGTGGCTCGCAGCCCTTCGAGTTTGTCATCATCGGCTTTCTCGCGGTCATCACTTTCGGGTTCCTTGCAGGACTCTTCGTGAGTCCCGTGGACTGGGTGAGTGCGGTCGGCGGCCTCGTCCCCCGTTTTGATGGTGCAGGCACCGTGGTGTTGGCTGCGTCGATGCTGGGTGCGACGGTGATGCCGCACGCGATCTACCTGCACTCTTCGCTGTCCAGAGACCGTCACCTTCCCCACTTTGGGCCCGACGGCGCCCGTCAAGATGACCGGCCCGGCCCCTCCTCACTTTCCGAAGCTACCCCTGCCGAGGTGGCCGAGCACCGTGCGGGACTCCCGCTACTCCTGAGAGCCACCAAGGTCGACGTCATCTGGTCGCTTGTCGTGGCAGGGTCCGTCAACATCGCCATGCTGCTGCTCGCCGCGAGTGCGCTGCGGGGAGTCGGCGGTACGGACACCATTTCGGGGGCTCACCGCGCGATCGAAAACGCACTGGGCCCCGCCATCGGCGTCATCTTCGCCGTGGGCCTGCTCGCGTCGGGCCTCGCCGCGACGTCCGTGGGTGCCTATGCGGGCGCCGTGGTCATGGGCGGACTCATCAAGCGCCGGGTGCCGCTGCTCCTGCGTCGGCTTGTGACCCTCATTCCGGCGCTGCTGGTGCTCGCGTTTGGCACCGATCCCACCTACGCGCTCGTCCTCAGCCAGGTCGTCCTCAGCCTCGGCATCCCGTTTGCGCTGGTGCCGCTGGTCCGTTTTGTTTCGTCACGCGAGTTCATGGGTAGCCATGCGATGATCCCGAGCCTCAAGGCGGTCTCGTGGCTGGTCGTGGCACTCATCGTGGCCCTCAACGTGGCGCTGCTCGCCATCACCTTCACCAGCGGCTGATCGGGCCTTCTTACCGATTGGTGTCGGTCACCCAGATCGACGCGGCATCGTCGGCATCGAGCGCGACCACGACGTCCGCCACGACCACGGAGCCGTCGCCGCGGATCAGCGCCTGCGTGTCTGGCTTGAGCCCCGCCTGCGCGAAGCGGCGCAGGCGTCGGGGGTTGGCGTCAGACAGTCGTACCACCGTGACCGGGCCCGGCTCGGCAAGGGACAGCGGCACCGCGTCGGGAAGATGCTCGATGCCGTCGGCGGAAGGTATCGGGTCACCGTGAGGGTCACGCGAGGGATGGCCGAGGCGTGCATCGATAGCCGCCATGAGCCGGTCGGATACCGCATGCTCCAGGATTTCTGCCTCGTCGTGCACCTCGTCCCAGTTGTATCCGAGCTCCCGCACCAGGTATGTCTCGAGCAGCCGATGTCGTCGCACCATGGCGAGCGCGTGCGCCTTGCCGTCTGGGGTCAGCGCGATGCCCCCGTACGTCTCATGCTCCACGAGTCCTTGTTCGGCGAGTTTCTTCACCCCGTCCGATGCGGTCGATGTGCGCACTCCCAACCGCTCGGCCAAGGCGGTGACAGAGACGCTCCCTCCGGACCACTCTTGTAGCGTCCAGACGCACTTCAAGTAGTCCTGGGTCGAGGTGGACAACTTCGACACGGCCATGGCGCGATTGTAGACGTGGTGGCGTTGGACCGGGCTGCGTTGCGGTCTCCTCGCGCGCACGGTGGGGGGCGGGGGGA
>JASBTB010000099.1 GCA_030148645.1 Demequina sp. | reverse complement strand
CAGGTGCGCATGTAGTGGCGCTGCGTATCGGTGTAACGCAGATTGCTGCGGGCCTCGGGATCCGTCGGAAAACCGTTTCTGACGGCCAACCGCTTGTACGTCTCCTCGAAGGGAACGTCGAGGTAGATGGCCATATCAAGGGAGCCAATCACCTCCCTGCGTTGGAGTAGCACTCCGTCGACCAGGAGGATCGCATCAGACTTGGCGTCGAGCCACTCGGCGTCAACGGGCACGTCCGCAGCAAGGTCATGGGACTTGGTTCGGTAGCGCAGGGACCCGCGCGGGCCAAGTGGTCCCAACAGGTCGGAGGTCAGGCGCTCGTAGTCGAAGGCCCCCGCCCAGTACCCCTCCCACGAGTCGCGACCCATGGCGTAGCGGATCGCCTGCGGGTAGTGGAAGTCGTCGACCGTCGCCTCAATGACATCCGCGCCGCGCCCACGCAGCACGTCAGCGAGCTCCGAGCGCAGGATCGTCTTTCCGGAGCCGTCGGGCCCGTCGATGCCCACCCGTGTCGGATGTGTCTTGTGCTGCGCGGAGCGTGCCAGCACGGCATCGGCGAGCGACGCGAGAACCTCCGAACGGACCGTCATGACGACGCCCGCGCGAGCAAACCCTTGATGGCGGACGTGAAGAACGCAAGTCCGTCGGTTCCGATCCGGCCACCCTCGACCGAGTCGGGGCCGAAGCCGGACTCCACGGCATGCTCGGGGTGGGGCATGAGGCCGACGACGTTGCCGCGCGCGTTAGTGATGCCTGCGATGTCGCGGCGCGAGCCGTTCGGATTCCAGCCGACGTAGCGGAAGGCCACGCGACCCTCGCCCTCGAGTTCGTCGAGAGTGTGTGCGTCGGCCACGTATTGGCCGTCTTGGTTCTTGAGCGGCACGACAATCTCTTCGCCCTGACGATACTCGGTGGTCCAGGCGGTCTGCGCGTTTTCGACGCGCAGCGTCTGGTCACGGCACACGAAGTGCAGGTGCTCGTTCTTGATCATCGAACCGGGCAGCAGGTGCACCTCGGTGAGCACCTGGAAGCCGTTGCAGATGCCCAGGACGGGCATGCCGCCTTCGGCTGCGTCCACGATCGTGTCCATGACCGGCGCGAAGCGCGCGATCGCGCCGGCGCGCAGGTAGTCGCCGTAACTGAAGCCGCCAGGAAGTACCACGGCGTCGACGTCCTTGAGGTCGGCGTCGGCGTGGAAAAGGGGGACCGCCTCTGCCCCCGCCAGCCGGACGGCCCGCAGGGCGTCGCGGTCGTCAAGCGAGCCTGGGAAGGTGACGACGCCGATCCGGGCGGTCACGCCAGCAGGTCCTTGTGACCGTTGGGGGCCTGATCGGACTTCGCGTGACCGCAACCGCAATTGCCGCCGCACTCTGTCTTCTTGACGGAGACGACGTCCTCGATCACGGGGTTGCTCAGCAGCGTCTGCGCAGCGTGCTGGACCTTGGCGAGCACCTCGTCCGTGATCTCGCCGTGCACTTTCAACTCGAAGCGCTTGCCCTGGCGGACCTCGCGGAAACCCTCGATCCCGAGACGGGTGAGCGCGGCGCCGATGGCCTTACCCTGGGGATCGAGAATCTCAGGCTTGGGCATCACGTCAACGATGATTTTTGGCATGACCGCAGTCTAGCCGTGCACGGGGATACGGGAGCGGGACTCAGCAGGCCCAGGTGTACTCAAGTTTGGTCGTGGTGAGCCATGTGTCCAGATCGCCCGAGTCTGAAAGCCAGTATGCGAGATCTTTCTCGTACACGGTGAGCGTCCCGACGTCGTCTCCCGGTCCGGGCGCGACCACCATGCCGATCGAGGCGGACACCGTGCCAAACCCCGAGGCCGCGCCACCGCCCGAGTACCCTCGCGCCGCTGCGGTCGCGTCGTCGGCGACGACCCCCACCATCGGGAAGTACTCGGGGTTGGCGGCATGGAACGGGAACCACACCTTGCCGTCATGCGCAAGGGTCTCGTTGCCGCAGGCCGGGTAGAAGCGCACATCGTCGTAACTGGCGATCTGGGCGCCCGGTTTGCCGAGGTCCACGCGTTCGTCGGGTCCTGGCACCGGGCCGGGCAAGCCGCCGGGCGACGCGCAACCGCTGATGCCCACCAGCACACCGACGGCGAAGGCGATCGCGGCGGCTACTAACGTGAATTTCCTCACGCCTGGAGGACGCGTGGCGGCGCCAAAGCGTTGGGGTCAGCCAACCAACCGGTCGTAAGCCTCGAGATACCTCTGCCGCGTCTTGTCCACCACGTCGTCGGGCAGCGGGGGCGGCGGGGCGTCGCCGTGTCGGTCCCAGCCCGATGCGGGGGAGGTCAGCCAGTCACGCACGTACTGCTTGTCGAAGCTGGGCTGGGGGTGGCCCGGCTCCCACGTGTCGGCGGGCCAGAAGCGGCTCGAATCGGGGGTGAGCACCTCGTCGGCCAGGATGATCTCGCCCGCGGTCGAGCGCCCAAATTCGAGCTTCGTGTCCGCCAGCACGATGCCCTTGACGCGCGCGATCTCGTGCCCGCGACCGTACACGGCAAGCGTCAGATCGCGCAGCGCCTCGGCGTCCTCGCGACCGATGCGCGCCGCCACCGCGTCGAGCGAGACGTTCTCGTCGTGCTCGCCCACCTGGGCCTTGGTGGCGGGCGTGAAGATCGACATGGGCAGACGCGAGCCGTCGACCAGCCCCTCCGGCAACGCCACACCACACACGGAACCCGTGGCGCGATATTCGACCAGGCCCGAGCCTGTCAGATAGCCGCGCGCCACGCACTCCACGGGGAACATGTCGAGGCGCTTGCAGATCATGGCGCGGCCAGCGACCTCGGCGGGCACATCGGCCTCGACCGTGTGGTCGGCCACGATGTCGCGCAACTGGTCCAACCACCACAGCGTCAGGGCGGTGAGCACGGCACCCTTGCCGGGAATCTCCGTGGGCAGCACCCAGTCGTAGGCACTGATGCGGTCGGACGCGACCACCAGCATCACGTCGCCGTGCGGGTGCGAGTCCGCGGGAGCGTAGAGGTCGCGCACCTTGCCCATATAGAGGTGACGCCAGCCGGGAATCTCCCGAGCAACCGGGACCTCCACGAACCCCGGCATCAGGCCTTCTCCGCCTCGGCAACCGCTTTCGCGATGTCCTTGCGGTGGTGCGATCCGTCGAGTGTGACGTAGTCGACGCCGCGGTAGGCCCGCTCGCGCGCAGCCGCCAAGGACGGCCCGTAGCCCACCACCGACAACACCCGGCCTCCGGCGGCGACGAGCGCTCCGTCGTCGTCGAACTTGGTGCCCGCGTGCAGCACGTGCACGCCCGGCTCGTCCTCGACCTCGCCGAGCCCGCCGATCTGGCCTCCGTGACGCGGCGACGCGGGATAGCCCTTGGCGGCGATCACGACGGTGACGGCGCCGCCGTCAGCCCATTCAAGCGGGGGCAGGTCGGCAAGTCGGCCGTTGGCCGCGGCGAGCAACACCCCAGCGAGCGGGGTCTCAAGTTGGCACAGCACAGCCTGCGTCTCGGGATCGCCAAAGCGGGCGTTGAACTCGATGACCCGCACACCCTGGGACGTGAGCGCGAGGCCGCAATACAGGACGCCGACGAAAGGGATCCCGCGCTTGGCCATCTCGTCGATCGTGGGTTGGGCGATGGTGGCGACAACCTCGTCCACCAGCCCGGCGGGGGCCCACGGTAGCGGCGTATAAGCACCCATGCCGCCCGTGTTGGGTCCCGCGTCGCCGTCGAAGGCGCGCTTGAAGTCTTGGGCGGGCTGCAACGGCACCACGGTCTTGCCGTCGGACAGGCAGAACAGGCTCACCTCGGGGCCATCGAGGAACTCCTCGATCACCACCGTCCCGCCAGCGTCGACGATGCCCTGGCCGTGGGCTCGCGCCAGTTCCCAATCGTCGGTAACCACCACGCCTTTGCCTGCCGCGAGGCCGTCGTCCTTGACCACATGGGGAGCGCCAAACTCGTCGAGCGCGTCCTCCAGCTCGTCCGTGGTGCGGCATACACGTGCTTTCGCCGTGCGCACGCCCGCGGCGGCCATGATCTCCTTGGCGAACGCCTTGGAGCCCTCGAGTTTGGCCGCCGCGGCGTCGGGCCCGAACACGGGGAACCCCGCCGCACGGACCGCGTCGCCCACGCCCGCCACCAGCGGGGCCTCCGGCCCAATGATCACCAGATCCGCGCCGATCTCAGTTGCGAGAGCCGCCACCCCCGCTGCGTCCATCGCATCCCGTTCATGCCGCATGGTGGGGCGCCCTGTGCTACTCACCAGGGAGCCGATGCCCGGGTTGCCGGGGAGTGCATGGAGTTCGGTCACGGCGGTGTCGAGGCTGAGAGAACGGGCGATGGCGTGCTCTCGCGCGCCGGAGCCGACCAGGAGGATCTTCACACGCTCCAGCCTATCGAGACGGGCGCGCCTGGGTGCGCCGGCCCTTGATGCTTTCCCGCGGGACCGCTGCGGCATGGGTCTGATGAGGCGGGGTGCTCTGTGACGGGAGTTCACTCACGTTGTTCGTGCAATGCCGACTCCGACGACACGCGGACGAGTTTTCCACAGCCCCCAGTGTTGGGGGTACCGGGGGTTTGGGTTGGTCGGTATGGTCTGGGCATGACTGGTCTGCTGCGTGGTGTGGTGGTGGCTGTCCTGGTGGGGGGCGCGACCGTGGTGTTGAGTTCGTGTTCGAGTGATCCTGGGCCGATGGTGACGGAGACTCGGTCGCCTACTGCGACGGTGGTGGCGACGACGCCGTCTCCCAGTGCGACCCCGAGCGGACCTTCGGAAGAGGAGTTGCTGGCACAAATCCCCGAGAACGCACGCGGGGAGGACTTCATGAGTGCCAGCAACTTCGCGAAGTTCTTTGTTCGTGAGTATCGGCGAATGCTCGCGGAGCGCGATCCGTCGCTCTTTAGTGTGTTGTCGGAGCCGGGCTGCGTCTTCTGTGAAAGTGCGCTGCAAACCTACGCCGACACGGCGGCTTTGGGAAGGTC
>JASBTB010000087.1 GCA_030148645.1 Demequina sp. | reverse complement strand
CCGCTCGCTGAGAAGTCGAAGGGAAGATGCGCGATGCCCTGGACCGCGTCGCAGTGCACCGGGATCCCGTGCTCCCGAGCCAACGCCACCACCGCGGCGATCGGCTGGACCGCACCCACCTCGTTGTTGACCCACTGCGTCGATATCAGCGCGATCGCGTCGAGGTGGGCGTCGATCTGGGCCGCCAGCGTGTCAATCCGCAGCACCCCGTGGCCGTCCACCGGAAGTTCGACGGCTACGCCGCCCTGCTGGGACGCGAGCCAGCGCACCGGATCTAAGGCCGCGTGGTGCTCCACCGCGCTGGTCACCACACGCAGGCGTGAGGGCTCCACCGCGCGGCGGGCCCAGAAGGCGCCCTTGACGGCCACGTTGTCCGCCTCCGTGCCACCCGACGTGAAAATCACCTCAGTGGGGTGTGCACCCAGCGAGGCGGCGACCCGCTCGCGAGCATCCTCGAGCAAGGACCGGGCGGAACGGCCCGATGAGTGCAGGCTCGCCGCGTTGCCCACCCTCGCCGATGCCTCGATCCAGGCGGCGCGCGCGGCCGGACGCATCGGCGTGGTCGCGGCGTGATCGAGATAGTGGGGCACGCCACCATCGTAGGTGGAGGCGCAATCCGGGTATCTTGACGGGAGACCCCTACGAAAGGACTCCCCCATGGCTACGTGGTTCATTACCGGCTGCTCCACCGGCATCGGCCGCGCGGCGGCAGCGGTCGTCGCACGCGCCGGCCATACCGTCGTCGCGACCGCGCGCCGCCCCGAGACCCTGGACGACCTAGTAGCGGCGCATCCCGACACCGTGATCGCACTGCCCCTGGACGTCACCGACGACGCGTCGGTAGCGTCGGCCGTCGACGCGACACTGGAACGCGTGGGCCACATCGACGTACTGGTCAACAATGCGGGCATCGGCTACTTCTCGACCATCGAGGAATCCGACGCCGACGACGTGCACGCCATGATGGAGGCCAACTTCTGGGGTGCCGCGCGAGTCACCACCGCGTTTCTTCCCCACCTGCGTGAGCGTCGGGCCGGGCACATCCTCACGGTGTCCTCGATCGCTGGGGTGCGCGGCTCGGCTGGGCTGGGATACTACTGCGCCACCAAGTTTGCCGTGTCAGGGTTCATGGAGGCTCTCGCCGCCGAGGTGGGGCACCTGGGAATCAGGGTCACCCTGATCGAACCGGGACCCGTGCGCTCCCTGTGGATCCCGTCCGGTGAAAAGAACGAGGCAGTCCTACCCGACTACGCCGAGGTCATGGAGCCCTTCTGGGACCGCATCCGCGGCCTACCGGGCAAGCAACCCGGGTCCCCCGAGGCCCTCGCGGAGGCGATGCTTGCCCTGGTGGACGCCCCACAACCACCGTTGCACTTCGTCGCTGGTGTCCATGCCCTCGCTGGCGCGCGTACCAAGATCGAGCGACTCACAGCCGAGGTCGAGGGGTGGGAGGCTCTGACGAGGTCCGTGGACCGACCGGTCTCGCCCGCCGACGCCGGGGCCTAGCCCTGGCGGTGCGCCCTGAGCGCGTCGATCGCCTGCGGCAGTACGTCGTTCAGGTCGCCGACGACACCAAAGTCGGCGATCTCGAAGATCGGTGCGTCAGGATCGATGTTCACGGCGACGATGGTGCCCGAGGCCTGCATCCCGCCCCGGTGATGCACCGCGCCAGAGATGCCGCATGCCACATACAGCGCGGGCGTCACGGTCACCCCCGTCTGGCCCACCATGTGCTCGTGGCTGATCCAGCCCTCGTCGGTCGCATCGCGTGAGGCGCCCACGGCGCCTGACAACACGTCTGCCAACTCCCGCACCAGAGTGTAGTCGCCGTTCGTACCGCGTCCACCGGCAACCACCACTGCGGCTTCGGACAGCGGCACGCCCTCCTCCCGCGCCACTGGAACGACCGCATCGATGCTTTCGCGCACGTCGGGCAGTGCCGCGACCACATCGACGACCTCGGCGACTGCGGCAGTATCAGCCGGGGTGGCCTTGGTTGTGTTGGGCAGCACGGCCACGATGGCGCGGTCCGCGTTGATGCGAGTACGCACGTTCCATGTTGCCCCAAACACCGTCTGGCGAACCTCGACGCGTCCGTCGACCATGTCAGCTCCGGCAGCGTCCACCACCACGCCTGCATCGGTCGCGATCGCGAGGTGGGTCGCGATCTCCTTGGTGAGGAAGGTCGACACGACGAGTACCAGTGCGGCGTCGCCCGCCGCCGCCGCCAGCGCGGCCGACGCGGTCTTGGGGTGACGCGCCCGCTCGCCGATCGCGAGCACACGCACCTCCTGCGCTCCGAATTCGCCTAGGGCGGCGACTGCATCGGCCGGGGGCTCCTGCCCCATCCACACAGCAACCGGCCGCCCGATCGACCGCGCAAGGGTCAAGGCCTCGAACGTCGGTTGCGCAATCTCGTGGTTGCGGTGCTCCACCAGCACGGCGACAATCGTGTCGGTCATGCCAGCCCCCTTTCGATCAGGAACTGCGCGAGGTGTGTGCCGCCGTCGCCGGTGTCGGTAACTTTCAGGCGGTTCTCGCGCGGCGGCTGAGGGGACGCCTCGATCACCGTGGTCCGCGACGCCATCGCTCCCACTTGCGCCCGGTCCACGCCGATGTCGGCGAGCGATAGCGTGGTGACCGGCTTGGAACGGGCCGCCATGATGAGTTTGAAGTTGGGGTAGCGAGGCTTGTTGGCCTCGTCGGTGACGGACACGAGCGCAGGCAGTTTCGCCGTGACGGTCTCGTGGGCGTCGGGCAGGTGCCGCTCGATGGTGGCGACACCGTCCGCAACGGCAAGCGTCGACGCGAGGGTCAACTGGGCGATGTCGAGTTGGGCCGCGAGCGCGGTCGGCAACATGGACGTGAGGCCGTCGAGCGCAGCCATGCCCGTGATGACGAGGCCAACCGGACCGTCCTTCTCGATCTGGCGCACCGCTGCCGCGAGGACGCGGGCCGTGCCGAAAACGTCAGAGCCAGCGATCGCCTCGTCGCACACGTGGACGGCGTGGTCGACGCCCAACTGCAACGCCTTGCGCACGGCGGCTACCGCGTCGGGCCCACCCACGGTGATGGCGTAGACCTCGGCCTCGCCCTCCGGGAGGGACTCCTTGAGTTGGAGGGCTGCCTCGACCGCGTTCTCGTCCAGCTCGTTCATGGTGCCGTCGTCCGCCGTGCGGGTGACGGTGCCGTCGGTGAAAGAGCGTTGCGATTGCAGGTCGGGCACGAATTTGACGGTGACCACGATGCGCATGTGTCAAGCCTAGCGGGCCGACGACCGCATGCACCCCGTGGTCCCACTACTGCACAATGGGGCCATGACCCTTGTCCCCAGCACGAATGCGTCCCCCGTCCCTGCCTCGCCCGATCCCTACCGCCTGGGCGTCCATGCGGTGGAGACAGGAGTGTCCGTCGCCGTCATGGCCGCCCATGCGTCCGCCGTGGAGTTGTGTCTGTTCACAGATGACACCGAAACGCGGGTCCCACTCAACGGACCGACCCACGGCGTGTGGCACGGGTTGGTGACGGGCATCGAGCCCGGGCAACGCTACGGGTTCCGGGCATCCGGGCAGTGGGCACCCAAGCGCGGGCATCGGTACAACCCAGCAAAACTCCTCATCGACCCCTACGGCCGCGGACTCGACGGCGAACTGGCTCCCATGACCGCTCCGGGGGCCAGCGCGCTGCGGTCGAATCGCGACGGGACGGATACGGCGCCGCTGACCCCGCGCTCTGTCGTCGTGGCCGACCCGCATACGGCGTTCGAGCACCCTAAGCCGCGCACCCCGTGGCGCGACACCATACTGTACGAGACGCATGTCAAGGGCTTCACCAAGGTGATGCCCGGCATGCCCGAGGAACTACGGGGCACCTACGCGGGCCTCGCTCACCCGGCCAGTATCGAACACCTGAGTGGACTCGGGATCACGGCGGTGGAGTTGCTTCCCGTGCAGGCCTTCGCCTCGGAGCCCCACCTCGAGGGCCTGGGCTTGAGCAACTACTGGGGCTACTCCACCATGAGTTTCTTCTGCCCTCACGCACCCTACGCCACCGAGGCGTCGCGCGCCGCAGGCCCCGAGGCGGTGCGCGACGAGTTTCGCTCCATGGTGGACCAGCTTCACGCCGCTGGTATCGAGGTCATCCTCGACGTGGTCTACAACCACACGATGGAGGGCGGTTGGGGCGACCGCGTGGTCAGTTGGCGCGGCCTCGACAATTTCACGTACTACCGCCACAGTCCCATGAACCCCCAGCACTACGACGACGTCACGGGCACGGGGAACTCGCTCGACTTCTCGCAACCCGCCGTCATCAAGATGACGCTGGACTCGTTGCGGTATTGGACCGACGTCATGGGCGTCGACGGTTTTCGCTTCGATCTCGCCGTCACCCTTGGGCGCACCATGGGCGGCTTCTCCACCGACCACCCGTTCCTGGTGGCGCTCACCACGGACCCGACGCTCGGCGCCGCCAAACTCATCGCCGAACCGTGGGACATCGGGCTCGGGGGCTGGCAAGTGGGCAACTTCCCGATGCCCATGGCGGAATGGAACGACCGCTTCCGCGACTACGTACGCTCCTACTGGTTGACCTCGGGCGCCGGCAAGGTGGGCGGACGGGAGCACGCCACCGCGCCCGAGCTTGCGACGCGGCTAGCCGGTTCCACGGACCTGTTCGCCCACACCGATCCGTACGGGATGCGCGGTCCCGTCGCGTCCGTCAACTTTGTGACGGCACACGACGGCTTTACGGCCTACGATCTGACGGCGTACAACGACAAGCACAACGAGGCCAACGGCGAGAACAACCGCGACGGCACCGACAACAACCGCTCCTTCAACCACGGCGTCGAGGGCCCCACGGACGACGCCGAGGTGTTGCGCGCGAGGCGTCGGTCCTTGCGCAACCTCTTGGGCACGTTGCTGTTGTCGGCGGGAACGCCGATGCTGGTGGCGGGCGACGAGAGGGGCCGCACCCAGCGTGGCAACAACAACGCCTACTGCCAGGACAACGAGCTCTCGTGGTTCGATTGGCAGACAGAGCCGTGGCAACGCGAGTTGCAGGACACCGTCGCTTACCTGATTGCTGTGCGCAAGCGCCACCTCGTGCTGCGACCGGAGCACTTCTACGACGGCGTCGACCTGGACCCTCGCGATCAGAATCTGAGGGCAGACTCCGCGTGGTTCACCCTGTCCGGCGAACACGAGCACGACGACTGGTGGGACGATCCCTCCACACGTGTGGTGCAGTTCATGAGGTCGCTGTCGCGTCCCGACGAGGCCGACGCCCTCATCGTGGTGAACGGTTCGCGCGAGAGCGCCTCCGTCACGATTCCGAACGACGACGGCGCACTGTGGCATCTTGCGTGGGACTCCGCATGGGAGAGCCCCGCAGAACGCACGCAGGACCTGACGGCACCCGGCTCTGAGACTCAGATGCACGCCATGTCTATGCGGCTTTACGTCAGCGCCGTCTAGCGAGTCCAGCAGGGGCCACCGGATTCAGGGCACGGCTGTCGCATGGGCTTGCTGGTGTTGTCTGTAATGATAACGATAACATTGGCAACATGGTGCCCGAATGGAGAGAGCGGAATCGCGATGCGTGAGCCAGACATCATTACAGCGACGCCCGCGGCACAGGTTGTCGACACCAACCGCAGTCCATCATGACGGTCCCCGCTGGACTTGCCGACCGCTTCGCGGACCTCTCTGGCGAGCCACCCGTCGGCATATGGTCCGCGCCGGGCCGAGCCAACCTCATCGGCGAGCACACCGACTACAACAACGGATTCGTGCTTCCCTTCGCCATCGACGACAGGACCTGGTGCGCCGCGCGCGCCAACGACGTCGGCCTGCTACGCGTGGCCAGCACCGCTCAGCCATCGACGCATTCCGTTGCCGTCGCCCAACTCGACTCCGTCGGCTTCGAAGGATGGTCAGGGTACGCGCTGGGCGTGGCGTGGGCCCTGCACTCGATGGGCCAAGACCTCACCGACGCCCCAGGCATCGACATCCTCATCGACTCCACGGTGCCGCTGGGCGCCGGCCTGTCGTCGTCAGCCGCGCTCGAGTCGGCCGTCGCTATTGCGCTCAACGACCTGTGGAACCTTGGCCTCGACCGCATGACGCTCGCGAAGGTTGGGCAACTCGCGGAAAACGGTGCCATTGGCGCCCCCACGGGAATCATGGACCAGGTCGCCACACTCTTCGGCCAAGAGGACCACGCCGTCCTGCTCGACTGCGCCTCTCTCCGCACCACCGCGGTGCCGCTCCACCTCGAGGCACACGGGCTATCGCTGTTGGTGATGGACTCGAAGGTCAAGCACGCTCACGCGGACGGCGGATATGCGTCGCGTCGCGAGGCGTGCGAGCGTGGCGCCCGCGCCATGGGCGTGCCGTTTCTTCGCGATCTCACGGTCGCCGATCTCACGAGGGCACGCGAGGTACTGGACGATGAAACCTTCCGTCGGGTGCGCCACGTGGTCACCGAGAACGACCGCGTCCTTGCCACGGTCGAGGCGCTTTCCACGGTGGGCCCCGACGCCATCGGCAGCCTACTGTTGGCATCGCACACCTCCATGCGCGACGACTTCGAGATCTCCGTTCCCGAGATCGACACGGCGGTCGAGGCCGCGATGGATGCAGGAGCGCTAGGTGCCCGTCTCACCGGCGGCGGCTTCGGAGGCTCGGCCGTCGCGCTCGTGCCGACCGCGCGGAAGGACAAGATCGCCGACGCGGTGCGTACCGCGTGCGCTGAGCACGCGTTTGCGGAACCCGAGATTCTTGACGTGAGTCCCGCGCAAGGAGCCCGCTGTGACCAGTAGCGTGAGCACCATGAGTCAAGGACAAGCTTCATGACCGCGTGGTTCGTCACTGGCGGCGCGGGCTACATCGGCGCACACGTGGTGTCCGCATTGCTCGACGCCGGATTCACCGCGGTGGCGTACGACAACCTGTCCACGGGCAAGCGCGAGTTCGTGGCGGACGGAGCGCAGTTCGTCGAGGGAGACATCCTCGATGCGGACGCGCTGAAGGCCGCACTGACCACCCATGACTGCGTCGGCGTCATTCACTGCGCCGGATACAAGTACGCCGGCGAGTCGGTCAAGTACCCGTTACTCACGTACCGCCAGAACGTCTCAGGAACCATCACACTTCTTGAGGCGATGGCATCGGCGGGCGTGCGCGGGCTCGTGTTCTCCTCCTCGGCCGGCGTGTACGGCACACCCGACACCGAGGTCGTCACTGAGGCGACGCCGTGCCATCCGGAAAGCCCCTACGGCGAAAGCAAACTGGTGGCCGAATGGCTCATCCGCGACCAGGTGGCCGCTACCGATGCGCCGCTGGCCGCGACGAGCCTGCGCTACTTCAATGTGGTGGGCTCCGGCCGACCCGACATCTACGACGTCTCTCCACATAATCTGTTCCCCAAGGTGTTCGCCACCCTGGTTCGTGGGCAGGCCGCACGCATCAACGGCGACGACTACGCCACCCCAGACGGCACGTGTGTGCGCGACTATGTGCACGTAGCAGACCTGGCCGCCGCCCACGTCGAGGCGGCGCGAGCGTTGGATGAGGGTAGGGCCTTGGAGCCGGTGTATAACCTCGGCTCCGGTGCGGGCACGTCGGTCCGCGAGATCGTCGACGCCATGCGCGCGGTGACGGGAATCGCCACGGAACCCGTGATCGGCCCGCGCCGTCCGGGTGACCCGGCCCGCATCGTCGCCGCGGGAGACCTCGCCGCACGGGACCTCGGGTGGCAGACGCGCTTCACCATCGAACAGATGGTGTCCTCCGCGTGGGAAGCCCTGCCCCGCTCCTGA
>JASBTB010000085.1 GCA_030148645.1 Demequina sp. | reverse complement strand
ACCGGGTACGGGACAGTGGACGGGCGTCAGGTGGCCATCTACTCACAGGATTTCACCGTTTTTGGCGGCTCGCTGGGCGAGACTCATGGCCACAAGATCACCAAGGTGCAGGACTTTGCACTGCGCACCGGCGTGCCCTTGATCGGCATCTCGGACGGTGGTGGCGCGCGCATTCAGGAGGGCGTCGCTGCCCTCACCCAGTTCGCCGAGATCTTCCGGCGCAACGTGGCAGCCTCCGGAGTGATCCCCCAGATCTCCATCATCTTGGGGCCGAGCGCTGGCGGCGCCGTCTACTCCCCGGCCCTGACCGACTTCATCGTGATGGCGGACGGCACGTCCCAGATGTTCATCACCGGCCCGGACGTCATCAAGTCCGTCACGGGAGAAGAGGTCACGTTCGAGGATCTGGGCGGCGCTCAGGCGCACAACGTGAAGTCGGGTGTGGCGCACTACCTGGCCGACGACGAGGACGACGCGATCGAATACGTGCAGCACCTGTTGCAGTTCCTCCCGCAAAACAACCTATCCGACCCCACCATCTGGGACCTGGAGGCCCACCTGGACCTCACCGACGACGACCTCGCTCTCGACACGCTCGTTCCGGACAGCGACAACCAGCCCTACGACATGAAGACCGTGATCGAAACGATGCTCGACGGCGGCGACTTTCTCGAGGTCCAGGCCCTTTTTGCCACCAACGTGGTGGTGGGCTTCGGCCACGTCGAGGGTCACTCCGTCGGCGTGGTGGCCAACCAGCCACTGTCCATGGCAGGCACGCTCGACATCAACGCGGCAGAGAAGGCCGCCCGCTTTGTGCGCACATGCGACGCATTCAACATCCCGGTGCTGACCCTGGTGGACGTCCCCGGCTTCCTGCCGGGAGTCGACCAGGAACACCAAGGCATCATCCGTCGCGGCGCCAAACTCATCTATGCCTACGCCGAGGCGACGGTGCCGCTCATCACCGTCATCACCCGCAAGGCATACGGCGGTGCCTACATCGTCATGGCCTCCAAGCAGTTGGGAGCCGACATCAACCTGGCGTGGCCGACCGCACAGATCGCGGTGATGGGCGCTAGCGGCGCCGTCAACATTCTGTCGCGCCGCACGCTCGCACAGGTCAAGGACGACGGCGGCGACGTCGAGGCCGAACGGCGGGCACTCATCGCCGACTACGAGAATCACCTGGTCAACCCGTACAACGCCGCCGACATGGGCTACGTCGACGCTGTGATCGAGCCCTCCCAGACGCGAGCACACATCGTGCGTGGGCTCCGTGCCCTCCGTACCAAGCGTGCGGCCCTTCCCCCCAAGAAGCACGGGAACATTCCGCTGTGAGTCACCTCGAGGACATCGACAGCGCCGCCGCCTCGATGCGCGTGGTCCGCGGAGCCCCGGACGACGAAGAACTCGCCGCCCTCCTTGCGGGCATGGTCGCCATGGCGAACGCCGCAGAACAAGACGACGAACCCGGCTCGCCAACCTCGGCGTGGATGGATCGCGCGCGCACGATGCGCGGCGTCCAGGTGGGCGTGCTCGGGCGCGGCGCCACCGCGTGGCGGCACTCACTGAGATGAGCACTCGTGCGCGGCTCCACTCGCGCTTGCGATGGGTCGTTGTCGCGGCGGCCGCGGTGCCGACGCTCCTGGCGACACCGTGGGCCTACGTGCGCGTCGTCACCGCGTCGTCGATCCGCGAGACGGGCGGCTCGGTCGAGCACGCCGACGCGGCCCTGGTCTTGGGCGCCCGCGTCTACAAGGACGGACGGCCGTCGCGGTTCCTGCGCGAAAGGGTCGAGGCGGGCGTCGAACTATACCGTGCTGGAGCGGTCGACCGGATCATCATGAGCGGGGACGGCGAGGACTCCTCCGGCTTCGGCGAGCCCTCCGTGATGCGCCGCGTCGCCGAACGGATGGGCGTGCCGCCCGCGTCGATCGTGGAGGATCCGCTCGGGGTCGACACCTACTCCTCGTGCGTGCGAGCGCGCGACGTCTACAGCGTGAGGTCGGTGATCGTGACGACGCAGAGGTTCCACATGCCGCGCGCCGTGTGGCTGTGCCAACGGGCCGGACTCGAGGCGCGCGGCACCCACCCGCCAGCCCGCCTGACCAAGAGCACCGTGTGGGGCAACATTCGCGAGATTGCCGCGGTGGGCAAGGCCGTCGGCGATGTGATGCGGGCTCGTGTGCCGCGCGGGTGACGGCGCCTGCCGCCCACCTCGACCGGGACCAAGGTAATTAGGCAAGGCTCCCCTTTCGAAATACCGTGAGGACATGCTGCTCGCCGCGCTCCCACCCGGCGCACGTGGCCACGTGCGTGCTGTGGGCGGCGACCCGACCACGGCGCTGCGGTTGCGCGAGATGGGGGTCAAACCGGGTACGACGTTGACAGTCACGGCGCGCGGTGCTTCGGGGTCGCGCATCGTTTCCTTCGGAGCCGCACGCCTGGCGATCGACTCCGCTACCAGCGCACTCATCGAGGTGGAACCCACGTGACCCCCGCCGTGCGCGCCCCCGAGGTCCTGTTGGTCGGCAACCCGAACGTCGGCAAGTCAACGCTGTTCAACGCCCTGACCAAAGCCCGCCAACGCGTCGTCAACGCCCCAGGCACGACCGTCTCGCTGACCGCAGGAACGTGGCGCATCCGGGGCGACGACGTGTCGCTGGTAGACCTGCCTGGCACGTACAGCCTTGCCGCCCGCTGCCCCGACGAGCAGGTTGCCGCAGCCGCGGTGGCAAACTCCCGACACGACCTCGTGGTGATGGTGCTCGACGCGACGACCCTGAGCCGGTCCCTGTACCTGTTGGGACAGGTCGCGGCGGCGGGCGTGCCCGTGGTGGCCGCACTCACTATGGTCGACCTGGCTCAGGCCCGCGGGCTGCGGCCCGACGCGGGCGTGCTGTCTGCCGCCCTGGGAGTGCCTGTCGTCGAGGTCAATGGGCGCTCGGGTGCCGGATCGGCGGACCTCGAGCGTGCCGTGACAGCGGCGCTCAGGTGCCCTCCGTACGTGCGCGGCATCGAGCCGCACCTGTACGCGTCCGCATTGCCGGACACCGTGGCGAGCGCCCAACACCTGTTCGACTGGGTGGAATCGGTGACCGACGACGCGGTGCCCACCGGGGAGCCACACCTCACGCTCACCGACCGACTCGACGCGGTGCTCCTCAACCCGTGGCTGGGACTGCCGGCATTCCTGGCGGTGGTGTGGGCCGTCTTCCAACTCACCACCGTCGTGGCGGGTCCGCTCATCGACGCGGCAGTGCGACTCGTCGACGGGCCAGTGGCGTCGGCGATGTCCTCCGCGCTTGGCGAACTCCGTGCTCCGGACTGGGTCGTGTCCTTTGCCGTTGATGGCGTGCTCACCGGAGTGGGCACTGTGCTGTCGTTCGTTCCCCTGATGGCGATCATGTTCACCGCCGTGGGAGCGCTCGAGGGCAGCGGCTACCTCGCGCGCGTCGCCGTGGTTGCGGATCGCTCGATGCGCGCACTGGGGCTCGACGGCCGCGCCATGCTGCCGCTCATCGTCGGCTTTGGGTGCAACGTGCCCGCCCTGTCCTCGACCGCAGTGCTGCCTCATGCGCGCCAGCGCCTTCTCACCGGCCTGCTCATTCCGTTGACGTCGTGCACGGCCCGCCTGGCTGTCTACCTCCTGCTTGCTTACACATTCTTCCCCGCCCATGCGGGCACCACGGTGTTCGCGTTGTACGTCGTCTCGGTGGCGCTCGTCATCGGCTGGGGCCTGATCGCCCGCCGCACCGTGCTGCGCGAGGTCGTCTCCGAACCGCTCATCCTCGCGCTGCCCGACTACCAGCTGCCCCACGCACGCTCGCTCAGCATGAGTGTGTGGACGCGAATCACGTCGTTTGTACGCAAGGCGGGCACCATCATCGTCGTGGCCGTGATGGCTATGTGGGTGTTGCAGGCCCTTCCGGTGCGTGGTGACTATGCGCTTGCGGACGTGCCTATCGCAGAGTCCGTGTACGGTGCGGTAGCCGACGCGGCCGCACCCGCTCTGAAGCCCATGGGTTTGGGCGACTGGAAGATCGCCTCCGCTCTTGTGACGGGGGTCGCAGCCAAGGAAGTGCTGATCGCCGCCCTCGCCCAGTCCTACGCGATCGACGCTGCCTCGGCGCAGACCCAGTCCACGCTGGGCCAGAAACTACGAGCCACCGTCGAGGAGACCTCGGGCGGGCACGCGGGCGCCGCAGCGCTCGCGCTCATGATCTTCGTCCTGTCCTATATGCCGTGCCTGCCGACACTGGCCGAGCAGCGCAGGTTGTACGGCGGGCGTTGGACCGCCCTTGCGGCCAGCGCCCAATTCATCGGCGCGTACTTGCTGGCCACACTCGTGTTCCAGGTGGGCAGGCTGCTGTGAGCGGATCCTTTGATGCCGTGATGGAGCGGTTGGCCACCGGCGAGAGCCCTCGGAGCGCGGCACGGGCGCTCGGCATACCCCTCGACCTCGCCCAAGCCGTCGCCGACGAGGCTGGCCGCTTGGGATTGGTCGTGTCAGCGTCGGCCGCTTGCGGCACGTGCGTGCCGCGTTCGTCGCCAGCGTGCGCCGGCTGTCCCTTGGTGTACGCCGACAACCGGTTGCGCGGGCGGTAGCCCGTACGGGACCTCCCGGCCCCACTCGCTAGGCTCGCAGGCGTGACCGTCCCCTTTGTGCTCGCCTCCGCCTCCCCCGCCCGCCTTGCCGTGCTAGGGGATGCGGGAATCTGCCCCACCGTGGTTGTCAGCAACGTCGACGAAGACGCGGTGCTTGCCGCCGCTACTGCCGCATCGCCACACGGGCTGAGCCCCGTCGAGGCCGTCTTGGTGTTGGCGCGCGCCAAAGCGGAGGATGTCGCGGCACGCACCACCCCGTCGCTCGTCCTCGGCTGCGACTCAATGCTGGAAATCGACGGGCGGGCGCTGGGCAAACCCGGCGACGCCGCCACTGCACG
>JASBTB010000081.1 GCA_030148645.1 Demequina sp. | reverse complement strand
GGATCAACTGCCACCACAACTTCTCCGCCAAGGAGAGGCACTGGGGCAAGGACGTCTGGATCTCCAGGAAGGGAGCCATCTCCGCCCGGGAGGGCGAGTGGGGCCTCATCCCTGGCTCGATGGGCACCGCGTCGTACGTGGTTCAGGGTCTCGGCAACGCCGTCGCGCTGAACTCGTCCCCGCACGGGGCCGGCCGGGCGTTCTCCAGGAGCGCCGCCCGGAGGCAGTTCACCATTGAGGACCTGCGGGCATCCATGGTGGGCATCGAGTACAAGGACTCCGACGCGTTCATCGACGAGATTCCCGCAGCGTACAAGGACATCGATCAGGTCATGGCAGACGCCGCGGACCTGGTGGAGATCCGGCACACGCTCAGGCAGATCGTCAACGTGAAGGGGGACTAGTGCGGCACGCGTCCCCGGGGTTCGCCTCGGGGGCGCGCTGCCTCGGGGGCGCGGGCGCAGCGGCGGCGGCTGCGCCCGCCGCATGTCGCCCCCACCGCACATTCGGTCGACATCCCATACGGCCACAAAATAGCATCTGCTATACTCGCGACATGGAGTCGTTGGCGTCTGTGGCGGAGCGGTGCGACGCTGCGGTGGAGGCCGCCCGCGCCGAGCTCGTGGCCGCCGTGCGCCACGCTCACGCGCAGGGCATGACCCAGGCCGATATTGCTCACCACATCGGTCGCAGCCAGCCTGAGGTCAATCGACTGTTGCGCTTTCACGGCTCTAGCCCCCGAGCCCGGGCACTACGAGAACAGTCGGCGCGCGTTCGCGCCGCCATCAAAGACGCAGGCGGCACCCGGGTGCGCGTCTTCGGATCCACGGCCGAGGGTACAGACGGGCCAGACTCCGACGTCGACCTGCTGTTCGACATGCGCAAGCCGATGAGTTTGATGCAGTTGTCCACTCTTGAGCGCGAACTGACGCAACTCATCGGCGCCCGCGTCGACCTGGTTCCCGAGTCCTCAATCCGCCCAGACTTGCGCGAGCACATCCTTGAACAGGCGGTACCGCTGTGAGCCGCACAGCCCTCGAACGCCTCGCAGACGCCAACCTCCACCTCGACGCGGCGATCACGTACGCCGCCGACGGCGTCTTCGATGCGAAGACGATCGACGCCATCTGCATGAGAATATCTGCGGGACTCGAAGCGCTCAACGCGCTCTCAACGGGCACCCGCGAGCAGCTCTTCGGCGACCAGTGGCCTGCCATGTGGGGCATGCGCAACCGCATCGCCCACACCTACTCGCGCGTCGAAGAGGAGGTCGTGATCGCGACGGTGCGCGACGACCTTCCCGAAATCCGCACACGGATTCGCGCCTACCTCAACACCTCCGAGTAGCCCGACGCCGGCATCGGCCCTACTTACGCCCTCTCGCCGGCTTGCGCCTCACCGCCGTCGCCTTGGGCTTCCCATCGCCCGACGAGCGCGAGCTCACCTCGTACCCGGGGTGCGCCCTGAGCAGTTCCGTGAGCTTCGAGAACCCCCACGTGCGGGTGTCGAAGTCGGTGGCAAGCCGCGACAAGTTGGAGCCGACGGGACCCAGGTGAGCCCAGCCCTCGTCGTCGGCCGAGGCTTCCACGGCCTCGGACAGGAGGTTGTCCAACTGCGTGTCGCCCTTGAGCGCGGGCTTCGCCTTGGGCGATGCGGCCGTGGAAGGGGTCGCCGCGGCCTTGGCAGTGGAGGACGACGCCGCAGCCTGCGCACCCGCGAGGTTCTCGACGTACACAAACTTGGTGCACGCCGCCACAAACGGCTTGGGCGTCTTGCGTTGACCGAAGCCGTACGCCATCAGGACCTGCTCGCGGATGCGTGCCGCCAGTCGCGTGAAGTCGCTGTCGGATGACACCAGGCAGAACCCGTCCACCGTGCCGCCGTGCAGCAGGTCCATGGCGTCGATGATCAGCGCACTATCGGTGGAGTTCTTGCCCGTGGTGTAGCTGAACTGCTGGATGGGCTGCACCGAATGCGCCAGCAACTCCGACTTCCACTTGGCCAGCTGGGACGACGTCCAGTCGCCATACGCGCGCCGCACGGTGGCGGTACCGCATTTTTTGCGATCTCCACCAGCAGCCGCTCAAGATGCTGGGCGCTCGCGTTGTCGGCATCGATCAGTACGGCCAGCCTGGCCTCGTCCGTGGGTTTTGCCATGAGTCCACTGTCCGACCGAT
>JASBTB010000079.1 GCA_030148645.1 Demequina sp. | reverse complement strand
GTGGCAGCGAGGGTGCGCACCTCACCCGTGATCGTGTCGGTGACTTCCACCCCGGAGAGCTTGTCGGTCCCCTTCAGACCCGTCACCGCCGCATTCCACACGAACTCGATCTTGGGATCGGCCTTGGCGCGGTCGGCCATCACCTTCGAGGCACGTAGCTCGTCACGCCGGTGAACCACCGTCACCTTGTTGGCGAAACGAGTCAGGAACGTCGCCTCCTCCATTGCGCTGTCGCCGCCGCCCACCACGACGACGTCCTGCCCGCGGAAAAAGAAGCCGTCGCAGGTGGCACACCAACTGACCCCGTGGCCCGACAGGCGCCTCTCGTCGTCGAGACCGATTTCGCGGTACGCCGAGCCCATCGCCAGGATGACGGTGCGAGCCTCGAAAACCTTGCCCATCCCCGTCGTGATGCGCTTGACCGGGCCCATGAGATCGAGCGCCGTCGCGTCGTCAAGCACCACCTCGGCACCGAATCTTTGCGCTTGGCCCCGGAGCGACTCCATCAACACGGGACCCTGGATACCGTCGACAAAGCCGGGGAAATTCTCTACCTCGGTGGTGTTCATCAGCGCGCCGCCAGCGGTGATCGAGCCCGCGATGACGAGCGGGTCCAATCCCGCCCTTGCGGCATAGATGGCGGCGGTGTAGCCGGATGGGCCGGAGCCCACGATCACCACGTTACGAATGTCATTCACGAGTCAGACCTCAATGTTCAGTAGTAAGAGCCAAACACGATCGTAGGCCCGTTGTATTCCGCCGCGCGCATCACGCGGCGACGGGTCAGCCTTCGGGACTGGGCGTATGTACCTGGCCCACCGTGAATTCCGGGTAGACCTGGGACGGGTGGTTCAACCCGTCGACGGGCGGGTCGATGGGTTGTGTGATCATCGACGCGCCGATGACGCCGGCGACGAACAGCGCCACGACGAACAGCGCCACCAGCAAGGGGCCGACGTTGAACGGGGCGACGGTTTGTGCCCGACGATGCGCCGCCTCGGCAAAGTCGGCAAGTGGCGCGGAGCGCGGGAAGCGTTGATGCAGGCGCTCGAAGATCGCCTCGACCACGGAGGGAGCGGAGTCGACGTTCTGTGCGGCGACGATGTCGTGAAACTCGTCGATGTCGTCGACGGCCCCACCGAAGCGCGTTCGAAGCCGCGTGGGGGACGGGTCGACGGGTCCGGCGTGGGCGCCGCCATCCGCGGGCAGGGCCGGGGCACCATCGGCGTCGGCCCGCGCGGCGGGCGCCGCAATGGGGTCTGCCGAGGTCACCTCGGAACCGACACGTGGTTCGACCACCTCGTCCGCGGGCGCCGCTGCCGCCGCGTCTGTGTCTGCGTCTGCGAGGTTCGCACCCTTGTCCAGATCGGGCCAACGCGGCCACCACAGCGTGGGCGCCTCGGCGGCGAGCACCCGCAAGACGGAGGCGTCTGCCGCCCCCAGTGCGGCGGTGATGTGTGACAAGGTGAGCGGACCCGAGCCACGTAGCAGCGCCTCGCACAGGTCGCGAGCAGGCTTCGTGAGGTCGTCGGGAAGATCGTGAGACGTCACGTCGTCCGCATCCATGGCGGTGACGGCCGTCACGAAGATGCGGGCCAGCGCCACTGCGTCGACGCGTTCGCTACGCCCGCGACCCAGGCCAGCCTGACTCCGCAACTCGCCCTCCACGCCGAGTCCCGAGAGCACCACGCGACCGCGCGGCGTGACCGTCAGGCACCGGGGTCGGATCATCCCGTGGCGGACCCCCGACAGTGCGGGAACCATCAGTGTCGCGGCCACCTCGGCGACAACCGCGGCGGCAGTTTCTGGAAGGAACGCGACCCGACCGAGGAAGGCGTCCAGTCGCACCCCCACCGGGCGCTCGCTGACGACATAGGTGACGCGATCGCCTTCCCGCCGCTCGACCCCGGTGGCCAGAATGCGTGCCAGTCGGCGGTCACGCACCACTTGGGCGCGGCGGGCGGCGCGAAGCACCGAGGACGGTGCCAACGAGGAAATGATGGCGACTGTGACGTCTTGATGCAGACGAAGGTCGCGCGCGACAAAATGGGTCGCGCCGGGAATGTCGTACTCCTCGCCACGCACCAGCCGAAAACGGCGCCCGATCGTGTCCCCGGCCTGCACTATCACCCCTCGGTCGTCTCGTGTGGCCTTCATCGTACGCGGCGCATACGGCGGGTCACCGCACCCACCACGGTGCGCGCCTCTTCGATGCGCAACATCCGGGAGGCGACGCCGTACACCACGAGCATGACGCCAGCGATGCCCACCGTGAGTAGCCCGCTCACCGCAATGGCGTCCACGCCCTGTTGGGCCCAGGTGCGCGGCGAAATAGCCATCAGGACGATGCCGACGGCGGCCGCGGCCGCCGCAGCGACGAGCGCCTTCGCGTGGGTGACAAGGATACGCCGACCATCGACGCCATTGAGCCGCCGACGCAGTCCCCACAGCCGCAACAGCACTGCCACGGTGTTGGTGGCGGCCAAGCCCAGGGCGATCCCGCGCACCCACCACCCGGGCCCCGTGACGGCCTGAATCCCATACGCCACGGCCAGCCATGCCAGTGCCATGGGAATCTGGATGAGGAACACGGTGCGCCCGTCCTCCAGGGCGAAGTACGCCTGCTTGACCATGACGGATGCCCCCAACGGGACAAGACCGATCGCCATGACGCGCAACACCCACGCGACGGCCTCGACCGATTCTCCGGTCACGGTGGGTGCCAGGACCCGCACCAGATGAGGCGCCGTGACCGCCATCGTCACCGCAGCGATCATGGTGAACACCCCGACCATGCGGACGCCGTCGCTCATCACGTCGCGCAAGCGGTCAAGGTGGCGCAGCGCGGCGTGGCGGGACATCTGCGTGAACAACACGGTCATCAGGGAGATGGACACGAGCGAGTGCGGCACCAGGAAGATGCCAAGCGCATAGTCGTACGCCGCAACACCGGCCACGGCCGGATCGGTGGGGGCTGCGGCCGATGCCGCGGTGGCCAGGCGCGTGATGAATGCGACGGCGACCTGCTCGACCAACACGGCGCCGAGGGCCCACCCGGCAACTTTGGCCACCGTGCTGAGCTCCCCCTGAGGACCCCGCCACACCCAACGCCAGCGATAGCCACCACGTATCATCGCGGGGATGAGCACGAGCGCCTGGACGGCGATGCCGAGCGTCGCCACCGCGGCAACAAGCAAGATCTTCCCAGTGGTCCACTCGTCGACGATGGCTTGCACCGAGGCGTTGTCGTCCCGTACGTACGGGCCGAAGATGACGATGAACGCTGCGAGCCCCGCTATGGCGACGACGTTGTTGGCCGCGGGCGCCCACATGAAGGGCCCGAACTGCTCGCGCGCGTTGAGCACCTGCCCGAACAACGTGTACAGCCCGTAGAACAACAGTTGCGGAATGCACCACAAAGCGAAGGCCGTTGCCAGGGCGGTCTGTGCAGGACCCCAGCCGTCGGAGTAGACGCGCACCCACAGGCCCGCCGTCACGGTCAGCACTGCTGTCGCCGTGAGGATCCCCACGCCGCCCAACGTGAGGATGCGGTGAACCGTACGGGGCCGGTTTGCCTGGAAGGACTTGACGATTTGCGGCACCAAAGCCGAGTTGAGGACACCGGCGGCCAACACGGCAAACATGACATTGGGCAATTTGTTGGCCACCGCGTAGGCATCGGCCGCCACCGACCCCGTGATGCCGATCGCCGCCGCCAGCAGCAGTGTCCGCACCAGCCCCAGCACCCGAGAAACCAGCGTGCCCGACGCCATCACCATCGTCTGGCGTCCGACACGTCCAGAGCGTCCGGGAACGGGTCCGGTCGTCCCGTCGGGATCGGCCGGATCCACAGGCGGGGTCACGTCCCCAACGTCGGAGTTCATGCCTGACATTGTCCCCGGTCACTCATGCGTCGACGTCTGACGCGCCCGCGACGTCGCCAGCGTCGGCCGGTCGTACGCGAGTGTCTTTGCGTCCGCGGCGCGCGGTACGGATGACGCCAACAATGAGGAGCACCACCAAACCGACCGTGAACAGGCCGGTCGTGGCGTTGCCCCACTGCGCACGGACCTTGACCCGCAGTGTCTCGGCCACCGTCACCGTCTGGCCTTCCTCGTTGCGTAGCGCCACCGTCACCTTCACGTCGCCGTTGGACACCGCTGTGACGGGTACCAGCACGGTGCTCTCCGTGCCCGCCTCCACGGTGGCGGTCGGCTGGGCCTGGGGCACCAGAATCGGCGACCGGGACATCATGGCGACACGCACCGTGATCGGTACGTCGAGGTCGTTGCGCACCGTCACAGGCACGTCTCCCGAAGACGACACCAGATTGAGGGTGGTTCCCGACGTCACGCTCACCGCACTCGTCACGGTGTTGGCCTGCTCGAGCGCGTCGCCAAATTCCGCCAACCGACGATCGGGGTCGGCGCGATCCGGCAATGACATGGCGCCCAGCACCGCTCCACGAGCGGCGTCGACCATCGCGGAGGCGTCGGCGGTGGCGTTGGCCATCACACTCAACCGGTCCAGGGCAGCGACGGCGCCCAGCACCTGATCCGAGCTCGCGTCGGCGGTGCTTGGCGTGCTGTCGGGCAGATCGATCGACGGTCGATCTGACGCCGAAAGCACGGTCGTCAAGGGGCGCGACGTGACGAAGGGCGCATCGAGTAGCGTTTCGACGGCCCGCGACGATCGTGTGCCATCGACTATCCAACCATCTCCAGGAGCCACCACCACCGAGCCGCCACCGTTGCCCGCGCGCAATGCGGCAACCGCCAGCACCCGTGCCGTCGAGGCGGGCTGGGCGGGCGACTGGGACGCGAGCGTCAGCGACAATTCGGCATCGGGCACCATCACCGGAGCGAATGCACGATTGTCAACCGGCTTCGCCGTGACCACCGCCGCCCCCTGCGAGTCGATGCCCGCCCACCGCGCATCGGCCACAATCGCGGCCGCACCCGCGGCGCTGGCCAACCCTACGGTGGCATCGTCCGCCGACGCGGCCACGGCCAGCCACGGCAACGGCGAGTAGCGACGCGACTCGGCAAGGGCGGCATCGAGGAGCGCGGGCACCGACGCATGCGCGACGCTCGTCACGTCCAGGTTTCCGGCCGGTAGCGCGTACGCCTCGCGCCGATCG
>JASBTB010000071.1 GCA_030148645.1 Demequina sp. | reverse complement strand
TGGACGCGGCCGACGATCTCGCTCAGGCGACGCGCGCCCAAGCCGAGGTTGCGGTTGACTTCACCGTGCCGGAGGCCTCGGAGGCGAACGTCCACGCGCTCATTGAGTTGGGGCTCCATGCCGTGGTGGGGACCAGCGGGTGGAGCGCCGATGCCCTTGACCGCGTGCGCGAACACCTCAAGGAGCGTCCCGAACTAGGAGTGCTCGTGGCCCCGAACTTCGCCTTGGGCGCGGTGCTCGCCATGCGGCTGAGCGCGGCCGCGGCCAAGTACTTCGAGTCCGTGGAGATCGTGGAACTTCACCACCCTGAGAAGGTCGACGCACCTTCCGGTACTGCGGCCCACACGGCGGCAGGCATTGCTGCTTCCCGTACTGAGGCAGGAATTCCGCCGTCTCCCGATGCCACGGCCAAGGACCCCGGTGGAGCCAGGGGCGCCCTCGTAGACGGGGTGCGCGTGCACGCGATCCGGTTGCGAGGCCTCGTCGCACACGAGGAGATTCTCATGGGCAACCCCGGCGAGCAGTTCACGATCCGTCACGACAGTTTCGACCGTGTCAGCTTCATGCCCGGGGTGTTGCTCGCCATCCGCAACGTCGATCGCCACCCCGGCCTCACCGTCGGCCTCGACCACTACATGGATCTGTAGTGGGGTTGCTCAGACGCCCGGCGTTCCTGGCTGCTGCGACCATGTCCGCCGTCGTCGCGTTGTACTTCGCGTTGGTGGCCGTACAGGCCCTCAGGTTCATCGCCACCGAGGATCCGGTCGCACGGGGTCTCGGTGTGGCGCTGCTGGTGCTTCCGTTGATCGGTGTGTGGTGGTTGGCCCACGAGTGGCGCATGGGCGCCGTGGTGCAGCGCATGGCGGACGAGTTGGGGCGCCAGAATCGGCTACCGATTCACGACGGAGAGACCGACGAGCGTGGCCGACTCACCCAGTCGGCCCAGGCCGCCGTGTTCGAGGTGGCGCGCCGAAACGTGGACGCTCATCCGGACGATTGGGCTGCCTGGTTTCATGTGGCGCACGCCTATGAGGCCAGTGGGGATCGGTCGATGGCGCGCAAGTCTCTACGTCACGCGGGAGACCTCTACCGCCAAGCCGGGCGTGCCACACACGACGCGCCATAGGGCCTCGGCGCGTCAGGACACGTCAGGGTGCGTCCGCCAGAAAGGCGTGCCACAGTTTCTCGGGGATCGTGAGCCCCGGACCGTCCAGCTCGCGGCGCATTCCCGCCTCTGCGAAGCCGGCACCCGCCAAGAAGTCGGCGCGGACGGCATCGCGTTCGAGAGACCATATTTTCATCTCTTCACCCCCGTTGTTGCGCAGATGGTCCGCGGCGGCGGCCAACAGTCGGGAACCGTGGCCGCGACGGCGCCGTGCAGGGTCCACCTCCAGCGCGATGATGGTGCTGGGAGGGGCCACCGCAGTGAAGCCCACAACGGCGCCGTCGTGCGTGGCCACCAACACTTGGTGGCCGGGCGTCGGCGGCTGAGAAATTGCGTCGGCCCAACCCTGCGTGACTGCGTCACGGTCGAACGCGTCGTGGCGATGCCTGCCCAGGAGTTCCCCGAGGGAGGCGATCCAGGCGTCAACCTGGATGCGACCGATTTCTTGTTCGTCTCCGGGGCGGGCGGGGCGGACCGAAACGTCTGGTGTGGCTAACTCAGTCATATCCCCGAGACTACGCCGTCTGGTGACCGCTTGGACAGGACCTGGGTCGTCGCCGTGTGAAGCCGCGCTGCGCACGCCTACCGTGGAGGCGCGAGTATTGCGGCCGCGGCTCGGGCACACTCGCGAGGCTAGCTCCAACCCGCCGCCCGCAGGGCCGCGGCCACGATCGCCGCCGCGATCACGACTACGATGAACGGTGCGCGCCGCCACAACAGCACGGCGGCCACGGCGACGGCGGCTACTCGCGCATCGAACGCAAGGGACCGGCCCGAGGTGAAGGCCTGGACGGCGAACAGGGCGGACAGCAGCGCGACCGTCAGGTAACTGGCGATGCGTAGCACGCGGGGGTTCTCGAGCCAGCGGTCGGGCACCCGATGACCAGCGGCCTTGGTGAACCACGCCACCGCACCCGCAGCGACGATGACGACCCACAGCCCCCAGGCGGAACTCATACTGGGGCCTCCGTTGGCTCAAGATCAACGGCGGGACCGCTCCACCCCGCGACCAGGGCGACCAGGGCGGCGGCGAGGATCGGCAGCCCGGCGGGCAGGACGGGGGTGAGTGCGAGGGCAAGCACGGCCGCCGCTGCGGCGATGGCTTGAACCTTGCGCGGGGCAAGCCGGGGCCACACGAGGCCGAGGAATGCGGCGGCCGCAGCGGCGTCGAGCCCCCAAGCCTGCGGTTCGCCGAGGTACTGGCCCGCAATCGCACCGACGCCCACGAGCGCGTTCCAGGCAACAAAGACGCCGACGCCGGTCCACCAGAATCCCTCGCGTCGCGACTGCCGATCATCCGCAGGTTGCGCCAAGGCGACAGCGGTGGACTCGTCGATCGTGATCTGCGCGCCCCACACGAACCGCCACCCGTGCATCGGCCGCAGGATGGGTGCGAGCGCCACCCCATAGAAGCCGTTGCGCACGCCCAGAAGCGCGGAGGTACCAAGTGCGGCCCACGGGGAGCCCGCCGCGCCGATGACGCCGACGAACGCAAACTGGGAGCCACCTGAAAAAACCAAGAGGGACAGGGCGATGGTCTGCCAGAGGTCCATTCCCGCGGCGACGGCCAGCGCTCCGAGGCTGAGTCCGTAGGCACCGGTCGCAAGGGACACCGATAGGGCCTGCTGTCGCACGGGAGCGAGCCGCGCCCTGAGCCGCGCCCCGAGCCGGGCTCTCGGCCGCGCTCTTGGCCCGTCTCCTAGCCGGGCCATCGCAACCCGACATCGCTCATGCCGTAGTAAGGGGGATGCGGCGTGGGCGCTGGAGGTTTGCGCGTGAGGTCCATCTCAACGAACACCGCCGCACGGTCGTGGAGGAACAGCCAGGTCTCAGCCATGCGCCGATTCTGGCATGCCATGCGAGTTCCCCGGGCGCTGTTCTGACGCCGCGCACGGGGTGCGCCCGCGAGTGCTCAGGCGCGGGGATGCGCGGCGCGGCGGTACGCGACGAAGCGGTATGCCAGCCCCTGGCGCGATACCTGTGGCTCGCTCGCCCATGGGGCCGTCCAGGCGTCGGCGTCGAGCACGGGGGCGAAGGTGTCTCCCTCGGTGACCAGGTCGATCTCGGTGACCACCACCTCCTTGGCGATGGTGACGGCCTCGGCCAAGAGCCTGGCACCGCCGATGACCCACACATCGGTGCCAGGGGACAAGCGCCTGGCAGCGGCCAGGGCATCCGCAAGCGAGGGGGCGCTCGCCGCCCCGTCAACATTGGTGCCCGACCGCGTCACCACGATGTTGACCCTGCCGGGCAGAGGCCGATACCTCGACGGCAGGGCCTCCCACGTGCGTCGTCCCATGACGACGGCATGGCCGCGTGTGCAGTCCTGGAAGTGGGCGAGGTCCTCGGGAAGGTGCCACGGCATGTCCCCGTCGCGCCCGATGACGGGGAGGCCTGCGCGGTCGCGTGCCTGCGCCCAGATTGCCTTGACCGTCACGCTCACACCGCTACGGGCGCCTTGATGCCCGGGTGGTGTTGGTAGTTCAGGATTTCGATGTCGTCGATGTCGTAGTCCAGGAGCGTCGGCCGGTCCGCCAGCCTCACGGTGGGGTAGGGGTAGGGCTCGCGGCTGAGCTGGAGTTGCACCTGCTCCATGTGGTTGGAGTAGATGTGGCAGTCGCCGCCCGTCCACACAAACTCGCCGACGTGGAGCCCGGTCTGCGCCGCGATCATGTGGGTGAGCAGTGCATAGGACGCGATGTTGAAGGGCACCCCCAGGAACAGATCCGCGCTGCGCTGGTACAACTGGCAACTGAGCGCGCCGTCGGCCACGTAGAACTGGAACAGCGCGTGGCAAGGCGGCAGCGCCATCTCATCGATCAGCGCGGGGTTCCAGGCGCTCACGATGTGGCGGCGCGAGTCCGGGTGGTTCTTGATGGAATCGATGACGCGGGCAATCTGGTCGATGTGACGGCCGTCCGGCGCAGGCCACGACCGCCATTGGTAGCCGTACACGGGGCCCAACTCGCCGTCGGCGTCGGCCCACTCGTTCCAAATGCTCACGCCGCGATCCTGCAGCCACCGCACGTTGGTGTCGCCGCGCAGGAACCACAGCAACTCTCCCACGATCGAGCGGACGTGCACCTTCTTCGTGGTGATGAGGGGGAAGCCTGCCTGCAGGTCATAGCGCAACTGGCGGCCGAAGACCGACATCGTCCCGGTTCCCGTCCGGTCGCGCTTCGGGGTGCCGGTGGCGAGCACGTCGCGCAACAGGTCCTCGTACGGCGTCGGGATGGTGGTCACGCGTACCAGCCTACGACGGGGCCTCCCCGACGAGGGGTGCGGCGCGCGTTTGGGGGTGTGCCGCATTGCTGGCTCCCGACGGTGCGAACCATTTCGCGCACCGACGCGCCGTGATTTCGCCCCCGCGGCGGGGTTCGGCGGTGTGTCGCACGTCGGAACGGTTCGCTGTGTCCGGAGGCGGACGGTTCGCAGTGTCGCGCGCCAGGACAAGACGCCAGCGAACCCGGAGCGCAGCGCGACGCGGCACGGTAGCGTTGCAGGAGCATCCCGAACCGTCCGCGTGACAAGGAGCACCATGGAATCCCTCAATCTGAACGAGTTGGCCGCCCAACACCTGGCAGCGGCTCGTCTTGCCTCCAACGGCCGCAGTTCCGCCAAACTCATCGGGGACCACACCAAACTGCTGCGGAAGAACCTCATCGCGCTGGCCGCCGGGGCCACCCTTCAGGATCACGAGAGTCCGGGAGAGGCGACGCTCATGGTGCTTCAAGGGCAGATCGAGTTTCGCGCAGGTGCGGAGTCGATGACCCTCGACGCCGGACACCTCATCGAGATCCCGCCCATGCGGCACGGCCTGACCGCACTCGAGGACGCGGTGGTGATTCTCGCGGTTGCCAAGGCGTAGGGGAGACCGCGGTCTCGTGGGTAACGTAAACACACCGATGCGACACGCCGACGCGGTAGGTTGGTGCCCATGACCAAGCCCTTTGGCACCGTACTGACAGCCATGGTGACGCCGATGCACGAAGGCGGCGCCATCGACCTCGCTGCGTCGCAGGCGCTGGCCAGATACCTGGTGTCACGGGGATGCGACGGGCTGGTGCTATCGGGCACAACGGGGGAGGCGCCCACGACGCACGCGCCGGAGAAGGTCGACCTGCTACGCGCGGTCCGCGAAGCGGTCGGTCCCGACATCACGATCCTCACCGGTGCGGGCTCCAACGACACCGCCCACGCGGTGCGCATGGCCGAGCAGGGTGAGGAGAACGGCGCAGACGGCATCCTCGCCCTGACACCGTATTACTCCAAGCCCAGTCAGGCCGGGCTGGTCGCGCACTTCAGGGCCATCCTGGGGGCGACGGACCTGCCCGTCATGATCTACGACATCCCCGGACGCACGGCCATGCCGGTGTCGGATTGGGCGCTCGACGAACTCGCTCCCCACCCGCGCATCGTCGCCGTGAAGGACGCCACGGGCAACGTGCAGCAAGCCGCCGAACGCATCGCCCGCACTGGGTTGGCCTGGTATTCGGGCGACGACCCGCTCACGCTCGATTTCCTCCGAGTCGGCGCCGTCGGCGTCGTCTCCGTTTCCTCGCACGTCGCTTCGCGCGAGATCGCGGCGATGATCGCCGCCTTCGAGGCGGGCGACGATGCTGAAGCCACCCGCATTCATGAGGCGCTCGCGCCCGTGCATGCCTCCATTTTCAATGGACCTGGAGCTACCAATGCCAAGTCCGCCATGCACTGGGCCGGAGTGATTCCTAGCAGAGCCATGCGCCTGCCACTCCTGCCTGCAAGCGACGCCGAGTACGTTGCACTCATCGCGGCCCTGGAGGCCGCAGGAATGACACGATGAACTTCCACCCTGAACTACCCGCCCCACCACCGCTAACCGAAGGCTCCCTGCGCATGATTGCGCTCGGAGGACTGGGCGAGGTGGGCCGCAACATGCACCTGATCGAATACAACGGTCGCCTGCTCATCATTGACTGTGGCGTGCTCTTCCCCGAGGAGAACCAGCCAGGGGTCGACCTGGTCCTGCCCGACCTGAGTTACCTCGAGGATCGCCTGGACGACATCGAGGCCATCGTGCTCACGCACGGTCACGAGGACCATCTCGGCGCGGTGCCGTACTTGCTGCGCATGCGCCAAGACATCCCAATCCTCGGTTCCCAACTGACGCTCGCCTTCCTCGACGCGAAGCTCGCGGAGCATCGCATCAAGCCCCTCACGCTGGGCGTGAAGGAGGGTCAGCGGGAGCAGATCAAGGACTTCGACTTGGAGTTCGTGGCCGTCAACCACTCGATCCCCGACGCCCTGGCCGTGTTTGTGCGCACTCCCGCCGGCACTATCCTCAACACCGGCGACTTCAAGATGGACCAACTGCCGCTCGACGGCCGCATCACGGACCTGCGCGCCTTCGCACGCTTTGGCGAGGAGGGAGTCGACCTGTTCCAGGTGGACTCCACCAACGCCGAGGTTCCCGGATTCACGACGTCCGAGGTGGAGATTGCGCCGACGCTGGACCGCCTCTTCGCCAACGCCGCGGGCCGCGTCATCGTCGCCTCGTTTGCAAGCCACGTGCACCGCGTCCAGCAAGTGATCGACGCCGCCCACCACCACGGCCGCCGCGTCGCGTTCGTGGGGCGCTCGATGGTGCGCAACATGGGCATCGCCGCCGAACTCGGGTTCCTCAAGGTCCCCGACGGCATCCTGATCGACCCCAAGAAGGCCGACCAGTTGCCCCCGGACAAGGTGGTTTTCATGTCCACAGGTTCGCAAGGCGAGCCGATGGCGGCGCTGAGCCGCATGGCCAACAGGGACCACAAGGTCGAGGTGAGTTCGGACGACCTGGTGATCCTCGCATCGTCCCTGATTCCCGGAAACGAGAACGCGGTGTTCCGCGTCATCAACGGGCTGATGCGCATCGGCGCGACCGTGGTGCACCAGTCCAACGCGCGCGTGCACGTGTCCGGGCACGCCTCCGCTGGCGAGCTGCTGTACTGCTACAACATCGTGCGTCCCAAGAACGTGATGCCCATCCACGGCGAGGTGCGCCACCTGCTGGCCAACGGAAACCTCGCCATCAAGACCGGCATCCCGCGCGAGCGCATCATGTTCGCCGAAAACGGCGTGGTTATCGACATGGTGAACGGCAAGGCCAAGGTGGTGGGCGCCATCGAGTTCCACAACATGTACGTGGACGGATCTTCCGTTGGCGAGGTGACGGAGGCCGAACTCAAGGACCGGCGCATTCTGGCCGACGAGGGCTTCGTGTCCGTGTTCGTGGTGATGGACTCCTCGAACGGCCGCGTGATCTCGGGCCCCGAGATTCATGCACGCGGCATTGCTGAGGACGATGCGGTGTTCGACGCGATCATGCCGGAGCTCAAGAAGGCGCTCGAAGAGGCCGCCAAGACCGGATCGACGGACAACCACCAACTGCAGCAGGTGATGCGCCGCGTGGTGGGCCGCTTTGTGGGCACCAAGTTGCGCCGTCGGCCCATGATCGTCCCGATCGTGATCGACGCCTAAGCACCTATTGCGGCCGCCACGCCGTCCACAAGGGCGTGACCTCAGAGTTCGAGCGCGCCTGTGCTGGCCGAACAACTGGATACCCTGTTCGTATGGGTGACATGCGATGTGGCTCAATCGGTGACAGCGGCTTAGGCTCGATCCACCGATGAGGCTGGGGCGGGCGGCGCGATCGTGATCGGCGTTCGCTGAATTCGTCGGGGTAGGAGTGACTTCCGGGCGTCTCATCCCGGTCGTCCACTGGGGGAACTCGGTCGTGCCGTCGTGACGGCGGTGGTCAGGTTGGTGTGGCTGGTGGTGGCGCGTGTGTGAGTGCGAACAGTCGTGTGAACGCGTGTTGCCAGG
>JASBTB010000070.1 GCA_030148645.1 Demequina sp. | reverse complement strand
TCGGCGTCGTGAGGCGTCGTGATGACCAGCACGTCCCCGATGCCCGCCATGATGAGCGTCGACAGCGGGTAGTAGATCATCGGTTTGTCGTAGACGGGCACCAGCTGCTTGCTCACGCCCATCGTGATCGGGTGAAGTCGGGTGCCGGAACCGCCAGCCAGGATGATGCCACGCATGGGCTCTAGTCTGCCCGAGTCGCCAGCCTTCTGCGCGCAGCGGCCACCTCGGCCTTCTCGCGAGCGTCCAGGCCTGCGGCGATGGCGGCCCGCACGGGAGCCTGCCACCAATGGGGGTAAACGCTCGCCACATACAGCCGGGCCGATTCGTGGTGTGCCTTCAGCATGGGTGCCGGATCTGAGCGGTAACTGTGTCCGCCCAGGTGTGTGACGACTGCACGAGGCGCCCACACCTGCCGGTACCCGGCCTCGCCCAGACGCCTTCCCAGGTCCACGTCCTCGAAGAACATGAAGTAGCGCTCGTCGAAGCCGCCCAACCGTTCCCATGCCGCGCGACGCACCAAGAAGCACGACCCGGACAGCCAGCCGGCATCGACCTGCCCACCCAGAGGGTGGAGGTTGAGCCTGTAGCGCCGCGTCCACGGGTTGCGCGGCCAGGCCTTGCCGAAGAGTGCGTGCCCCGCGCCGAGCAGGAGCGTGGGCAGCGGCCGCGCCGACGGGTAGGTGGTGCCGTCGATCTCTTGCACCCGCGGTCCGACGGCGCCGATGGCATCGTCCGTCGCGGCGACCTCCAGGAGCGCCGCTACCGCTCCCGGCTCGAGCACGATGTCGGCGTTGGACACGAGTATCCATTGCGCGCGGCCCCGAGCGGCACCGACGTTGGCACCCGCGCCGTACCCGCCGTTGCGGCCCGTCTGCACAAAGCCGACCCCAGTCTCGGCCGCGGCCCGCTGGGCGACGTCGTCGCCGGAGGCGTTATCGACCACGGTGATGCTGGCGACGCCCTTAGCGCCCACGGCGGACTGCAAGAACGACGTGATGGTGTCGCCGGGGTTGTAGGTGACGACCACGATGTCGGCCAAGGGTCGGGGCATGGAAGTGAGCCTAATCCCGTCGAGCCGCGCCGAACGGCCCGGGGCGCCATCGACCGCGGGATGGCGCGCTGTCAACGGCGGCCGCGTAGCCGATCGAGTTGGCGGCGCTCCTTCTTGGTGGGCCGACCACTACCCCGATCGCGGCGCGCGGCAGGGGCGACGAATTCGGGCGGGGGCGGCGCCGGGGTGTGGTCGATGTAGGCGGCTGCGGCCACCTCTGCCCCGACCCGCTTGAGCAACAACTGTCTGACCTCCACGATCCGGTCAACACCTCCGGTGCGCACCACCACGCGGTCGCCGATCGTGACATGAGTGGCTGGCTTGGCCCGATCCCCGTTGACGCGCACGTGACCTGCACGGCACGCCGCAGCGGCCTGCGTCCGGCTCTTGTAGAGCCGGACCGCCCACACCCAGGCGTCGGCGCGCACGAAGTTGGTCATCATACGTCGAGACTATGCCGCTCACGTACGCTGGGCCCGTGCAAACAGTCTTGGAAATCATCGGATGGATCGGCTCCGGTCTCATCGTCTTCTCGCTCATGCAGGCCAGGATGCTGCGGTTTCGGTGGATGAACCTCACCGGATCCGTGGTCGCCACCGTCTACAACGCGATCATCGAGGTGTGGCCCTTCGCGGCCATGAACGGTGCCATCGCCGTCATCAACGTCTATTGGCTGTTCCGGCTGTATCGCGAAGGCGATGACCCGGAGGTTTTCAAGGTCATCGCAGTGGCTCCCGACGACGCCTACCTGCGGCACGTGCTCGAGGTGCATGCGGACGACATCCAGGCACACCAACCCGGGTTTGTCGCCGACCCCGGCGGGGTCGCTGGAACGCGTCGCACCTTGCTGGTGGTGCGCGGCGACGAGGCGGTAGGAGTGGTCGTCGTACGGGACCTGGGAGACGGCCACGGCGAGGTGGAACTTGACTGGGTGAAGCCACGCTTCCGCGATTTCACGCCAGGTCATTTTGTGTACAGCGATTCCGGTGCGCTGCCCGCCGCGGGCTTCCGCTTTCTCACGCTCAAGCCTCACGACGCGACCGATGCGGAGTACCTGCGACGTGTCGGCTTCCGCCTCGAGCAGGACCGGTGGGTGCTCGATCTCACGGTGCCAGCGTGACCGTGCTGCCCTACTCCTGCGGCTCGTCGGCGGCTCGCCAGTAACGTCGCGGCCGGGCCTGGGGCCAGGCGGAGGCTGGGCTGCCGGGGGAGTTCACGAGGTCGCCGACGGCATGGTCGCCTCCCGCCACGAGGCGAGGCTAGTGGTGCGCAAGGGCTCGTGCGTGGCTTGACGCCGTCGGGTGCTAGTACTGGAACTGTTCCACCTTGGCCCGCAGGTGAGCGGACAACTCAGCCAACTCTGACACCGACATTCCCATCTGCTCCAACACGTTGGAGGCGTCGGAAGCGGACGATGCGACGGCGGTAATGTTCAGCGCGATGTCGCCGGAACCGGTTGCCGCCTCGGTCACCCCCCTGCTCATCTCGTTGGTGGTCGCGGTCTGCTCCTCGACGGCCGACGCGATGGTCATCTGGAAGTCGTTGATCTCCTTGACGATCGCCGTGATCTCGGCGATGGCCTTCACCGCGCTGCCGGTATCCTGCTGGATCGCTTCGACACGACGCGCGACATCCTCGGTGGCCCGTGCGGTCTCCTGAGCCAAGTCCTTCACCTCACTCGCGACGACGGCGAACCCCTTGCCAGCCTCGCCCGCTCGGGCGGCTTCGATCGTCGCGTTGAGCGCCAACAGGTTGGTCTGCGCCGCGATGCTCGTGATCACCTTGACCACGGTGCCGATCTCCTGTGACGACTCGCCCAGGCGCCGCACCTGCTCGTTCGTGGACGCCGCCACACCCGTCGCCTGAGAGGCGACGCGGGCCGCCTCGTGGGCGTTGTGGGCAATCTCCGCGATGCTGGTCCCCATCTGTTCGGCCCCGGAGGCGATCGCCTGCACGCTGCGGTTCACCTCGTCCGCGGCGGAGGCCACCACGTCGGCCTGTGCCGAAGTCTCGTGCGAGCCCGCGGCCACCTGGCTGTTGGCGGCGGACAGTTCCTCTGCCGCGGAGGCCACGGTCTGCGCGGAGACCACCACCTCTGCCATCGTCTCGCGCAGCGCCTTCTGCGCCGTGGCCAAGGCTGCGGCCATGTCGCCGATCTCGTCCCTGGACAAGACGGGCGCGGCGACGGTCAGGTCGCCCTGCGCCATCGCTTCGAGAGCCGCACTCACCTTGTGGGCGGCGCGCCCGATTCTGCGTGCAAACCACCATCCGAGCGTCGCCGAGATGACGAGGCCGACCCCCCCCACAATAAGGACGAGCGTCCGCACGTCCTCCGATCGCGCCGAATTCGCGTCCTGTTGGAGCACCAGTTCCGCGGCCATGTCGTCGCGCAACGAGGATACTGCGGCGACGAGGTTTGCGTACGCCTCGGCCGCGATACCCTCGCGGACCGTCTTGACCATGTTCAGATCGTCGCGGATGGCGGCCGGGAGCAACTGGTTCAGCACCAGGTTCCGATACTCCAGCCACGTCGCCTGAGCCGCATCGAGCCCCACCGGAGCCCGGCCGAACGTCTCCTCGAACGCGGCGCCGAACGTCACGAACTCCTGGTCCAACTGGGCGTACGTATAGCGCAGTCCGGCCACTTGGGCCGGACGTTCGTCGACCGGGTAGGACGCCACGATGCCGGCTGCCTTCTGCGCCTCCGATAGATTGGATTCCAGGTCCATGACACTTGCGCTCATTCGCGCCTGGTCGGCGTTCATGTTCCGCGTGTCCGCTTCGATGGAGGCCATGGACGTCGTCGCGACGGAAGCCACCACGATGAGGGCAGCCACCGCACTTCCGACTGCCGCCAAGATTTGCACCGTCAACGTTGCGCGGGGTATTCGTCTCTTCACACTGAGGCTTGTCACAGTGGGTTCACTCCCAAACTTCCCAGGCCGCATGTCCCAACATCAGCGGCGGATACCACCCGATTCGGCCATCGCGCCTGAAAAGTAAGGAGAAAGCCCCCGCACCTGGGTGCCACAAGGGTGACGGAGGCGCCGCCATGGAGCGAACAACAAAGGCCCCCGATATCTCGGGGGCCTGCTGTGGTGCGCGAGGGGGGATTTGAACCCCCACGCCCTTTCGGACACTGGCACCTGAAGCCAGCGCGTCTGCCGTTCCGCCACTCGCGCGCCGGGAAAGCGTAGCATGCGGCACACGCGCCCCACGAATGCTTACGGCGTGGTCGCCGTAGCCGATAGGAGGCCCGGACGATGTGGGAGGAGTGAAGCGTGGAAGCCATGGCCGCGATTGGTCAACGCGTGGGTCAGATCAGCGCCCTCATCGCCTCAGTGACGCCCGGTGTGACGCCGTCGCGAGGCACCCCGTACGCCACGAATCTGGCCGCAACGTCCGCATCGGCCGCCACCGCCAGCGTGTTCGCACCTGAAGCCACGCCCGGAAGCCTGTTCACTGCTGGCGCCTCCTTTGCCAACATCCTCGCCTCCGTCACGCCGCCGGGGCAAACGGACCTTGCGGCGGCCGCTGCCGAGTTCAATGCGCAAGGCGTGCCGCGTTCGCTCGCCAACTATGGCAACGGCAAGATTCCGGCCGACGCTCTCGCGCCCCTGAACGGATCGAACGAGCGACTGTGGGCCCCGGCCGCCAAGAGCCTGAATGCGCTCATGGCCGACGCCAAGGCAGCCGGCGTGTCCATTTCAGTGACGGACGGATACCGCGAGTACGAATCTCAGGTCAAACTGGCACAGGAACTGGGTCTGTATTCGCAGGGCGGGCGCGCCGCCCAACCAGGCACTAGCGAGCATGGTTGGGCACTGGCGGTGGACGTGAAACTCAACCCGACTGCGCAAGCCTGGATGCGCCAAAACGCCAAGGAATACGGCTTCGTAGAGAACGTTCCGCGGGAGCCGTGGCACTGGGAGTTCGCACCGCAAGGGTGACGCACACCAGCGAGATCAGTACGGGACGATCACGGAGATTCGGCCGCCCCCATAACCCTGGATCGTCAACGTGCCATCTAGTCGGCCAGCAGGTGCGAGAGCCCACTTCTGCACGGGAGGCGGCAACGTCTCCCGCGGCGCGTAGGTGGACTCCAGCCGCAGGTGCTGGGTGGCGGGCTTGTTGAACATCGACGCCGCCACGTTGAGAATCTCGGTAATGTTGTCGAATTGGGCGGGCGTGACCAAACCGGTCGTCACGGTGTGTTGCGCACCCACGTGAGGCAGCAAAGCGATCGCGGAGCCAGCCCACGCGGTAAGCGGCACGTCGACCAGGATGACGGCGCCGATGTTGCCCAGATCGTTCACATAGGCGCCGACGGTAGCCCCGTCGATGGGGTCGACGATGCTCGACGTGGCGGTCCACTCCACCGGCCTGCCCAACAGGCTCTCGATCAGGTCGCGCACCTCGAACGCCGAGGGCACGGGGGTCGGCTTGAAGTCGGCGCTCATGCGATGAACGGGTCGATCGTGTCACGGAAGATTTCCGCAGTGAACGGCTTGGCGATGAGGAACAGCGCACCAGCCTGCTCGGCCTGCTGTCGCATAGCGGCAGAACCCTCAGAGGTTACGAACGCGAAAGGCGTCTCATTGCCCTCCCGACGCAGGCTGCGCAACAGGTCGATGCCCGTCATCTCTGGCATGTTCCAGTCAGACAGCACAAAGTCGGGTTGCGACGCACGAATCTTCTCCAGCGCCACGGCCCCGTCCTCCGCCTCCTCGATTTCCCACCAGTCATAACCCGCCTGCCGAAGAGTGCGGATCACGATTTGCCGCATCACACGGCTGTCGTCGGCAACTACGACCTTCATGGTTCGTCACCCCTTTCTGTCCTCGTTCCGTCGGGCCTGTGGCCCGCTGTGCTTACGTCAGAGCCCAAAGACCGACGCCCAGGGGGGCGCCCCTCCATCCAAAATAGGTCTCCAGCAGACACGTCGCCGTGTCCATGTCGGGGCGTTCATGCGTGACCACGGGAAGCGTCAGCGCCCCCGGGTTGGTCACCAGCGACTTCACATTGCCGCCCACCACATTGGCGATCTCGCCCACCGCGTCGGCAAAGTCCGCATCGCAGACGTACTCGACCGTGTCCATCCCCAGCAGGGCGCGCGTGAGGCGCTCGCCGGTGACTCGGCTGGCCGTCAGCATGACCCTGGTGACCACGGGACCGTTCACGTCGACCCACGTGTAGCGCGGGTCTTCGAGGTCGGGATCGGCTCCCGCCCAGGGGTTGAGGTGTCCTGGCTCGCCGTCGATCATGGTCGTGAACAGGTCCTGGGCAATCGTGAGGACCGGGTCCACGGCGCTGAGTGGCTCCCAGGTGGCTGGGATGGTCATACCGTCTCCTGTACTTCCACAAGTCCGAGGAACTGGAGCTTGTCGAGGATCGCCTCGGGGGTGAATGGTTTGATGATGTACTCGTGCGCGCCCGCCGCGAGGGCGCGCACGATCTGGTCCTGCTCACCCTCGGTGGTCACCATCATGAGCGTGACGTCGCGCCACTGGGCACGCTTGCGCACCTGGACCACAAACTCGAAACCGGTCATCACCGGCATGTTCCAGTCGATGCAGCACAAAACGATGTCGTGGTGCGCTGCCATCGTGTCGAGCGCAACCTGGCCGTTCTCGGCTTCCAGCGTCTCGAATCCGACGCCGCTCAAGATGCTGCCGACGATCTTGCGCATCACGCGAGAGTCGTCGATGACGAGGGCCTTCATATCCTCTTCCCTTCTCGGGTCCTGTAGACGCAGCCGCGTTCCACCTGGATCCGCTCCCACGTGTCGTCCACGCCGATGGTTGTCTCGGCCGCACCCAGGAACAGGTATCCGCCGGGAGCCAGCGCCGCCCGCACCCTGGCCAGAACGCTGCGCTTGGTGACGACATCGAAGTAGATCAGCACGTTGCGCAGGAACACGATGTCGTACGGTCCGCCGCCAGGTGGCTGCTCCAACAGGTTGTGTTTGCGAAACATCACCCGGTTGCGCAGGTGCGGGGCGATCTCGAAACACGGGCCCTGACGTTCGAAGTGCTTGACCAGCATCGGCGCGGGCAGGCCACGGTTGATCTCCAGTTGCGTGAAGCGTCCAGAGCGACCCTTAGCAAGCACATTGTCGGCGATATCGGTGGCGACGATGTGCGCCTTGAGCGACGGGAAGTTGTCGGCGAGCGTCATGGCGATCGAGTAGGGCTCCTGCCCCGTGGAGCACGCCGCCGACCAGATGCGCACGGGGCTACGCCCTGCCGTCGCGAGCGCGGGAATCACCGTCGATCTGAGCACCGTATAGGGGTGAAGATCTCGGAACCACGACGTCTCATTGGTCGTGAGTGCCTCCACTACCGATTCGTGTTGCGAGATGTCCGCCCTCAGCGCCCTGACGAACGCATCGACATCCGTGGCACCGGCACTTCGCGCGAGCGGAGCCAGCCTGCTCTCCACGAGGTATTCCTTGCCCCTGTCCAACTGGATGGCGCTGCGATCGCGCACCAGGGTCGCGACAAAGTCGAAGGTGTCTGCCGCGAGCGTCATACCGTCGGGTCCCGGTGCGCGGGTCGGCTCGGCACGGCACGCATGATCGCTTCGGAGATTGCCGTGATGGGGAACAGTTGGTGAGCCAGTCCGGCCGTCGCCACGGCACCCGGCATCCCCCACACCACGGACGTCTCCTCGTCCTGTGCGAAGACTCGACCCCCGGCGGCGACGACGGCTCGCGATCCCTCACGTCCGTCTGAACCCATTCCCGTCAAGACAACTCCCAGTAGGTCGGCACCGAATACGTCGACTGCGGAGCGGAACAGGACGTCCACGGCCGGTCGGCAGAAGTTCACCTGGTCGCCGTGTGACAAGCGCGTCACCACTCGTCCCCTCTCATCGGCCACTTCCAGGTGATAGTCACCCGGTGCGACATAGATCACTCCGGCCTCGAGCGCCTCGCCACCCTGGACTTCAAGGACACGGCTGGGACCGATCCGGTCCAGGCGGGCGGCAAGCTGAGCCGTGAACAGCGGTGGCATGTGCTGTACCACGAGTGTCGGTACCGGCAACGCCCGGGTGAGGCCGCCGACGACCTTCGACAACGCCTCTGGCCCGCCGGTGGAGGAACCGATCATCACGGCTCGCGCAGTGCGTGGCCGTATCACTCGCGGTGCGAGGATCGTTTCGCGGCGGCGAAGCGTGGGTCGCCGAAACAGCGCCTTGATCTTGGGCACCAGTTGGGCGCCGATGACGTCCGTTGCCTGCTCCCTGGTGCCCGGATTGGTGGGCTTGGTGACGTAGTCGGTCGCCCCGGCCGCAAGCGCGTCGAGGGTCGCACAGGCGCCATGTTCGGTTAGGGTGGAGAACATCACGATCGGCATCGTGAGGCCCCGCGCACGCAAGGCGATCACCGCCTCGATGCCCGTCATCACCGGCATCTCGATATCCATGGTGATGACGTCCGGACGCAGCGCTCGGGCCTTGGTCACGGCGATGGAGCCGTTCTGGGCTACTCCGACCACCTCTATCTCGGGGTCGGCGGCGAGCGCGTCGGACACGAGGCGGCGCACCACCACCGAATCATCGACGACCAACACTCTGATGGCGGGCATGCGCATCCCCTAGTACGAGAACTCCGCGACGCGTGCGCGCAGCGTGGCCGACAAAGAAGAGAGCTGGTCGATCGACCCATCGAACGTCGTCAACGCCGCCACGGACGACGCCGTCTCGGCAGCCACATCGGTGATGGACGATGCGATGGATCGTGAGCCGTCGGCGGCGACCGCCATGCTGCGACGTATTTCGTGTGCGGTCGCCGATTGTTCCTCGACAGCTGCAGCGATGGTCGACTGGAAGGCATTGATGGACTCGATGATGTCGGCGATCCGCCCGATGGCCACCACCGCTGCTTCGGTATCGGATTGGATGGCATCGACGCGTTGCGCGATGTTTCCCGTGGCCTTTGCCGTCTCTTGCGCCAACTCTTTCACCTCGCCAGCAACCACGGCGAAGCCCTTGCCAGAATCTCCCGCGCGCGCGGCCTCGATGGTCGCGTTGAGCGCCAGCAGGTTGGTCTGCGCCGCAATCTGCGTGATCACCTTGACGACGTCGCCGATCTCTTGGCTGGACACCCCGAGTTGGGAGACGATGCCGTTGGTCGTGGCCGCAACCTGGGCGGCGTCCGTGGCCACCCGCGCCGCCTCCACGGCGTTGTGGGAGATCTCCTCGATCGAGGATTCCATCTCCTCGGCACCGGAGGACACTGCGTGAACGTTGCGAGAAACCTCGTCGGCCGCGCTCGCAACCCGGGTCGCGTTCGCTGCGGTCGACTGCGAACCGGAACTGACGTGGCGTGCTGCCGTCGACATCGTCTCGATCGCGCTGGCGAGCGTCGACGCTGCCTCATGCACGTCGCTGAGCACCGACGCGAGATGGCGCCGCGCCTCGTCGAGTTGGGTCGCCATCCGACCCACCTCGTCGCTGCCCGGGACGCGGGCGGACCGGGTGAGGTCTCCCGTGGCCATCGCATCGAGAACGTCCCCCACGCGCTTGACCCGGCGGCGTACGGTGACCGCGACCAGTGTGCCGAACCACACGGAAAGCGCCACGCCGACGACGAGTAACACCGCAACGACGATGGTGGCCGCCTCTTTGCTCGTTCGCGCGCTTTGTACGCGGGCATCGGCGTAGTCAGCAAGGGCCGACTCGAACGCGGTCAGGACCCCCGTGACGGTTTCCCGGCTCGCGGCACCCTTGCCCGCGTCGGCATCGACGTATCCGGCGAGGTCGCCATCCTTCGCCAGAGGCATCAACGTGCTGTCGCGCAGTTGCCGCCACGACGACCTCGCCGCCAGGAGCCCTTTCCAGGCGGGAGTGTCGCCGACCATGGGCTGAGCCTCGAGTTGGTCGCTGATCGCCGCGACTCTCGCATCGATGTCGGCGATCTTCGCGACCGCCACACGCTGCGACGCGGCATCCGTGGCGAACACCAGCCGGTCGAGTTCCACCCTTTCGAGGGCATACAGTTCGCGCAACTCGGCAACCGGGACGAAGATGTCCTCCTGGGTTTGCACGATCTTCTGGTTCTCGCTCACCGCCTGGGAACCCATGACCACGACGGCGACCGCGGCACCCACCGCCGGGACCGCCATGAGAGCCAGGGCGGCGAAGATTTTGGTCTGGATCCCCACGTTGTCGTGCCACGTCACCGCGCGACGCGCGCCGTCCGGCCGGCGCACGAACAGCCGCCGAGCACCACGGGCTGCATTGCGCAGATTCCCCTTGAGCACGATCACTCCTTGGACGGTGGGCGACATGGAGGCGCTGCGGCTTCAGACGCGGACGGCCAGGTCGACGTCGAGCGACAGGAGGAGACCCTCGTCCATGGAGTACACCCCGGTGACAACGTCGCGCAGTGCGGCCTCGAGCGTGGGCGGCGGTGGACCGAACTGATCGGCGTTCAGTTCGAGCACGTCGCCGACCTGATCGACCAGGAGGCTCACGGGCTCACCATCGACCTTGACCACGACCATCATCGGCTCGTCGTCCGGGCCGTACGGTTCGCGCCCCAGGCGGGCGCGCAGATCCACCATGAGTACCACCTGTCCGCGCAGGTTCACCAAGCCGGCCACGGTGCGCGGCGCATGCGGCACTGCCGTGCGCTGGTGCAGGCGTAAGGCCTCCTGGACACGGGAGACGTCCACGCCGTAGAGGCGGTTGTCGAGCGTGAAGGTCGCAAGGTGGTGTCGCATGTCAGGCCTCCGATCCGGCACCGACAAGTGCAGACTCGTGGTCGTCGTAGAAACTCGCGTCGATTGCCTCGACCGCGCCGCGCAGGTCGAGCAGTTCTGTCACCCGGCCCTTGACCACGATCGACCCGAGCAGTCCGTGGCCGGACACGTCGGAGAAGTCGACCTTGTCGCAGTCGACGATGTCGACCACTTCGTTGGCGATCAAAGCGACAGTGCGGTCGCCGCGAGTACAGATGACCACAGCGAACTCTTCGCGGGTCGTCCCGCCGTCGCCCAGCAGTTGGGCCAGATCTGCCACCGGGGTGATCTTGCCGCGGTACTGCATCACTGCCGACCCGGAGACCTGTTCGATGACGCTTGCGGGCAGCCGTTCGAGGCGTGTGACCGCGCCGAGGGCAATGGCCACTTGCCGCCCCTCGCCCACCGCAACGATGAGCATCGGTTCCTTGGGCACTGCGGCTGCGAGTTCGCCGGCCGAGGCGCGAACGGCGTCCTGCAAGTCGAGGTCGAGGGCCTTGCGCGCGACCGCAGGGATGTCCAGGATGAGAGACACGGATCCGTCGCCCAGTAGCGTCGCCCCCGCATACAGGCCGATGTTCTTCACGGCGGCGCCGATGGGTTTGGCGACGATTTCTTCCGTGTTCAGTACCTGGTCTACCACGAGTCCAAAGCGACCGCCGTCGGCCTGAAGCACCACGATTACTGTGTCGACAAGTCCTTCGCGGGGCGCTGTGCCGAGCACATCGCGCAGGTCGACCAACGGTAGTAATTGTCCCCGCAGGCGATACACGGGAGCATCGCCGACGTACTCGACGCCGGACTGCTCGTCGTCCACGGCAAGCAACTCGAGCAGATTCACTTGCGGCACCGCGTAGGTCTCCCCGTAGCACCGCACCGTCAGGGCGGGCATGATCGCGAGCGTCAATGGAATGCGCAAGCGCCACGTCGTACCCAGGCCGGGTGTGGATTGCACGTCCACCACACCGCCGATCGCCTCGACCTTGGTGCGCACCACGTCCATCCCGACCCCCCGACCCGAGACGTTGGTGACGGTTTCCGCCGTCGAAAATCCGGGCAGGAACAGCAAGTTCAGGATGTCCTGGGTGCTCATCGCCGCGACCTGCGCCTGCGTACGCAGTCCGCGTTCGAGCGCCCGTGCGGCAATCACCTTCGGATCGATGCCCTTGCCGTCGTCGCCAATCTCGACCACCACCTGACCGCCCTGGTGGAAGGCGCGCAGGGTGAGGACTCCCTGGTCCGCCTTGCCGACCGCCCTGCGCGCTGCGGGTGCCTCGATGCCATGGTCGATCGCGTTGCGGATCAGGTGTGTCAGCGGGTCCTTGATGGCCTCGAGGAGTCCGCGATCGAGTTCCGTGTCCTGGCCGATCATCTCAAGCCGGACGTGGCGCTCCAGCGCCGCCGAAATGTCCCGCACCATGCGCGGCACCTTGGACCACACATGTTCGATGGGTTGCATCCGGGTCTTCATCACACCCTGCTGCAGTTCGGTCGCGATGAGCGACAGGCGCTGCGAGGCGCGCACCAGCGAAGCATCGCCGAGGTCGGTCGCCAGTCGCGTCATGGCGTTGCGGGCAAGCACCAACTCGCCCACATGGCGCATCAAAGCGTCGAGAACCTCGACATCCACACGAATCGAGGCGTCGGCGGCGGACCTCGCCGGGGCGTCGTCCGTGCGCGCTGGCGCGGGAGACCCGGCACCAACCTCGTGAAGGGCATTCGCCACGTCGGGCTCGCTGACCTCCAGTGTCTCCTCGGGATCGACGGGGGCACTCAAGGTGGGGGAGGGCATCGGCTCCGCAGCACTCGCCTTGCGATCCGCACTCTTGCGTGGGGAGCGCGCCTTGGCGCGCGGCTTTGCCGGGGCCTTGCGTTTCGCGGCAGGTGTCGCGGCCCGGGTCGCGTCAGGCTCGGCGACGGGCTTGACCGCAACTATTGGCGCTGGCGTGGCAGGTCCGGAACCAGGTACGGGCGGGGCGGCACCCGATGCGGGCGTGGCAACTGGGCCGCCAGTCGGGTCGTCAAGCACGGCTTGCATGTCGGACACCACGGAGGACCAGTCGGAATCGCCTTCACTACCGGTCACCTCGATGGTGTGCAGAATCTCCCGCACCGCGTCGACCATCTTGAGGAGCACATCGGTGGTTCGCTGCGTCATGGGGCGCTTGCCGTCGCGCAACTGCGCGAGCAGATTCTCGCCCACGTGAGTCAGTGACTCGAGCACGCCAAACGCGAGAAAGCCGCTCGTTCCCTTGATGGTGTGGATCGTGCGGAACACCGAACCGAGCAACTCTCGCGAACCAGGCTGATCTTCGAGCGCAACCAAGTCGTGATCGAGCTGATCCAGGTTTTCGTAGCTCTCCACCACGAATTCGCGGACGATGTCGTCCATCCCGTCCATGGGTACTCTCCCGTTGCCGTCCTGGCGGCGGCTGGCCACCGTGTCGGGGGACCCATCGGCAGGATGTCGCGTCCGGTGAGCAGTCGGGACCGGGTAGGCGAACCGAGGCCCGCGCGGGGTAACCTGGCACCAGTTAAGAGGCTCTACACCCCTGCGTCGCCCTTCGGCTTCTTGGCTGGCATCGCGGCGGGCGAGGGAGCCAATCCACGCAGGGCCTCAAGCGCGCTGTCGTCTGCGGAGGCGGCCTCGACGTTGTGCTTCTCCACGGCCTCGAAGATCTCGGCCCGGGTGACCCGCACCTCCCGCGGAGCGTCGATGCCCACCCGCACACCATCGGAGCGCACATCGATGATCGTCACCACAATGTCCTTGCCGATGATGAGACGCTCACCGACACGACGCGACAGGACGAGCATGGTGCGAGACTAGCCGGTTCGGGCCGCCGAGGCGACAAGCCCGGCCGACCGCGGGTCGGCTATCGGTGTCCCGCTGTCGATCGGGACGATGGCGCACCGTCACCCCTGGGCGGCGATCCGTTCGCCCAACAGTGCTGCCCACACCAGGCCAGTCGCCGGTAGTCCGTCCATCCAGGCCACGGGAACGGGTGCGTCGAGAAGGGCCGCCGGTGCCTGCGCATCGGCAATCCCGACGGCCGCGAGCGCATCGACCTTGCGATACTCACCCAAGAGCGCAAGTTCGCCTGAGTAGCGAGCGGCCCGCTTCGTCGCATCGACCACGGCCCATGTGGTGTCGGCTTCGATCGCGGCGAACAGGGCAGCGGCAGCCGCGGCAGCCCGCCGCCCCGGACCAACACCCATCGCGACGATGGTGGGGTCGCCGAATTGGGCGGCCTCCTCGGCGCGACGACGCACCACGCGCGCCTGGTCTTCCGTACGAATGCGGCGACCGTGGCCACGGACGGCTTCGATCTGTCCGGCCAACATCACCGACCTAGCGGGCACGCCCAACCATGCGGCCACCTGCGTGGCCACTGCGAGCGCCTGGTCCGGGGGACCGGCAATGAGCAACACGTCCCCGGACTCGGGCTGGCGCACGGGCGGCGTGCCGAAGCGTGCGACCACCTCAAGCAAAGGCACGGGGGTGTCGAGGTCGTCAAAACCCTGGACAAAACGGGTCGGCACGCCCAGGGCCAACAGGGCGGGTGCGGTGCACTCGGTCGCGACTGCGCTCGCGACGTCGGTGAAGAC
>JASBTB010000061.1 GCA_030148645.1 Demequina sp. | reverse complement strand
CCCGACACTCCCGCGTGCGACCTTCAGCAGGCATGCGGAACCAGTCTCGAGACCACCATCTACATCGCGAACAAGATTCGGCTGGGTCAGATCGAATCCGGAATCGCCGCGGGGGTCGATTCGGCCTCCGACGCCCCGATCGCGGTGAGCGATCCCCTACGGCGGATCTTGCTGAAGGCTGGCAATGCCCGGTCCACGAAGGACCGCATCGTGGCGTTGGCCCGCATCCGACCTGCGCACCTTGCACCCGCCGTGCCGCGCGTCCTGGAGCCGCGTACCGGCTTATCGATGGGAGAGCATCAAGCACTCACGACACGGTCCTGGGAAATCAGCCGCGAGGCTCAGGACGAACTGGCAGCCGCCTCTCATCGTCACCTTGCCGTCGCGTGGCAGGACGGCTTCTTCGACGACCTCGTCACCCCGTATCAGGGCGTCACTCAAGATGCCCTCCTGCGCCCCGACACATCGATCGAGAAACTCGCCGCGCTCAAGCCCGTGTTCGGCGGCCCCGATGGAACCATGACGGCGGGCAACTCGACCGCACTTTCGGATGGCGCCGCCACCGTCCTGCTGGCGGATGCCGCATGGGCCAAACACCACCACCTGCCTGCGTTGGCGCGCGTGGTCGACGCCGAGGTCGCCGCCGTCGATCACCCTTCGGGCGCCGATCTCTTACTGGCCCCCGTGGCGGCCGCAGGCAGGCTGCTCGCGCGCCAGGGGCTCACTGTCGAGGACTTTGCGCTGGTGGAGGTCCACGAGGCCTTCGCCTCCACCGTGCTCGCCACTCTTGCGGCGTGGGAATCCGACGACTATTGCCGCAGCGTGGGACTGCCTGGCGCGATCGGCACGCTCGACCGGTCCCGCCTCAACGTCACGGGTTCCTCCTTGGCCGTCGGGCATCCCTTCGCCGCCACCGGGGCGCGTATCGTACCCACCCTCGCCAAATTGCTTCACCGTCGCGGGCCAGGATCTCGAGGTCTCATCTCCGTGTGCGCAGCGGGAGGACTTGGAGTGGTTGCGATCTTGGAGGCCGTGTGATGGACATGCTGGAGAGAGTCTTCTACTCCCCCGCCGGACAATCGATCGCCCGGCGTGCGGGAATGCCGCGCTCTGCCCCGCTGCGCAGGGGGCGTGCTTGGCCGTCCGGTCCCATCGTCCTCGCGCCCCTGGGCTCTTCCCGCGTCGCGCACCATGCACTCGTGGGCCTTGGGCGCGAATTCCAGGCCCCGGTCATGGACACGCCTGCGGACAGCCCCCCCGGATACGGGTCGCCTGTGGGGGCGATCGTGATCGATGCGACGCAGGTGTCCACCGTCGACGCTCTGGAGGACCTACGTGCCGTGGTGCGGCCCGCGCTGAGGTCGTTGGAGGCCTCCGGTCGCGTGATCATTCTGGCGCGTGCCGCCGAGCGAGGCTGGGAGGCGCACGCCGTCGCGCGCAGCCTGGATGGCATCACCCGCACCATCGGCAAGGAATTGCTTGGTGGCGCCACCGCGAACCTGGTGTACCTCGACCGTGCTGCGGGCGCCTCCGACGTGTCCTCAACCCTTGAGTTCCTGCTCCAAGGCCGCTCCGCGTTTGTCGACGGCCAGTCGTGGCGGGTCGCCGCGAGCAGCACCGACCCACGACGCACCGACGCGCCGCTTCAGGGCAAGCTCGTCGTGGTCACGGGTGCCGCACGCGGCATCGGCGCGTCGATCTGTCGGATTCTGGCCCGCGACGGCGCCGCCCTCGTGGCCGTCGACGTTGCTGCCGCGGGCCAATCGCTGGCTGCGGTTGCCAACGAGGTGGGCGGTACAACCCTTCACGTGGACGTCACCGCGGCCGATGCAGGCCAACGCATCGCCAGCCACGTCGCCCAGCGCGGGCAGCGACTCTACGGGATCGTCCACAACGCAGGGATCGCCCGCGACAAGTTGCTGGTCAACACCGATGCAGAGCGCTGGGCCTCGGTCCTGAGGGTCAACCTGGTCGCCCAGATGCACATAAACGAGGTCCTGCTCGACACGGACACGGTCGGCGGGTTGGAGGACGGCGGTCGCATCGTGGGGATCTCCTCCACCTCGGGCCTGGCGGGCAACAGGGGCCAGAGCAACTATGCGGCGTCGAAGGCGGCAGTGGCGGGCCTTGTGGTGGCCATGGCACCCGATCTCGCTGGCCGCGCCATCACAGTCAACGCCGTTGCGCCGGGCTTCATCGAGACGGATATGACCGCGCGCATCCCCTTCATGCGGCGCGAGGTGTTCCGGCGCACCAACAGCCTGGCGCAAGGCGGTCATCCCGCAGATGTCGCCGAGACGATCGGCTACCTCCTCGACCCGGCGTCGGCAGGAGTGACGGGCCAGGTCATCAGGGTGTGCGGCCAAAACCTGGTGGGTGCGTGATGGGGCGGGGGGTGGAGGCGTTATCGGCTCCGCCGCGCCTGGCACCCGCCTTCGCCCGATCGTTGCTCCCCCGCCGACGCGTCGGCGAGGCGCACCTTCCGACGCGTTCGGCCGTGATCGCGAACGTCACGCAGGAGCGCACGCGCCTTGCCGCCTACTGCCGGATCACGGGATACACATTGCGCGACCGCGTTCCGCCCACCTGGCTCCACGTCCTGACGTTCCCCTTGCACATCCACCTGCTATCCGACCCGACGTCCAGCGTTCGGCTCATCGGAGCCGTGCACGTGAGCAACCGTATGACGTTGCGACGACCGGTCGACGCGGGAGAACGCGTCACCCTTGAGGTGCACGCGGAAGCGTTGCGGCCGCACGCGCGCGGTGCGCTTGTCGACCTCGTCGGACAGGTGCGGGTTGATGATGAGGTGGTATGGGACGGGGTGAGCACCTACCTGGCTCAGGGAGTGACCGCTGCGGGCGAGGCCCAGGCGGTCAAACGCCACGAGTTTCAGCCGCGCATCCCGCACACGCTGTGGCGTCTGCCCGCCGATCTCGGTCGCCAATACAGGCACGTCTCCCACGACCCGAATCCCATCCACACGAGCCGCCTGGCCGCCCGGGCATTCGGCTTCCAGCGGCCTATCATTCACGGCATGTGGGTCCACGCGCGGGTACTTGCCACACTTGAGCCCCGGCTGCCCCCGACGTACACCGTGGACGTCGCGTTCACCAAGCCCATCCTCTTGCCAGCGACCGTGGGTCTGATCAGCAGGCCCATCGACATCGGGCACTGGGCCGCCGTCACGGACGCCACCGGCAACAGAGCCCATGCGACCATGACCGTCGTCCGCGAGCCTCCCGACCATTGACCCGCACCATCCCCGAGAAATCCCCTGTCCCCACGAAGCCATTGACGAGGATAGTTACGGCATGACGACCACACCCGAACTTCCCAGCAGCGACCCGGTCGGCGACGAAGATCGCCCATGGCAGCGCTTCTATCCGCCAGAGGTGTCACGTCGCATCGCGCCCGTGACAGAGTCCTCCCTGTCCAACCTGGTGCGCAACACTGCTCGGCGTCACGGCAGCGCCGTCGCCTTCTCCAACCTGGGGGGAACGCTCAGTTTCGACGAGGTCGACCGACTCGCCAGCGACTTCGCCGGCTTCCTTCAGACCCATCTGGGGCTGGTCAAGGGGGACCGCATCGTCATCCAGATGCCGAACCTGCTCCAGTACCCGGTGGCGTTGTTCGGCGCGCTACGGGCCGGACTGATCGTCGTCAACGCCAACCCCTTGTACACGCCGCACGAGTTGTCGCGCGTCGTGGAGGACTCACGCCCGCGTGCCATCGTGGCTCTCGCGAACTTCGCCGACACAGTGGAACGGATACTGCCTGGCAGCACCATCGAACACGTGATCATCACACAGGTGGCCGACCTGCTGGCCCAACCCCGGCGCAGCATCGTCAACCTTGCCGCGGCGAAAATCAAAAAGATGGTGCCCCACTATGACCTGCCGAACGCCATCGCATTGCGCAAGGCGCTCGCTCTCGGACGGACAGCCCCCTTCACGGACCCCAACGTGCGTCCCGCCGATGTCGCCTTCCTGCAGTTCACGGGCGGGACGACGGGCGGACCACGAGCCGCAATCCTGACGCACTGGAACGTGCTGAGCAATCAGGAACAGTTCATGGGGCAGGTTCGCAACACGCTGGGACAGGCACGCCAGTCGACAGTCATCGCCGCACTGCCCCTGTATCACGTCTTCGCCCTCACGGTGAACTGCCTAGGATTCTTCCGATTCGGCGCCCACAACGTCCTCATCACCAATCCCCGTGACCTGCCCGGCTTCGTTAAGACGCTGAAGCGGACCCGACCGGACGCCCTCATCCTGGTCAGCACCCTGGCGGGGGCGTTGCTCGACACACCCGGTTTCGCACGGGTGGACCTCAGCACGTGCCGGATCACGGTGGCGGGTGGTATGGCGGTTCGCTCCGTAGTAGCCGAGCGGTGGAAGGCCGCGACGGGCGCCGACATTGTCGAAGGCTATGGCCTGACCGAGGCGTCCCCAGTGGTGAGCGTCAACCCCACCCACATGCCGCCCCGTGTCGGCACTATCGGCGTGCCGCTACCGTCGACCGACGTCAAGATCCTGGACGACGCGCTCAAGCCGGTGACCCCAGGGTCGCCGGGCGAGCTCGCGGTCAAGGGCCCACAAGTCATGCAGGGATACTGGAACCGCCCCGAGGACACCGCAGCCGTCCTCACGCAAGACGGCTGGCTCCTGACGGGCGACATCGCGGTGATGTCTGACGATGGTTTCTTGCGCATCGTGGATCGCAAGAAAGAAATCATCCTGGTATCGGGGTTCAACGTGTATCCAGCCGAGATCGAGGATGCCGCGATGCTTCATCCGGGCGTGGCCGAGGCGGGCGCGATCGCCGTGCCCGACGAGCACGCTGGCGAGGTGCCCAAACTCTTTGTCGCCCGTCGCGACCCGAACCTGACTGAGGAGGACTTGCGCTCGCACCTCACGCAGCACCTCGTCGGATACAAGCGACCCCGATACATCGTCTTCCTCCATGAACTTCCCAAGACCAACGTGGGCAAGGTGTTGCGCCGTGCCCTCGTCGAGGCCGACGACGCAGGGGGTCGATGACCGCGGCCGTGCCGATCGCCGCCGCGACTATCGCGAGGTCGCCGCCGCTCGGTGCCAGACCGCTTCGCCCGCAACCAAAGAGGCCCGCGCATTCAGCACCCTCTGGTTGCGGCTACCACGAAATGCCAGGCTGAGGTCGCGTTGGTCCTGCTCGAAGCGACCCTCGCACAGGACGTCCACCTCGGCCAGCAACTCCCGCTTGTCCTCGGAGTCGGCCAACAACTCCTCGAAGGTGTAGCCGCTCCAGCACCAGACGTCCTTGGTGGCACCGAACTCTTCACGCAGCCTGCCGACCACGTCGAGGCACACCTGAGTGTTGAGGAACGGCTCGCCGCCTAGGATCGACAAACCCTGCACCGACTCGTGCGCAAGATCGCCCATGATCCGGTCGCCCAGTTCGTCGGTGTAGGGCTGGCCCAGCCGGAAACTCCAGGCTGCCTCGTTGAAGCACCCTTCGCATTTGAACAGGCAACCCGCCACGTACAGGCTGCAGCGCACACCCTCGCCGTCGACAAAGGAGAACGGCTTGTAATCGGCGACGTAGCGGTGGCTGACCTTCTCGGCCCTCCATAGCCTCGGGATAGGTGTGAGCGGCACGACGCTTGCCCCTAGTCGAGTGCTGACAGGGGCACGCGCACGTCGCCCGACATGTGCTTGACACGTGCCGCGATCTCGGTGTGCCGGCCGTGCACCATGGGCCGCTGTTGAGGGTTGCCCAGATAGCCGCACGTGCGCTTGACGACGTCACACGTGCGCGGGTCCTCGTTTGCGCACGAGGGGCACGCGAACCCGCGGGCCGTCGGGTCGAAGTCGCCCGCGAAGCCGCACACGTAGCAGCGGTCGATCGGCGTGTTGGTGCCCAGATAGCCGACGCGATCGTACGAGTAGTCCCACACGGCCTCGAGCGCCTTGGGGTTGTGCTGCAAAACCGGGTATTCGCAGTAGTGAATGAATCCGCCGGACGTGTAGGGCGCGTACTCCGCCTCGAAGTCGAGTTTCTCGAACGGCGTGGGGCTCTTCCTGACGTCGTAATGGAAGCTGTTCGTGTAGTAGTCCTTGTCGGTGATGTCGGCCACCGCACCAAATCGCTCCTTGTCGAGCCGACAGAATCGGTCCGTCAGGCTTTCGCTTGGCGTCGAATAGACGCTGACCTGGTAACCCGACTCCGCCGTCCACTCCTGGGCGTGCGCCTGAAGCACCCTCAGTACGCTCACGGTGAGTTGTTTGGCGTCCGGGTTGCTTTCCCACTCGGGCCCGAAGAAAGCCGTGGCGACCTCGTACAGGCCGATGTACCCGAGCGAGACCGTCGCGCGTCCATCACGGAACAGCGTGTCGACCTCGTCCAGCGGGCCGAGGCGCTTGCCGAACGCGCCGTGGACGTACAAGATGGGCGCGTTTCCTGGCACCGCCTCCTTGCAGCGCTGCACGCGAAACATCAGAGCATCGTGCATCGTCACCAGACGCTCCTCGAGTAGCGCCCGGAAGACCCCCAGGTCTCCTTCCGCCTCAAGAGCAATACGCGGCAGGTTCAGCGTCACCACCCCAAGATTCATCCGCCCTTCGACCCTGCCATTGCCGTCCTTGTCCTGCCAGCCCTGCAGGAACGACCGACATCCCATGGGCGCTTTGAAGGAGCCCGTGAGCTCGACGATCTTGTCGTAGTTGAGAACGTCCGGATACATGCGCTTGGTGGCGCACTCGACGGCGAGTTCCTTGATGTCGTAGTTCGGGTCGCCAGCCTTGCGGTTGAGGCCCTCCTTGATGGTGAACAGCAACTTGGGGAAGATCGCGGTACGGCCCTCCTTGCCAAGACCACGCAAGCGGTTTTGCAAGATGGCGCGCTGAATCTCCTTCTCGTACCACCCGGTACCCAGTCCGAAACCCAGCGAGGTGAACGGGGTCTGCCCGTTGGACGTGAACAGCGTGTTGATCTCGTACTCGAGCGACTGCATCGCATCGTAGATGTCCTTGCGCGTCTTTGCCCGCGCGTACTCGCGCTGCCGCACGGGATCGTCAATCCACTCCCGTGCGTCGGCCTCGTGCTTCGCATAGTTCATGGCTGCATACGGGGCGAGCAACTCATCGATGCGGTTGACGGTGCATCCGCCGTACTGACTTGAGGACACGTTCGCGATGATTTGAGAGATTTGGGCGGTCGCCGTACCGATGGACCGCGGGGTATCCACCTGGGCGTTGCCGATGCGGAAGCCTTGGGACAACATCGACTCGAAGTCGATCAGGCAGCAGTTGGTCATCGGCGCATAGGGGTGGTAGTCGAGGTCGTGGTAGTGAATGTCGCCCTTTTGATGGGCGTTCGCCACGTGCGCAGGCAGCATCCGCAGGCCGATGGCCTTGCCCACCGTTCCCGCCGTCAGGTCGCGCTGGGTATTGAAGACCTCGGCGTCCTTGTTGGCGTTCTCATTCACGACGGTCGAGTCCTTGTCGAGCAACTTCACGATCGAGTGATTGAGGTCGGTCGCCTTGCTACGCGCAAAGTCGCGTTGCACTCGGTAGTCGATGTACGCCTGGGCGACCTCGTACTCGCGTGCTTCGAGGAGCACGTGCTCCACTACGGACTGGATTTCATAGATCTTGACCTCGCCGACGTAACGTTGAGCAAGTTCCACGTCCACTCGATTCACGAGTTGCTCAATTGCGCGCTCATGCATGGCGCCCAACTGTCCGTGCACTGCCGCAAAGGCCTTGGCAAGAGCCGCGCCGATGCGGCTGTCATCAAAGCGCAGCGTGCGTCCGTCGCGCTTCACGACAGACAGCAAGGGGCGCTCGAGCGCCGGTGCCGCTGCTGAGGTCGTCTCGTCCAATTCCGTGATGCTCATCCCGCTCCTCCACCGTTGACTTCCGCACCGGGAGGCGTCTCCCAGTGCGGCCTTCCCACCAGACCAATCACTACATATAGGGTGCCCCGCAGTGACACAACCCTAGATCTTGTGCCTGCACACTGTTAGGCCCTTGGTCCCTGGACAGCGAGTCGCGGTGCGGCGCAGCCCCCTCGAGCGGGCAGATCGCCACCAGGGACGATCGAAAAATCCGTCGCCGACACGCCGCACACTGCCTCGGGTCACAGCGGCCCACCGAGCCCGTCGGCACTCTCGCGCCACGACGCCGCGCCGGATCGCAAAGCCCACCGTGTCGCACGCCGCCACGCACCAAAGCCAACTCGAGGGCTCCATGTCGGGGTCCGCACGCTCCCATGCTTGGTCCACACCCGTGGGGGTCTCACGCCGGACTGACGAACGTGTCCGTGAGCATTTCGATGTCTCCCGGCATGCGGTTCGCCGCGCGTGGTACCCCGCAGGGCCTACCGTTGTCCCATGCCCTCGTCTTTGCTGCCGGACAGTGCTCCGGATTCTGGTCCCACGTTCGACAACCTCGGACTCGATGCTGGCGTCCTCAAGTCCCTCAAGGACGTCGGCTACGAGACCCCGTCGGCAATTCAGGCAGCGACCATTCCGCCACTCATGCACGGCCACGATGTCATCGGCCTCGCCCAGACCGGAACAGGAAAGACCGCGGCGTTCGCGTTGCCCATTCTGTCGCGGCTCGACCACGCCCAGAAGAATCCGCAGGCCTTGGTGTTGGCGCCCACCCGCGAACTCGCCCTCCAGGTCTGCGAGGCGTTCGAGAGGTATGCATCGCATACCAAGGGCGTTCACGTGCTGCCCGTGTACGGGGGCCAGGGCTACGGAACCCAACTGTCGGCGTTACGCCGTGGGGTCCATGTCGTGGTGGGCACACCAGGTCGCATTATGGACCACCTCGACAAGGGCACACTGGACCTCTCGGAACTCAAGTATCTGGTGCTGGACGAGGCCGACGAGATGCTCAAGATGGGTTTCGCGGAGGATGTCGAGACCATTCTCGCTCAGACGCCCACCACCAAGCAGGTGGCGCTGTTCTCCGCAACGATGCCCGCTCAAATTCGCCGCCTGTCCGCCAAGTACCTCAATGACCCTCGCGAAGTCACGGTCAAGGACAAGACGACCACGTCGGTCAATCTCACGCAGCGCTACCTGGTGGTGTCCTACCCGCAGAAGGTCGATGCCCTCACGCGCATCCTTGAGGTCGAGAACTTCGAGGCGATGATCGTTTTCACCCGCACCAAGAACGAGACAGAGACGCTCGCAGAGAAACTTCGGGCGCGCGGCTACGCGGCGGCAGCCATCAGCGGCGACGTGGTGCAGGCCCAACGAGAGCGCACCATCAAGCAGTTGCGCGACGGCAAACTTGACATCCTGGTGGCCACCGATGTGGCCGCGCGCGGCCTCGACGTCGACCGCGTGAGCCACGTCCTCAACTTCGACATCCCGATCGACACCGAGTCCTACATCCACCGCGTGGGTCGCACGGGCCGTGCCGGGCGCACCGGAGACGCGATCAGTTTTGTCACTCCTCGCGAACGCCGCCTGCTCACGTCCATCGAACGTGCCACCCGCCAGCCACTCACGCAGATGCACCTGCCCAGTGTGGACGATGTCAACGCCACCCGCCTGGCCCGGTTCGACGACCGGATTACCGAAGCGTTGAGCCAGGTGGAGCGCATCCAGGCCTTCCGCGACATTGTGGGCCACTACGTCGAGCACCACGACGTTCCGGAAACGGACGTCGCTGCGGCACTGGCGGTCGTGGCTCAAGGCGACACTCCCCTGCTCTTGGATCCCGCCGACGAGGTTCGTCCACCGCAATTCGCGGCGGATCGCGCAGATTCGGGCACCCGTTCGCGCTCTCACGACGCCCCCAAGGGCGAGCGCTACCGCCGTGAGGCCTCCGGCCCCATCGCGACCTACCGCATCGCCGTCGGCAAGCGGCACAAGGTCGAACCGCGTCAGATCGTCGGCGCCATTGCCAACGAGGGCGGTCTCAGTCGCGGTGACTTCGGGGCCATCAAGATTCATCCCGATTTCTCGTTGGTGGACCTGCCTGCCCAGCTCCCGCCGGAGACGTGGCACAGGCTGTCGGGCACGCGCATCAGTGGAAAACTCATCGAGATTCGTCCCGATCGGGGGCCGATGCACGGGCGCGGTGGGAAGCCTGACCGTAAGCCGCGCAGGGCCTGACCCTCAGGCTTTGTGGTGGCCGGGGACATTGGCTCGCCACGCGCCGTTGAGATGGCGGCTCCCCTCACTGCATGGTGCGGGAGGGTGACGACGAGCGACACGCGACGGCAAGGCTCAGCGTCTGAGAAGTCCCCCGAGGAGTGCGTGCACCAGCGGCAAAGCGGACAGGCCCATGAACGCGGTGCCGAGGCCAGCATCGTCGGGCCGCACGATGGCTCCCGCGATGAGGAGCGCTCCAAACAGTAGGGCCGACACGATGCGGCGGCCCGTTCGGTTCAGCCGCGCCACCGCGGTCTCGAGCCGGGGTGTCGAGACGCGAAGGTTGCCGTGCTCGGCGCTGGCGAGCACCGAGTCGAGTCGTGTGGGCAGTTGCCAGGCGATTCGCGCGACATCTCGCGCCTGCTTTGCCACATCGCTGGCAAAGTTGCCGCTGTCGGTGCGGAGCACCTGCGCGGCATAGGGCTCGACGGAGTCCCACACGTTGTACGCAGGATCGAGAGACGTGCACATCCCCGACGTGAGCGAGGCTGTTCGGATGATGAGCAGAAAGTCTTCCGGCAACTGGAACGGCAACGTGAGGAGCACATCGCCGAACTGGATTGCGAACTCACGGAACTCCCGAGGGTCCACTTCGTGGAGTTCGGCGAGCCCCATGCCGCCAAACCGCGAGAACACCTCGGTCATGACCCGTTCCAGTTCAACCGTATCGGCCGATGGCAACAACAGGTGAGCCTCACTCATCGCCCCCACCATGCCCTTGCCGTCGCGCGAAGCCGCCGCGATGAACAGTTTGCGTAAAATGCCACGAAGTTGCGCGGGTAATTCACCCATCATCCCGAAGTCGACGAACGTCAGCGTCCACGGGTTCTGCCCAGGTTGCGCCTGTCGAGGTGTAACAAAGAGGTTGCCGGGGTGGGGGTCGGCGTGGAAGAAGCCATGAATGAAAAGCTGGTCGAACATGACGGCGGCGAACTCGGGTGCAACCGCCACCGGGTCAATCCCCGCAGCCCGCAAACCCGCCATGTCGGTGATCTTGATGGCGGTGACATCTTCCAGGGTCAACACTCGTCGCGTGACGCGTTCCCACACCACCGCGGGAACCTTCACTCGCGTGTCGCCGGCGAAATTGACGGCGAAACGCTCAAGGTTCTGCGCCTCGTGAACGTAGTCGATTTCCTCAAGGCTCGTCGTGGCGAACTCCTCCATCAAGGCTGGCATGTCCACGCGTCTGGACACGGCATGCACGTGACTGAGCCATCGCCCGACCCGGCGTAGTGCGGCAAGGTCCACCTCGATGATCGCGCCGATGCCGGGGCGCTGCACCTTGACCACCACCCGATCGAACCCCATGGCGGCCGAGTCCGCTGCCGCCAGACGTGCCCGATACACCTGCCCGAGCGATGCGGCGGCCACCGGAGTCTCGTCCACCTCGGCGAAAACCCGGCCGATCGGCGCCCCGAGTTCCTGCTCGGCAAGTTCACGGACCGCCGAAAACGGCGCCGGCGGCACTTCGTCCTGGAGGTCCTCGAGTTCTCGGGTGATTTCGGGCGGTAGCACATCCAGGCGCGAAGACATGAATTGCCCGAGTTTGATCATCAGGCCACCCATGTCGACAGCAAGCCCACGGAATCGGCGAGCGAAGCGCTGCATCCGGGATGCGCGCGTGCGCCTGGCGATCCTGGCGAGGCCGATGCGTGGCAAGAACAACTCGTACCACCACGTCACCGATAGGTGCCACGCGGCGAAACGCAGGATGCGCCGGTACCGGGCGCGGCCGTGGGCAACGTCGGGCATCGGACCTCCTTCACCCCCGAAGGCACGACGGCGCCCCCGTCAGTCCTGCGCGAGCATCTCGTAGATTCTACGGTGCGCGTCGTTGCGCACCTTGACGACCAGGTCCTGCTCGGCCGCCGAGCGTGACGACGTATCGGTGCGGCCTCCTGCGCAGGGGTGATGGCTGCCGAGGTTTCGGCGCCGAACGCGCCCGTTTCGCGCCGCGAGTGGGTGGCCCCCTGTGCCGTAGTTGCTGTCACCGCATCGGGACGATCCCCCCCGATGGGCCCAGTCGACTCGTGCGACGACATTTGCCCCGCTGGCTGACGCCCTGTATTATTCGCGTGAACTCCACCGAAGATGTCCCCCTCTTGAGTCGAGTGACGTTGCTGGGCGCGTTGCGACCGGAAAATCTCATGCGAACAAGCAACCGGTGTTGCCGACCGGGGGATGTCCCGCCTACTCGACCACTCACTGTGGTGACCAAGATGCCGATGAGGTAGGCAAGTGACATACAACGACCGTGAGGCGAACCGGACCATGCTCAACCAGTCCGAAGGCAGAGGCGAGAGTGTCGCCGACATCCTCGATTCTCCCGATGACCACAAGAACACCCTCGAAGAACTGTCGGTCGAGCCCCGGGGGCATGGAGAACCGGGCCAACCCCCGCGGGCGCCGCGCCGCCGACGCCGTCAGTGGGGCGCGGAGCGACCGCGTCCGCCACTGCCCGCCATCGAGAAGCCTGCGAGCACCGCCGCGACGTGGATGGGGGGTCTCGCAATTGTGGCGACCGTGGTCGCCTTCTTTGCCTATCTTGCCTTCACCATCATCTCGCAGGTCATCGACAACGGCATCCGCGATAGTGCCTATGCATTCCAGTCCCTCGCGTACGTCATCGTCATGGGTTTCCTCATCTTCTCGACCTTTTCCTATCTGTTGGCTAGACAGGGCGCCTTGTACCGGTCGCGGGGTCACGTACGGGTTCCACGCGCCGAGATCGACGCGTTCATGGCCCGCAGACGTCCCTCCCTGACCGTCCTCGTGCCTTCGTACGCCGAAGATCCTGGTGTCGTGCGAGCCACACTGCTGTCGGCCGCGCTGCAGGAGTACCCCGCGTTGCGTGTCGTGCTCCTGCTCGACGATCCGCCGACGCCTTCCGACCCGGCTGCTGCGGCGAGCCTGGACGCGTGCCGCGCGCTTCCCGGTCAGGTGCAGTCGCTGCTCAATGGCCCGTACGAGCGCTTCCACGACTCGCTCGTCGAGCACGAGGCGGCCGCGCTTGCGGGCGGCGCAGGCGCGCCCGATCAGGTGCGAAAACTCGCCATCGACTTCCGGTGGGCGGCCTCGTGGCTTCGTGAACAACAGGCCGGTTACGCGCGGGCATCCAACGCCGACGACTTCCTCGCCGACCAGGTGCTTGGGGGTCTCGCAGGCGATTTCGAGAGCACTTCACAGGCACTCTTCGCGGCGCTCGACCAGCAGGCCGGGGTTCCGGCCGAGCGGTTGTCCCAGTTGTGCCGACGGCTTGTGTGGACCTTCGAGGTACAGATCTCCTCCTTCGAACGCAAGGCGTACGCAAACCTGCCACACGACGCGAACAAGGCGATGAACCTCAACGCCTACATCGGGCTCATGGGGCGCACGGTCCGCCGCGTCGAGACTCGGGCTGGAGCCATGCTGCGCTACACCACCGCGGACGACGGCATCCTCATCCCGGACAGCGACTACCTGCTCACGCTCGACGCCGACAGCGTCCTCTTGCGCGAATACTGCGTGCGGCTCGTCCACCACCTTGAGATGCCCGGAAACGAACGCATCGGAGTCATCCAGACGCCCTACTCGGCCTTTCGCGGAGCGACGACCCGCCTTGAACGCGTTGCCGCAGCCACCACGGACATTCAGCACATCCTGCATCAGGGCCTGACCTATTTCGACGCGACCTTTTGGGTCGGAGCCAACGCCGTGATCCGCAAGCGTGCGCTCGACGACATCGTCGAGGTCTCCTACATAGGTGGGCAAGAGGTCCGCCGATACGTGCAAGACCACACCGTGATCGAGGACACCGAGTCGAGCATTGACCTGATCACACACGGCTGGACGCTTTACAACTATCCCGAGCGCTTGAGCTACAGCGCGACGCCACCAGACTTCGGCTCCCTCGCGGTCCAGCGCGCCCGGTGGGCCAACGGGGGCCTGCTCATTGCACCGAAGTTCCGGCGCTACGTGAAGAACCAGCGCAAGGACGGCCACCGCGTACGCCGCGCGACGATCGCCCTGCGCGTGAACTATATGGCCTCCATTTCGTGGGCCAGCACAGGCCTGCTGTTCCTGCTGGCCTTCCCGTTCGACAGCAGGCTACTGAGCCCCACCATCGTCGCGGCCGCGCTGCCATACTTCCTCGCCATGTCGTCGGACTTCCGACGGCTCGGCTACAAGCGGTCGGACATCTTCCGTGTGTACGCGTTCAATCTCATCCTGCTGCCCGTCAACCTCGCCGGGACGATCAAGTCTCTGCAGCAGGCCGCGGCGAAGTCGAAGATCTCCTTCGCGAGAACGCCGAAGGTAGCCAACCGTACTGCCGCTCCTGCGCTGTACATCCTCGCCGCCTACCTCATTGCCGCGTTCTCGTTCCTCACCTTGGCCAGCGACATCAGAACCGAAAACTGGAGCCACGCGATATTTGCCGCATTCAACGGAGTGCTGACCACGTACGCCATCGGTGCTTTCATAGGGTTCCGCAACTCCATCGTTGACATTGTGCTCGGGGCAATCCACTGGGTGCAGGTTCCCCGTCGACCAAAGCCCCCGACCGTGGATGACCAATCGATCTCCACCGAATGGGAGTCGGTCCTCTACTTTGGCCCGGACCACGACCCCACATCCGACACACCACCTCCGGTGGCGGTCACCCCGATGGCGCGTCCACGTCACGGTGACACGCGCTCGCGACACCGGACCTCGTGAACCAGGAAGCCTCCGTGAATACTGTTCAGACAACACACCGCACACGCATCTCGTTCGCGCGGGTCGGCATCCTTTTGCTCGCGACCGGCCTGGTCGGGTGGTTCGGGTTCCAAACCGTCTCGGCGGTCGCCTTTGCCCCGGCAACGCCCGGGCCATCCACGTTCAGCGCCTACGTCGATGCCACCGCATGGCCCAGTTTCGCCTTCGAGACACCCGATGGGTTGGCCCAATCGGATGTCACCCTCGCGTTCATCGTCTCCGACCCGAACCAGGCGTGCGAACCCAGTTGGGGTGGCTACTACTCCCTCGACGCGGCCGCCAAAGACCTCGAACTCGAAAGGCGCGTGCGCCAACTGCGCGACGTAGGCGGCGAGATTCGGGTCTCGTTCGGTGGTCAGGCCAACAGCGAACTTGCTGTGGGGTGCGCAAACCCGGACAGACTCGTCGCCGCCTACCGTTCGGTGGTCGAGCGCTACAGTCTGACGGCCATCGACCTTGACATCGAAGGTGGCGCCCTCGACGACACGGACAGCATCGTGCGCCGTGCCGTCGCCGTCGCGGCACTTCAGGAAGAGGTCGCTGCTAGAGGCGGCCGTCTCGCGGTCTGGCTCACCCTGCCCGTGGGGCCCGATGGTCTCACGGCGTCGGGGGTCAACGCGGTGGCGCAGATGCTGACCGCTGGTGTCGACGTCGCCGGGGTGAACGGGATGACCATGAATTTTGGCATCGTCACCTCCGCGACCAGTCCCCAGTCCGACACCATCGTTCGGGCAGCGACGGCGTTGCACCAACAGATCTTGACGCTGTTCAAAGAAGCCGACCAGTCACTCAGCACCAGCGCGGCTTGGAGCAAGGTGGGCATCACCCCGATGATCGGGCAGAACGATATCGCGACGGAAACCTTCACGCTTGCCGACGCGGGCGTGATCAACCAATTCGCGCGCGACAACGGAGTGGGACTCGTGTCGATGTGGTCGCTCAACCGGGACGCCACGTGCACGACGCCACTGCCCTCGGTCCTCACGGTTGTCCAGACTTCGTGCAGCGGTGTCGATCAAACCGGCAAGTCCTTTGCCAAGATCCTTGCCGCCGACCTCCCGGAGACCGGTAGCGCCGTCTCGGCCAGCGCGTCGGCGTCGCCGAGCGCGACGGTGCTGCCCAGCCCATTGCCTGCGGCGACCGTCTCGCCCGCCGACCTGGTGGACGACCCCGCCACCAGCCCATATCCGGTGTGGGACCCACTGGGCACCTACCCTGGCGGAACCAAGATCGTGTGGCGCCGCCAGGTCTACCAGGCGAGATTCTGGACCAGCGGTTTCGCTCCCGACGCCGCAGTGTCGAACCCCCTTGACTCGCCCTGGACGTTACTCGGCCCCGTGCTGCCAGGTGACACCCCGGCTCCTCTTCCGACCCTGCCTGAGGGTAGTTACCCCCAATGGGACCCGGAGGAGATCTACACCGCTGGCTCTCGCGTGCAGTTGGGGCTGGTTCCCTACGAGGCCAAGTGGTGGACGCAAGGAGCCGAGCCGGGTGTGCCCGTCGAGGGCGGCACGCCGTGGGTGTTGGTCATACCGGCCAACTGAGCGGCCCATCGTGCACGCCCAGCGCGTGCGGCATTCCGTGACTGAGGCTGGGTGTGGCGACGTCACCACAGATGCGCGCTCCAGCAAGAGCCAGGCCCTGGAGGTGCGCGTGTACGCACTGTCCCAGGAGACGTGGCTTCGTCTTGGGCTCGTTCGAGCGAGGGTGTTGGCACGATTGTCAAGGTTCCCCTGGAGTCCGCCTGGCTCTACGGTCGATACTCTGCAGACACTGCCTTCACCGGCGTGCGCCCACGGTGGTCGCGTGCCGACATTGCACCTGCGCGACGGCCTCGTGGACCAGGTCCGCTCGCTGCTGCCAGTGGGCGTTTCGGTGCCTCGCGGCGCTCTGAGATTCCTGTTGGCGCACGAAAGACGTCCCCACCGTGATCCCGTGCGCGCGGAGCGTTGATCTGCTCCGCAACTCGATCGCAGTAGCAGCAGAGCCCTTGCCTTCGGCGACCGTCTCTACGATTCGCGACTTCAAGGCACGTCGGCTGGCAGTATCCCAACTCGTCAGTTTTCGTCCTGTGCAGACGGGCCCCGGGCTCGTGGACCTCAAAAGGCCTCGGCTCTGTGGACACGAATGGCCGACCTCGCTTGACACGGTGCCGCGGACACGCGAGAGGCCACACAGTGTGGGTCCAACTCACCTCACACTGCGCCGCGACTCCGTTCACGCCCCGAGTCGAAGGTGATTCGCGGACTCGCGTCGGAACCAGGTCATCACGCAGGCGGCGACCCGTCACCGGCCGCTCTTCTTCCTACGGCCAGGTGAGGTCGTCGAGGTAGTAGATCTTGTCGGCGCCGGTGGTTCCAAAGTCGAAGAAGATCGACGCCTTGTCGTAGGTCGCGGCCAGGTTCAGCGCAGCCGTGCCGCCGACTTGGTCCCCGAAGTCGAACGTCAGAGTCTCCCAAGCGCCCGCCACCGTGGTCCTCGCCTCGGTCTCCACCGATACCCCTCCGTCGGCCGAGTTCTCCACCTTCAGACGAACGGGGATGTCCGCATCAGGCGACCACACGCGTGCCGTCATCGTGGTTGCCGTTGTCGAGAACGGGATGACGGGGACGGAGAAGTTGTCCCCGGTCGAGATCGTCGTACCCGCCCAGATTTCGGCTCCGCCTGCCTTGACGACCTTGGCAACCTTGTTGGCGGCGTTGGT
>JASBTB010000050.1 GCA_030148645.1 Demequina sp. | reverse complement strand
GCCGTGATTGACGCTACGGCTTCGTCTTCCCAAGGAAAACGACCTATCGGTCGACGCGAGGAGCCGTCAGTCCCTGTGCCGTCACCCACAGTTTGCGACGCGGAGCCTGGGCTCTGCCTCACACCTTGGACTGCCGTTGTCCGAAGCGCCCGAGTCCATCCCCACGCGCCCTTAGTGGCCCAGACCCCGACCCCCGAGTATCCGTAGCGAATACGGACCACAGGCGGCGAAACCCCAGCCGAACACGTGACGACTTTCTCGATTCCCCCAGTAGTAGCGGACTCGAAGCCACCTACGCAAGGCCAGCGGACCTCGACTTTCCCCACGTTTTCTCCACAGGTTTATCCACAGGCTCTTCCAGGGCATTCGCTGTTCGCGCACACCGCTGTGGACAAAATCTGTGGATGGGCCGTGTCCCCCGCACCAGGCCCTGACGACCTGCCTTCGCGTTTGCTACCGACCGGGCGACGGGGCGTCGTCGGACTTGGCGAGCTCACCCAGCATGGTGTTGTACTCGGCAAGGTCCGCATTGCCCGTACGCACCGCCTCCCGATCCTTGCGTTTGGCAGTGCGCGCATCGTCACGCCGCCACGCCACGAGCACGCCTATGGCCAAGACGATCACCGGAACCTCGCCCAAACCCCACGCGAGGGAACCCCCGTACTGCTGGTCGGTGATCGCGTCGGCGCCCCAGTCCCGGCCCATCAGTCCAAACCAGCGCGGAGCGAGCAACACCTGGGACATCGTGAGCGAGACGCCAAAGAAGGCGTGAAACGCCATCGTCGCAAACAGCAACAGGACGCGCATCGGGTACGCGGGCCGCTTTGGTCCCGGATCAATGCCGACGAGCGCGTTGACGAACAGATACCCCACGAGCGCGAAGTGGACAATCATCCACAGATGCCCCACAGGGTTGCGCAACGTGAACTCGAAGAGCGGGGAGTAGTAGAACACCAGCAGGGAGACAGCGAAATTCACGGCGGCGACCACGGGATGCGCCAGGAACCTCATCCATCGAGACTCGACGATGGCACGAATCCACTCCCGTGGCCCCCGGGTGCCGTCGGTGCGGCCGGGTAGCGCACGCAGCGCAAGCGTCACCGGAGCGGCATACACGATCGGCAGCGGCACAGCCATCGCAATCAGCATGTGCCCGATCATGTGCCCGCTGAAGGTGACCACCCCGTAGACGGCAGGCGCGCCTTGGGTGATCCACACCAGGCCCGCCATGCCCGCCACAAATCCGGCGGTGCGTGGCCAGGGCCAGTCGTCGCCCCGCCTGCGCAGCCGGGCCACCCACCGCAGGTACACCACAACCAGTGCCAGGATGACCAGCGCGGAGAGAATCTCGAGTCGCCACTGGAGGATCCACTGAATCGCGTCGGGACGCGGCGGGAGAGGGTATCCGGTCAACAGGAAGGCCGGGCTGGGGTTGGGCACCACGGTGGCGGGGACCGCGGGCGTAGTCCGGGACAGCACCCCGCCGATGCCCGCCACAGCGACCAACAGCGCGAGGTTCCAGGCGAGCACTCGGGACAAGGGGTGGCGCCCATCTGCCGAACCCAGCCGTGGCATCGTGACACGCCGATGCCACGCCGCCAGGGCGATCGCGCCCGACACGAGCAGGAGTTTCACCGTCAGGATCCTGCCGTAGGTGGTGGTGAACAGGTCCGTCACGGAGCCAACGCGCAGCCACGCATTGGCCGCGCCGGACGCGACAATGGCCGCCGCTGCCCACAGCGCCATGCGGGACACGCGCTCGGCGGCGGACGTCGCATCGCTGCCCAGCCGCTTCCTCGCCGCCACAAGGGCGATCAGCAGGCCAAGCCACACCGCCGAGGAAGCCAGGTGCACGTATAGGGATGTGACCGCAAGGTGATGGCCCGGCGCGCCCGTAACGTAACCCACCATCGCCTGCAGCCCCAGACCGTAGGCCACGGGCGCGAACCCCCACGCCGCCCCGGATGGCGTGCGCACCAGCGTGACCACCATCGAGGTCGCGACGGCCGCGAGCACGTTGAGTCCGTAGGCGCGACCCGCGTCAGTGTCCGCCACGAAACTCCACAACTGGGCCCCAAAGTCGGGGTCAAACGGTCCCATCTGGGAGATCTCCACAGACGAGCCGACCAGGAAGACGCCAGCGCCCACAATCCACACCAGCGCGCCGATCCTTGCCACCTGGGCGGCTCGCTCGGCGGGCGCGCCCCGCACCACCGTGGCCACGAGCAGGAGGCCGCCCACCACCGCGGCCACGCCCAGATCGCGCACCACGGCCGCGACCGTCACCAGCATCATGCCTTTAGCGTAGAGGCCTACGGGAACGGCTCGACCCGTACCGCTTCTCGCGCGGACAGGTGCGCTCGTGACCCGATCCGTACCGCGCAACACGCGCGCGGGTACCCGGCGCAACGCGCGCGCTGGCACCTGACGCAAGACTCGCGCCCATCCACCAGCGCGTCGCGGTACACATCGCGCCACGACACCGGGTGGGTGTCGGGACTCGCGCACCCACCACAGAGGCCGGAATTCACCACACCGAGAATTGCCGACCCGCGAGATGCGTAGAATGCTGAAGTTGCGCGCCGCGCGTCTCTTGCGCCTCGCGCCACCCCAACCGCACGGACCCGGCAGTCCCCGCCGCATCGTCCGTCGGTGTGTGAAAGGAGTCCCCGTGACCACAACCTCCCCGGCACCGCTCCTGACCCGCCGACAGATCAACCTCATCGTCGGCGGCCTGATGGTCGGCATGTTCCTGGCCGCCCTGGACCAGATGATCGTGGCGACTGCGATTCGCACCATCGGCGACGACCTCAACGGCCTCACACTGCAGGCCTGGGTCACCACGGCCTACCTCATCGCCGCGACCATTTCGACGCCGCTGTACGGCAAACTTTCCGACATCTTTGGCCGCAAGCCCCTATACATCTTCTCGATTAGCGCGTTCGTGGTCGGCTCGCTGCTGTGCGGCACGGCCACCTCGATGTACGAACTCGCCGCGTACCGCGCCATCCAGGGCTTGGGTGCCGGCGGCCTCATGGCGCTCGCGCTCATCATCCTTGGCGACATGCTCTCGCCCCGCGAGCGGACCAAATACCAGGCGTTCTTCTTTGGCGTGTGGGGTGTGGCGTCCGTACTCGGCCCTGTGCTCGGGGGGTTCTTCGCCGACGCCGACCAACTCCTCGGCTTTGCCGGCTGGCGCTGGATCTTCCTCATGAACGTGCCTCTCGGCGCGATCGCCCTGTTCATCATCCTGCGTGTGCTGCACTTGCCCGCCACCCACAAACGCGTGGCGATTGACTGGTGGGGCGTGGGCACCCTGGTGGCCGCGATCGTCCCCATGCTCATCGTCGTGGAGCAGGGTCGCGCCTGGGGATGGACCTCGCCAAGCATCCTCATCCTCTCGAGCTTGGCCCTCGTCGGCATCCTGGCCTTTGTGCGCGCGGAACTCGCGGCGGGGGACGACGCTCTCCTGCCCCCGCGCATCTTCCGCAACCGCACCGTCGGCGCCTCCACCGGCCTGAACTTCATCATGGGATTTGCGATGTTTGGCGCGATGGCGGGACTGCCGCTGTACACGCAGATCGCGAAAGGTATGTCGCCGACCGCATCAGGACTGGCCATGCTGCCCCTCACTCTCGGCATCATCGCGATGGCGGGAATCTCGGCACGCGTCATTCACCAGACGGGCCGGTACCGGATGTTCCCGATCGTTGGCACGTCGCTCATCGTCATCGCCAGCCTCGATCTGTCCACCCTTTCGGCCGACAGCCCGCTGTGGCACCTGTTCGTTGGCGCGGGGCTGTTCGGCCTTGGCCTCGGCGGCATCATGCAGCCCAACATGTTGGCCGTGCAAAACGCCGTGGCGCCGCGGGACATGGGCACAGGCTCCGCGTCGGTCATGTTCTTCCGTCAGATTGGCGGATCGCTTGGCACCGCCGTGTTCCTGTCGATCCTGTTCGGCTCGGTCGGGGGCGACATCGGCAACCAAATCTCCACGGCCTCGCTAACGAGCGAGTTCCAGCAGGTCATCTCTGACCCCGCAACGCTCGACAACCCGACGAACGCGGCCATCATCCGGACGATTCAGGCGGGCTCGATCGACGCCGCCGGGAACGCTGGACTGTCGCTCGACGACACCTCGTTCATCAACGACGCGAACCCCGTGCTGGCCTCCCCGTTCCGCGAGGGCTTCGCCGACGCCATCACGCGCGTGCTGATGATCTCCGGTTTCATCGCGGTCGGTGGAATCCTGTTTGCGCTGTTCATCCCGCATGTGCCGTTGCAGGAGAAGTCTGGGCTGGAGTCCATGCGGGACGAGGACGCTGCGAAGGCGGCGGCCGGCGACGCTCCGGAGGGCGATGCTGGGACCGACGGGGTAGCGACCGACGGGGTGGCGACCGGGGTCGAGTCGGTGGCCCGTCCGGTCGAGGCGTCCGAGGCGTAGTCGGGCTACGCTCCCGCAGGAAGCTCCATCTTCACGCGCAGAGCATCACCGGCGGGGTATCGCGGGCATGGGCGTGGGTTCTCTAGGCTGAGGGCATGACCGATGCACCAGGACTCGTTGCCGCCCAAGCGAAGATGCGTGAGGCCGGCGTGAGCCAGCCCGCAATCGACGTCTTCAGCCACTACTACGGCGAGTTGGAGGCGGGGGCCACCGGCCTCATCCTCGAGGACACGATCGAACCGCTGACGGACCCCGTGCACCTCGACGCCATCCACGTTGACGAGGACGCGGCGCGCGAGGCCCTCGCCAAGACCGCGATCATCAAACTCAACGGCGGCCTCGGCACCTCGATGGGGATGGACCGGGCCAAGTCGCTACTACCGGTGCGCGGCGAGCAGACCTTCTTGGATGTGACCGTGAGCCAGGTGCAGCGGGCGCGCGCGGCCACGGGAGCCCCACTGCCCCTGGTGCTCATGAACTCGTTCCGCACGCGCGACGATTCGCTCGCGGCGTTCGCCGCGCACCGCGGCCTGCCGGTCGAGGGCCTGCCGCTCGACTTTGTGCAGAACAAGGAGCCCAAGCTGCTGGTGGATGGCCTCACGCCCGTCGAGTGGCCCGCGGACCCGGACCTCGAGTGGTGCCCGCCCGGCCACGGCGACATCTACACCGCCATCCTGGCATCGGGCGTGCTGGACGCATTGCTTGACGCCGGCTTCCGCTACGCGTCGGTGTCCAACTCGGACAACCTGGGCGCCGTGCCGAATGCCCGCATCGCCGGCTGGTTCGCCGCATCGGGCGCGCCGTATGCCGCGGAACTGTGCGAACGCACCGCCGCGGACCGCAAGGGCGGCCACCTGGCCGTGCGCAAGGCCGACGGCCAACTGATCCTGCGCGACACCGCCCAGACCGCGGACGACGAGATGCACTATTTCACGGACGAACACCACCACCCGTTCTTCCACACCAACAATCTGTGGTGGGACCTCGAGAAGCTCAAGGGGGCGCTGACGGAACGTGGCGCCGTGCTGGGCCTACCGCTCATCCGCAATACCAAGCACGTGGACCCCGCGGACAAGGAATCCCCCGAGGTGGTCCAGATCGAAACCGCCATGGGCGCCGCAATCGAGGTGTTCGAGGGCGCCACCGCGATTGTGGTGGGCCGCGACCGCTTCCTGCCCGTCAAGACCACGAACGATCTGCTGGTGCTGCGCTCCGATGCCTACGAGGTGGAGGAGGACGGCGCCTTGCGCCTCGCCGTGCGCCGGGCGCCGCTGGTGGATCTGGACCCCGCGTTCTACAAGACCATGGCTGACTTCGATGCCCGCTTCCCGCACGGCGCGCCCTCGCTGCGGGAGGCGTCGTCGCTGACCATCAAGGGCGACTGGACGTTCGGGAAGAACGTGCAGGTGCGCGGTACCGTGGTGTTGCAGGACGACGACGGCCAGCGCAACGCGATCGCCAGCGGCACGATGCTCGACGGCGTGGTGATGGAGGGCTAAGCCTTCCCGCCAAGCCCCGGCGATTCGCTACGCCCAGACCAACCCGTGTGCCGGGTCGTTCATGACACGGGCGACGTCCGCGAGCACACGTGCGCCGAGTTCCCCATCCACCAGGCGGTGGTCGAAGCTCAGCGCCAACTGCGTGACCCAGCGGACCGTGATCTCGCCCTCGTGAACCCACGGCGTCTGCCGGATCGCTCCGAATGCGAGGATCGCGGCCTCGCCCGGATTGAGGATGGGCGTTCCCGTGTCGATGCCAAGCGCGCCGACGTTGGTGATGGTGATGGTGCCGTCTTGGAAGGCGCTTGGCGGGGTCTTGCCAGCCCGTGCCTCGGCCGTGAGGTCGCGCAACTCGATCGCCAGATCGTGCAGGGGCAAGCGGTGGGCGTCCTTGATGTTCGGCACGATCAGCCCACGCGGGGTCGATGCAGCGATGCCGAGGTTCACGTAGTGCTTGTAGACGATCTCTCGGTTGGGCTCGTCCCACGTGGCGTTGATTTCGGGATGCCTGCGTACGGCCAGCAGTAACGCCTTGGCGACGATGAGTAGGGGGGTGACCTTCACGTCGGCGAAGTCCCTGTCGGCCTTGAGTTTGGCCGCCAGGTTCATGGTCGCGGTGACGTCCACGGTGTGGAACACGGTGACGTGTGGCGCAGTGAACGCCGACGTCGCGACCGCCTCGGCCGTGCGCTTGCGCACCGACTTCACGGGCACACGGGTGGAGCGGCCACCATCCTTCGAGTAGCCCGACGCGAGCCACGGCTGATCGTCCGTGGCATACGTGGCGAGAATCTGGGGGGTCGTCGACTTGGCGCGGGACTCCACATCCTCGCGCGTCACGAGCCCGCCCGGGCCGGACGGGTTGATCGTCGTGAGGTCGACGCCCAGTTCCTTGGCGAGTTTGCGCACGGGCGGCTTGGCGAGCACGGGGTACTCGGTGTCCCCCACCCCCCCGATCTGCTCGACCACCTCGACGTTGCGGGGGCGGCGGTGGGCCGCATCGGCCTTGACCCCATAGCCCACGAGCACGGCGCCAGAGCCCTCCTGCTCTGGCTTGGCCCGAGCATCGGCCGCCGCACCTGCCGTCGCCGCACCGCCACCTCTCCCGTCGGTACGAACCGGATCGGTGTTCGACGCGCCGTCAGAACCCCGGACGATGCCCGAATTGCGCGGCGTGTCAACACCAGTCCGGTTCGCAGTGTCGGCGGTCGCGGGGCTGTCGGCGGTCGCGGGGCTGTCGGCGGTCGCGGGGCTGGCGCTGGCGGCGGCGGGCGCTGAGCCCGCATCACCGACGTGGTCGGCGAACGGCGGGGGGTCCGCAACCTCGGGCAACTCGCCCTTTGGGGACGGCGGGCCGTCGGGGTCGATGTCGAAGATGCAGATGGGCGAGCCCACCTCGACGTTGCGGGGGCGTCGGTGGGCCGCATCGGCCTTGACCCCATAGCCCACGAGCACGGCGCCGGAGCCCTCCTGCTCTGGCTTGGCCCGAGCATCGGCCGGCGCGCCTGCCGTCGCCGCACCGCCACCTTTCCCGTCGGTACGAACCGGATCGGTGTTCGACGCGCCGTCAGAACCCCGGACGCTGCCGGACTTACTCGGCGTGTCGGCACCGGTCCGGTTCGCAGGTTCGGCGGTCGCGGGGCTGGCGGTGGCGGTGGCGGTGGCGGGCGCTGGGCGCGCGTCACCGGCGTGGTCGGCGAACGGCGGTGGGTCCGCGACCTTGGGCTCCGTGCCTTCGGGGGCTGGCGGGCCGTCGGGGTCGATGTCGAAGATGCAGATGGGCGAGCCCACATCGACGGTGTCTCCCTCGCTGGCCACCAATTCGGCGACGATGCCGTCCACGGGGCACGGCAATTCCACGAGGGACTTCGCGGTCTCGATCTCGACGAGTGGCTGGTTGATCTCCACGCGGTCGCCCACCGCGACGCGCCACGTCACGATGTCGGCCTCGGTGAGGCCCTCACCCGCGTCGGGTAACGGGAAATTCTGAAACTTCGGCATCGGAACTCCTAGTGGGCCATCACGGCGTCGACCGCGTCGAGCACTCGGTCAAGCGAGGGAAGGTAGTCGTGCTCGTAGATCGAGGCGGGGTACGGGGTGTGGAAGCCCCCCACCCGGAGCACGGGGGCCTCAAGGTGGAAGAAGGCGAGTTCACCGATGCGGGCTGCAAGTTCTGCGCCGGTGCCGAAGGCGACGGGTGCCTCGTGCACCACGATGGCCCGCCCGGTGCGTTTGACCGAGGCCAGCACGGTGTCGACGTCAATGGGGGAGATCGACCGCAAGTCGATGACCTCGACGGACACACCGTCCTTGGCTGCGACCGCGGCGCTCTGCAGCGCCAGGCGGACCGTCGGACCATACGTCAGCAGCGTCACGTCCGTCCCGGGATTCGCGACACGCGCGCGCCCCATCTCGGCGGTGGCGTGCGATGGCCCGGCATCGGCGTCCAACTGGGTGGCGACGCGTGCGGTGTCCACCTCGCCCTTGTCCCAGTAGCGGGCCTTGGGTTCGAAGAACATGACGGGATCGGGCGACGCGATGGCCTGCTGGATCATGTCAAACCCGTCTTGTGGCGTGGCCGGGGTCACGATGCGCAGTCCCGGCGTGTGCGCGAACAACGCCTCGGGACTCTCGGAGTGGTGCTCGATAGCGCCGATGCCGCCCGCGAAGGGCACCCGGATCACGACGGGTACGGTGATCCGTCCCTGCGAGCGGTAGTGGAGCTTGGCCAGGGACGTGGTGATCTGGTCGTAAGCGGGGAAGATGAAGCCGTCGAACTGGATCTCTACCACGGGCCGGTAGCCGCGCATGGCCATCCCGATGGCGGTGCCCACAATGCCCGATTCGGCCAGCGGGGTGTCGACCACGCGTTGCTCGCCAAAGTCCTTGTGCAGGCCGTCGGTGACCCGAAACACTCCGCCAAGCGCGCCGATGTCCTCGCCCATGAGGAGCACCTTTGGGTCACGGTCCATGGCGGCCCGCAAGCCTGCGTTGATGGCCCCGGCGAGGGTGAGGGTCCGCACCGTGGATGGCGCGTCGGCGCGGGCTTGGGGGGAAGTCGCACCGTGGGGTGTCGCCACTGCCTTCGACGACGCCGTGGCGGTCATCGTGCCACCTCCGTGTCGGCAAATGTCGCCTCGTAGCGCTCGAACCAGGCGCGCTCCGCCTCGACGCGGGCGTGGGGTTCTGCGTAGACGTGCTCAAAGATCAGGTGCTTGGGAGGCTTGGGCCACGAGCGCACGGCCTCACGGGTGCGTTTACCCATCTCCTTGCATTCCATCGCGACGGACTCCCGAAACTCCTCTGGCAGTTCGCCGAGCGCTTTCAGATGGGTCTCGAGTCGCGCGATGGGATCGCGTTCGCGCCAATAGTCCTCCTCGGCACCGGTGCGGTACCTGGTGGGGTCGTCGGACGTGGTGTGAGCGCCCATGCGGTAGGTGAGGGCCTCGATCATCACGGGCCCTGCTCCTGAACGCGCGTGCTCCATGGCCCACTTGGTCACGGCGTGCACGGCGATCACGTCGTTTCCGTCCACGCGCACCCTTTCCATTCCCACTCCGTCGGCACGTTGGGCGAGCGGCACCTTGGACTGGCGGGTGGTGGATTCGGAGATGGCAAACTGGTTGTTCTGCACAAAGAACACCAGGGGGGCGTGGTTCACCGAGGCGAAGATCAGCGCCTCGTTGACGTCGCCTTGGCTGGTTGCACCGTCCCCGAAGTAGCAGATCACCGCGCCATCTGCGTCGGGGCTTCCCGAGCCCACCAGGCCATCCCAGTCCATGGCCTGCGCGTAGCCGACCGCGTGCAGCGAGTGGGCACCGATGACCATGGTGTAGAGGTGGAAATTATAGGTCGCCGGATCCCACGCCCCATGCTGGTGGCCGCGAAAGGTGCGCAAGATCTCGGGCAAGTCGATACCGCGCTTGAGCGCGACACCATGCTCCCGGTAACTGGGAAACACGTAGTCGGGGTCTCGCAGCACGCTCGCAGAGCCAATTTGAGCGGCCTCTTGGCCGAGCGACGCGACCCACAGGCCCAGTTCGCCTTGACGTTGCAGGCTCGTGGATTCGTTGTCGAAGGCACGCGTGACCATCATGTCGCGCCAGAAGGAGCGCAGGTCGTCCGCGGTGAGGTCTGCGGCATACGGCCCGAACCGGGCGTTC
>JASBTB010000046.1 GCA_030148645.1 Demequina sp. | reverse complement strand
GGGCCACCCCACGCGATCAGGGGCCGTCGGCGCGGTTCGCTAGCGCACTGCCTTGGCGGCCGCGATCAAGTTCTGGAGGCTGGCCGTGGTCTCGGCGTAGCCGCGCGTCTTGAGGCCGCAGTCGGGGTTGACCCACAGCTGCTGGCCGGGGATCGAGTCCTTGGCCAGCGTGAGCAGCTCCGTGATCTCCTCTGTCGAGGGAACGCGGGGGCTGTGAATGTCCCACACGCCGGGGCCGATGCCGCGGCGGTAGCCGTGGCTCTTGATCGCGGGAAGCACCTCCATGCGTGAGCGGGCCGCCTCGATCGAGGTGACGTCCGCATCGAGGCCGTCGATCGCGTCGATGATCTCGCCGAACTCCGAGTAGCACAGGTGGGTGTGCAACTGCGTGTCGTCCTTGGCACCGGAGGTGGCCAACTTGAACGCGTTCACCGACCACTCAAGGTAGGCGGCCTTGTCGGTGTTCTTGAGAGGTAGCAACTCGCGCAAGGCGGGCTCGTCCACCTGGATGATGCCGATGCCAGCCGCCTCGAGGTCCGCGATCTCTTGGCGCAAGGCCAGGGCCACCTGGTTCGCCGTGACGCCCAGCGGCTGGTCGTCGCGCACAAAGGACCACGCGAGGATCGTCACCGGGCCGGTGAGCATTCCCTTGACCGGCTTGTCCGACAGCGACTGCGCGTACTTCGCCCAGCGGACGGTCATCGGCTCGGGGCGAGCGACGTCGCCCCACAGGATCGACGGGCGCGTGCAGCGCGAGCCGTAGGACTGCACCCAGCCGTTGACGGTGACGTCGAAGCCGTCGAGCAACTCGGCAAAGTACTGCACCATGTCGTTGCGTTCAGCCTCGCCGTGGACCAGGACGTCCAGGCCCAGGTCCTCCTGCATCTTCACGACGTTGGCGATCTCCGCCTTCATGGCGGCCTCGTAGTCGGCGTCGCTGAGTTCACCCTTGGCCCACGCAGCGCGCGCCTTGCGGATCTCGGGGGTCTGAGGGAAGGAGCCGATGGTGGTGGTCGCCAACTCGGGAAGGTGGAAGCGGTTGGCCTGCGCGGCGGCGCGTACCGCATAGTCGGCGCGGGCGAAGTGCGCGGGGCCCACGGCCGCGAGCGCATCGCGCACGTCGGCGCGGTTGGTGCCGGGGTGCGCCTTGCGCGAGGCGAGGGCGGTGCGAGCCTGAGCCAAAGCGTCGGCCGCGGCGGCCTCACCCTCGTTGAGCGCGGTGGCCAGGGCCGCGATCTCGCCGACCTTCTCGTCGGCGAACGCGAGCCAACTGAGCAGTTCCTCACCCAGATGCTCCTCGCCGTTGAGGGTGTGAGGCACATGGAACAGCGACGTGGAGGTGGACACGGCGACGCTCGCGCCGAGAGCCTCGACGGCCTTGAGTGTCGCGAGCGCGGCGTCCAGGTCGGTGCGCCAGATGTTGTGGCCGTCGACCACTCCGGCCGCGACGACCTTGCCGGTCAGGTGCACGCCCACCGGAACGCCGCCGCGCACCAGGTCGAGCCCCAAGGCCTCGACTGGGGTCGCAGCGAGCACCGGCAGGGCGTCGTCGAGCGAGCCCATGGGCGCGGCCACCAGAATCTGCGGGCGGGCGGTCTGGTCGCCCAGCCAGGCGTAGACACGCTCGGCGTTGGCAAGCACCTCGGCGCGCTCGGTGTCGGTGTCGGCCACCAGAATGGGCTCGTCGATCTGTACCCACTCGACCCCCGCAGCCTTGAATGCGGCGAGCAGTTCGGCGTACACGGGAAGGAGGTCGTCCAGGCGACTGATCGGGTCAAAGCCAACTGGCGCGTCGTCCGAGGCCTTGGCCAGGTGCAGGAACGTCAGCGGACCCGTGATGACGGGCCGCGTTACGTAGCCCGCGTCCTTGCCCTCGACGAACTCGTCGACCCACCGCGTGCTGGCCAGCGCGAACACGGTTTCGGGGCCGATCTCCGGCACCAGGTAGTGGTAGTTGGAGTCGAACCACTTGGTCATCTCGAGTGGGGCCTTGTCGCCCTCGCCGCGAGCGATGGTGGAGTAGGCGGCCAGGTTGAGCGAACCGTCGTCGCCACGCAGGTGTGCGAAGCGCGTGGGAATAGCACCGAACGCGACTGCCGCGTCCAGCATGTGGTCGTAGAACGAGAAGTTCGACGGGATGGCACTGGTCGCCGCGCCGAGGCCCAGGTCGGCCAGTCGCTCGCGGGTGACGGCGCGCAATGCGGCAGCCGTCGCCTCGAGGTCGGCCTCGGTGGAGGCGCCCTTCCAGAAGGACTCGAGCGCCTTCTTCAGCTCTCGATTCGCGCCGATGCGCGGGTAGCCGAGGATGGTGCCGCTGGGAAAGGGCGCGGGGGTGACGTCAGACATGTTTCCTCAAGTGAGTGCATGCGCGGCGGGCTCGCCATTGCGCGTGATCGACGCCCGTACCGACGCCAAGACAGCGGCGCACAGTTTAGCGGGCGAACCCCGTGGGGGCCAATGCGAGTCTAGCCCCGCTCCACCAATGCCACCGACGTGGGCGCCTCGAGCGTGCGCGACACCGTGCATTGCTTGTCGTGCGAGATCTTCAGCGCCGATGCGACGCGCGCCCGCGCCTTGTCGCCATCCTCGCCCGCCGGGAAGGCCAGGTCGAACAGGACCCGGATGTTCTCCAGGACGTTTCCCTCGTCATCGTCGCGCACGTAGTCGGCCTGAGACGTGACCTCGAACCTGTCCGGCTCGGTGCGGCGCGTCGTCATCGTGTCGACGTCGATACTCGAGCAACCCGCCACCGCGGCTAGCAGCAACTCGACCGGACTGAGCAGGCCGTCGCCGTGCCCGAATTGGAGCGTCGCTCCCGCCTTGTTCGTGGCCGTGTAGATGCCGAGCGCATCGCGCGTGAGGGTCACCGATCGGGTCGAGATGTCGCGAGTCATGGCATCCATAGTGGCACGCCGCACCGCCACCGGCGCGCTCACGACTCCTACCGGCGCAGTCCGAGCGCGTCCACGAGCGCGAGCGCCGCCTCGTGGGTGTTGAACGTGATGATGTGAATACCGGGCGCACCCGCAGCCACCAAGTCCGCTGACAGGTGGGCCGCATGAGCCACTCCGGCGGCCAGCGCCGTGGCACTGTCCTTGGCCGCCTCAAGCGCCGCCAGCAGCTCGCCCGGCGTGGGCACGCCCGTGAGTTCGGCCGCGCGGTGGGCGCGCCTTGCGGATACCAGCGGCATGACCTCGGGAACGATCGGCAGGCCGATACCCTGGGCATCGGCGTCGCACACGAGCCTCTCGTAGTGAGAGACCTCGTAGAAAACCTGGGTGATCGCGAAATCCGCACCAGCGTCCTGCTTGGCACGCAACACGTCCAAACCCTGCTGGCGCCACTGATCCAGTGCGTGCTGGGCGGGGAACGCGGTGACGCCGATGCTGACGTCGAGGCCATGCGCGGACGCGACCTCCCGCAGAAGCGCGACGAGTTCGGATGCGTAGAGCAGTCCGTTGGGGTGTGGGCTCCAGTCCACCTGACCCTGGGGAGGATCGCCGCGCAACGCCAAGAAGTCGCGCACACCCTCCTCCAGGTACGCCTCGATCACGGCGACCAGTTCGGTCCGGCTCTGTCCCACACACGTAAGATGCGCAAGCGGTGCAATGGTGTGCGCATCCGCCAGGCGTTGCACCACGCTGCGGCTGGTGGAGCGGGTGGAGCCCGAGGCCCCGTACGTGATGGAGATGAAGTCTGGGCGGGTGCTGGCGAGCACCTCCATGGTGCTCTTCAACGCTTCCTCGGCCGCGGGGGTGCGCGGCGGGAAGAGCTCGTACGACAGGGTCGTGTGCTCAGTGGCGAGGAGGTCGCGGATGGTCATGGCGTGGCAAGACTAGCGCGGGCGCGCGGCGTCGTGCCCCGCCCCTCTTAGCCACAACGTGTCCCCAGCCGGGCCACGCCAGCGGTCTGCACATCCGCCTCGCCCGCCAGACTGGAGCCATGATCACGGACCCCAACGACCTCACTCGCTGCTTCGGCAATGGCGACCCGCTGTACGAGGAGTATCACGACGCCGAATGGGGCGTCCCCGTCCACGGCGACGCCGCCCTGTACGAGCGCATCGTGCTGGAGGGCATGCAGTCGGGCCTGTCATGGCTGACGATCCTGCGCAAGCGAGACCACTTCCGGGCCGCGTTCGCAGGCTTCGAGCCCGCCGCCGTCGCGGCGTTCGGGGACGACGACGTGGAGCGGCTACTCGCCGACGCTGGCATCGTCCGCAACCGCCGCAAGATCCACGCGGCCATCGTCAACGCGCGCGCCGTGGTCGCGTTGCGGGAGGCGGGCGGCTCACTCGACGCGTTGTTCTGGTCGCACGCCCCCGCTGCACGCGAGTCGCGCCCGCGCGGGTGGGAGGACGTGCCCGCCTCCACCCCTGAGTCCGTGGCCCTCACCAAGGAACTCAAACAGGCTGGCTTCGTGTTCGTGGGGCCCACCACCATGTATGCCGCCATGCAGGCGTGCGGGCTGGTGGATGACCACATCGAAGGGTGTGTGGCGGTGCGCTGACCGCTACCGTGAACACTATGGCCCGACGCGATGACTTGATGCGAGAGATCAGCGAGATGTTGTCGATCGCGGTGGTGGACAAGGGCGTGGGGTCGAGCGTCTACAACGACTTCATCGATCCCCTCGCAGGCAAGGTACTGGGAATGGAACTCGCCGGAGCCTTCCACGACAAGTACCGGAAGATCGAAGCGGTCATCGAAGCCCTGGGCGGCCACTATCTGCCCGGCGACCCAAACGTTCGCGGAGTGGGACACACCTCGGAGGGCACCTCCTCAGGAGGTGGCGGCACCCTCACGAACCTCGGTCTGGAGACCATTCGGGACTTGCTTCTTGCCAACGGTGTTCCTGCCTTGGAGGCCTTTCAAGATCCGGGGGTCGCGGCGCTCCTCGACGAAGGCTTCTCGCCTCGCGACATTGTGGATGCGCGCGTCAGGCGGGTGCGCGAAGTACCCACTCGGCCCCACGCCTCCACGTTCCGCAACGCCGTTCGAGCGGCCTATGGCCAACGTTGCTGTGTCTCGGGAGCCGATGCGCCTGCCGCTGTAGAAGCCGCGCACATCGCGCCCTACACGGGTGCAGAGTCCGACATGGTGAGCAATGCGTTACTCCTCCGTGCCGACCTTCATAGGCTCCACGATGCGCTACTCTTCGCCGTTCACCACGAGGACCTCACCGTCGTCATCAAGAGCAGCCTTCGAGACAGCGTCTACGCCGAATTTGAGGGCTTGACGATACGTCAACCGGCAGGCGTTCGCCTGTCAGGCGAGGCTCTTCGCTTTCACATGGACCGGTGCGGCCTGTAGGCGCTCGTCGGGATTCTCAGGTGAGGCAAGTGCGGCGTCAGCCAAGTCAGGAGCAACCGCACGCACGTTGTCGATGTCGCCAAGGATATGCTCCCTCAGGATGAAGTAGGCGGCACCCACATTCACGCCGTTACCCATCTGCTTGTACGACGCGGCGTCACCCTGGTCGCCAAAATCGAACCAGTCGGGCAGGCCCTGAAGTCGCGCCGCCTCACGTGGGGTGAGCCTGCGGCCGAGACTTCCAATGATGCTCGTCTGCGTGATCGCCACAAGCGCAGGCACATACGTCGCCTTCTTGGCTCGAATCCCTGACGGGCGCAAGTGCATCACCGTGTCCCACAGCGAGGTCGCATCCTGCGCCTGCCACTCGAGTTTCCTGCGAGACGCCGGTAGATCCCGTAAGTGATTGTGGCGGTGGAGCCAGTCGTCAATGACAGATTGATGACGGGTGTAGAAGTCCGAGTTCTTGCGCAGGAAGTCGGCCTTCCAGTCGGGTGTCTGCGCCGTGATTCGCGGCGTGACGTCGAAGGAATCGGCCCAGATCGGGAATCCCGGAAGTTTGCCGTGCGGCACTCGCGGGCGCACGAGTTGAACGAACTCATCCCACGTGTTGATCATGTCGACCTCAGACGCAGAGAGCCGGTACTCGCTGCGATCTGTCGAGTCCTCCACCACCGGCAGGTGCTCGACGAGATTCCACTCGAGCGGATTCCACCCGTCCACTGGCCTGTTCTCGACGAGCGGTTCGTCCACGGACTCCGCCCACGCGCGATCCGGGCCCACATAGGTGCCCGTGATGAACACCCGATCGCGCGTCTGTGGACGTCCGCCACGATGCGGCGGCAGAAGGTGCGGTGAGAACACCGTCGGCACGCCCGACACCTTGTAGCCGAGGTCCCGCAAGGTGGTGACGATCACCCGCCAGGTGTGGGTGTGCCGAGGCCCGGCGAGGTTGCGGACATTCTCGAGCACAATGACCCCGGGCCGACGCTCCTTGAGGACTCGCGAGATGTTCCAAAACAGGGTGCCGCGAGTCTCCTCCATGCCCCGCTGGTAGCCGCTCTTCGAGAAGGGTTGACACGGAAATCCGGCCGCGAGCACATCGTGCACGGGAACCGCCATCTGGTCCTGCGTCAACGCAACGATGTCTCCGGAGACCCGGGTTTTCCAGTTTTGCTCATAGACCTTGGTGGCCTCTGCGTCGATCTCGGACGAGAACACACACGTGCCACCCAGGGACCCAAGCGCGGCATGAAACCCACCGACGCCTGCGAACAGGTCGACGTAACTGAACATGTCTGCGAACCTACCCGCTGCGACCCACACGCACCCGCACGCTCGCCGAGGCAGTGCCATACGGCAAGGCCGGAGCGGCGGGGTCGTGCTTTCACCGCAGCGCGGGCAGGATCGCGCGCCCGACGATGCGCCCGCAGTACAGTGGACACCAGGCCTCGCCGCGTGGCGAGCTCGGATTCATCGACCTACCCGCGCCGCCGAGCGCGGGCCCCGAACCGTGCAGGATGGAGGCTAGGACGTGTCGACCACGAAGGGCCAGGGACAGGACATGGCGGGAAAGTCTGTGCAACCGAATGCCGCACCGCAGCTGGGTCCACCGGCGCCGCGGACAGAGGCCGACGTCATCGTGGTGGGTGCTGGCCCGGCGGGGTCGAGCACCGCGCTGTCTTTGGCGCAGGCGGGGCTGGACGTGCTGTTGGTGGAAAAGGCCACCTTCCCTCGCGAGAAAGTGTGTGGGGACGGTCTGACTCCTCGGGCGGTCAGCGCGCTCCTCGCGATGGGTGTCGACATCGATGCGGAGGGTGGGTGGACGCGGACCAAGGGCCTGCGAGTCATTTCCGACGGAGCTCGGCTTGAACTCGACTGGCCCGAGGTCGCGGCCTTCCCCTCCTACGGACTGGTCCGTACCCGTCTGAGCCTGGACGACGTCCTGGCCCGCCGCGCCGCCGATGCGGGTGCACGCGTGCACCAGAACACCACTGCGGTGGGGTTGGTCCGCGACGAGCGCAGTGGCCGGGTCACAGGCGTGAAGGTGCGACAAAGCGACGCGGTCGGCGAGGCTGGTGAGGATATCGAGTTGCGTGCCCCGGTCGTGGTCGCGGCCGACGGTGTCTCGAGCCGCCTGTCCGTAGAGGCGGGGTTGCTGCGACGCGCGGACCGTCCCATGGGTGTGGCGGTGCGCACCTACTACACGAGCCCGCGCCACACCGACGAGTACCTGGAGGCATGGCTCAACCTCACCGACGAGTCGGGCCGGTTCCTACCCGGCTACGGCTGGATCTTCGGGATGGGAGACGGGACCTGCAACGTCGGCCTGGGCCTGCTCAACGCCCCCGGCACCACCCGCCATGTGGACTACCGTGCCCTACTCACGTCGTGGCTGGCGCCGATGCCCGAGGAGTGGGGCTTCGTCGAGGAGACGCGCACGGCCCCCGTCACCGGGGCGGCTCTACCCCTGGGCTTCAACCGCACGCCGCACTACATCCCCGGACTGATGCTTGTGGGCGACGCTGGCGGGATGGTGAACCCTTTGACGGGGGAGGGCATCGCATATGCGCTGGAATCGGGCCGGATCGCCGCCGATGTCGTCGTCCAGGCTCTAGGTCGGCGCCGCAGCGAGGAGACGGAACGTGTGCTGATGTCCTACCCCACGGTGCTGAACGACGCGTATGGCGGGTACTACGCCCTGGGGCGCTGGTGCCTCAAGGCCATCAACCACCCCGCAGTCATGGCCGCCACGGTCAACCGGGGCCTGACCCACCCGGCGCGCGTGCGTTTCGCCTTCGCGATCCTCGCCAACGTGACCGACCCCCACGGAGACGCCAAGGAACGCATCTTCCACGCGCTGACGCGGCGTCTGCACTGATCGGACCTGCGCGCCGTCCCGGCTGGCACCGAAGCCTGCAACACAGTGACGGTTGACGCCGGAGGGCGACGCGGACAGGATGGGATCGTGGGTGACTCATCCGCCCACCTCCCGTGCGAGCGCAACCGCAACGCCAGGCGTGCGTGAGCGGGACACCATCGGGATGGGACGATGCGGGAGATGCGATGAGTGCTCGTGACAGTCACGGCGACAAGAGTGTGGCGGGCGCCCTGGCCGCCATCCTGGGTCCCGACACCGACATTGGCCTGCGCGCCTACGACGGTAGCCATGCGGGACCGGCCGACGCCGCCGCAACGATCGTGGTGCACTCCCCTGTTGCGTTGCAGCGCCTGTTGCACTCGCCCAGCGAACTCGGCTTCGCGCGGGCGTACGTCGCGGGCGACATTGATCTCGAGGGGGACATCTACGCCGCGCTGGGCCTGCGCGAACGCTTCGGTGCGGCGGCCCGCCGCCCGCAGGCGTGGGCCGCCGTGCCGGGTTTGGTGCGCAAGGCCGGTGGGTTGCGGCGCGCACCGCAACGGCCAGCAGAAGAGATTCGGGTGCGCGGGCGCCGTCACAGCCGGGCGCGGGACGCCAAGGCGATCTCTCACCACTACGACGTGTCCGGAGACTTCTACCGCCTCTTCCTCGGGCCGACGATGACGTACTCGTGCGCGGTGTGGCGGGATCCATCGGTGGGTCTGGACGCGGCGCAGGAGGCTAAGTACGAGCTCATCTGTCGCAAGTTGGGTCTGAAACCCGGCATGCGTCTGCTCGATGTCGGCTGTGGATGGGCAGGCATGGCCATGCACGCCGCCCGCCACCACGGGGTACGCGCGGTAGGGGTGACGCTCTCGCGGGAGCAGGCGGACCTCGCCCGGCGGCGGGTTGCCGACGCTGGCCTCAGCGACCGGGTCGAGATCCGGTTGAGCGACTACCGCGACGTGGCGGACGGACCCTACGAGGCGATCAGTTCCATCGGGATGTTCGAGCATGTGGGAACCGCGCATTTGGGCGAATACTTTTCCCGCATGCGCTCGCTGCTGGTGCCCGGCGGTCGGCTCCTGAACCACGGCATCAGCCGACCCCACGGGGTGGGTCGCATGCCCCGCGGTGGTTTCATGCAGCGCTACGTCTTTCCCGACGGCGAACTTCAAGAGATCGGTCGGGTCGTCTCCGCCGTGCAGCATGCAGGGCTTGAGGTGCGACACACTGAGAATCTCCGCGAACACTATGCCCTCACCCTGCGCGCCTGGGTGCGCAACCTGGAGGAGCATTACGACGAGGCGGTCGCCCTGGCGGGTCCCGGACGGGCGAAGGTGTGGCGGCTTTACCTGGCGGGCTCGGCCTTGGGGTTCGAGCGGGGGGAGATTGAGGTGCACCAGACCCTGGCGGTCCGCGCCGCAGACGGCGCGAGCGGGATGCCACTTCGACCGGACTGGGAAACGGGATCTCAGACGTGAGGTGAGGTTCCGGCGCGGTTGCTTCCTCGTCGGTAGCGGGGGCATGACCGGCCTGGTGCGGATGGCATCCGAGGCTGGCGTCGTCGCCCTTGGTGAGTCGGTGGGAGCCACTCGGTTCCGCGCCGTGGCGACCGTCTCGGCCAATTTGGAATGCGGAGCCAACGAAGGTAGCGTTGAGAGACCGGCGGGCCGCCCATACCCCTGAGGGACGCGCCGGTTTC
>JASBTB010000034.1 GCA_030148645.1 Demequina sp. | reverse complement strand
AAGCGCTGGAGAAAGACCTCCGTGACTGGGTCAAGGCCTGGAACGAGAACCCGAAACCATTCATCTGGACCAAGACCGCCGACCAGATCCTCGAATCCCTCGGACGACTATTACAACGAATCAACGGCGCAGGACACTAGGCGGGTCAGGCGGTCACGGATGGACTCAGCGCCAGCGTCGAGACCCTCAGTGCTGAGCGAGTCTCTCAGGGCCAGGATCTGGGCGCGTGCTGCGTCGTTCGTGCGTCCGGCTGGGTGGTGGGCGGCGCTTGAGTGCGGCTCCAGGCCTACAAGTCCGTCGGATCTGTAGCGCACGATGAGCCGGTGCACCCATTGTCGGCTGACGTCGAATCGTCGGGCCGCTTCCGACACGCTCATGCCGCCCTCGACGACCGCCAACACGATGACCCGGTTCTTGTCTGCATCTGCCATGAACCATCGTGACCAGGCCTGGGGTGTAAACGATGCCGCGACACATATGTAACCAAGGCGGTGCATCACTGTCACCCCGACTGAAAGAGTGAGGACAGAGAGACGGGCGTGCCCGTCTCTCTGATCCGAGCGAGAGAGGGAGGGGTTGAGTGAGATGCCGCGCAAGCGGCGCCGAGCGATCACCCCGACGTGACGAGGGTCGTTCTTCCTGGTAGATACAGGGAGGAACGGCTCTCTTGCTGGCCCTTGGGCGGCAATTTGGTCATCACTTTGGCCTTCTATTGGTCGGTTGCTCAAGAGGGTCCTCGGCGGCCTTCGGAACGCTCTGACGTCCAAAGCCGAGGTATGGACGCGTTCCCCGCGAGGCGCCAGCGCGACGTCGACAGCGCGCAGTCGGAGGGCTCGGCGCCGCCACGGCACTACCCCCGGTGGCGGGGACCGCGGCAACCGATGCTGGGCCAGACACCCTGTCGACGGCGAGTCAGCTCGGTCGCGCCCCGCCACCGCACAATCATCCAGGCGGCCGAGGGCTCACACAAATGTGGGCAACCTTCATCTTGCGCCAGCCCGTTTCGGTCTGCTAACTTCCGATTGCAGGCACAAAGGGGCGCCTTCCAGGACAGGGGAATGGGTGAAGACCTTGAGAAAACTGGGTCTGCTTGGGGCAGTAAGCCTCGGCATTTCGATCGCGCTCGTGTCGCCAGCAATGGCGGCGTCGGCGACTGGGACCTCACCAGATCCCGATGAAGCGTTGAAGGTGCCCCTGGACGAACTCGGGCTCGACGCCGAGGTTGACTTGAACGTCCCTTGGCGTGTTGAGGTCGACGCAGCGAACGTAAGCACGGTTGTTATCGGCCCCGGCACGACGGGACAAGCCCTTCAATCCGACACGGTGAAGTACTCCGGAACGTCGCCATCTGACGGGCCACAAGCCTTGGCAGCGAGTTGGACCTGCATGGTGGTCGACGTGCCGGACCCCGAAAAGTCGGGTTCGCAGTTGGAGAGTTACGCTGGCGCGTCTTGCACCGGGGGGCGCCCTGGCGGCATGCGAATGGTGCACTATTTCCAGCGTGACTCTTGGACGGGTTGGCGCGCGTTCACCAACTATCGCTATACCTCCTATACGACTGCGCAGGCGCAAGGAACCAACATCTACGCGCAGTGCAGTTCGTCGGGGGGCACCTACAAGTACCGAGCCCGGGTGGGTATCCAGCTCACAGGCGCCGGGTCCTATGTCTCGTCACCCGTGGCAGCTAGCGGCGGGGTGCGCTTCACCTGCGGTACAGGCGTCTCATAGTGTCAATGAGGCGGTGATATGGCGGTCACGCATTTTCCCACTTGCCAGCTCATCGTCGCCGAAGACAACGAGTTTCTGGTCGTGCACTCTGTTCTCAACGAGTCGGTACCCATCTGGGGCGCTTGGCAGGCAGACACCCGTGGCGAGTTCCGGCTCGTGTTGGGGCCGCTCTACAGTTACGTGCCGCTGGGGGCGGGCTTGAGTCGCCTCGGGATCATTAGCTGGACTGTGGTGAGGGACGACCTACCCACGCCCGAGTACCTCGTTGTTGACGAGCGCATGGAACGCCGACTCGGCAACTACGACCCCCCACGGGGCTCACGGCGCAGTGTGGTGGCACCACGGCGGGACATCCTTAGGTCACTGAGGGTCGCTCGTCGCCGTCCATAGCTCTGACCGGGGCGATCCGTACCTGGCCGGACGGCACGTGGGCCCGGGGTGTTGGAATCCTCGGAGGTTGCCGCGAGAAGCCTTGCCTCCGGGCCCTGTCGCGGCGCCTTCGCTCCGCATGTGGGAGTGTCTGAACCGCGCTTGCCGATACGACGGGTACTAGATCGTGACTGCCGCGGTTGACTTCTCCAACTCCCATGAGACGCCCGACATGCTCACCGAGAGGAAGCCCCACCCGGCCGATACGGAGGGTCTGCCGCACCGACTGGTGACATCCGTTCGCGCTTACGCGCCCATCAGAAACCTATCTCAATCAACCCGGACGGACCGCAGGCGGCCGGATACAATCGGAACGAGCGAACCATCCGGTTTCCTGGCAACACGAGGAACCCGCGAGATTCCATGACAACCGAGAAGGACCGGAGAGAGACCGGATCCTCCAGAGCCGAGCGTGGTGCCCCTGTCAGTCACGGCGTTCGGTGCCCTGCTGGTGAACCTGGCGTGCGCCGCGATCTTGATGCGCCACCGCCATGTGGGAGGGTCGCTCGGCAAGGCGGCGTGGCTGTCCGCCAGGAACGACGTGCTGTCGAACGTCGCGATCCTTGCAGCGGCGGCTGTGACTCTGCAGTGGGCATCCGGATGGCCCGACATCGTGGTGGGAATTGGCATCGGCGCCGTCAACGCGGATGCGGGACTGAAGGTGTGGCGCGCGGCGTCCAAGGAGCGTCTCGAGGCCCGCTCGGCTCGGCCGTAAAAGGGCGTCGGCCCGGGGCGCCGAATCGGCGACCGCCTATCCTGGAGCCCAGGGCTCCCGACATGGTGCGATATTTCGTGTGTGGTCAGGGGCGGGTTTTGACTTCGTAGCGCAGGACGAGGTCGGTGCCGGGGTAGCGGGTCTTGGTGGCGGTCAGGTGCTCACAGAGCTCGGCGATCGCAGTGGTGGCTCGTTGCGTTGGTAGGGGGTCCAGGCGCACGGTCAGGACGCCGTCCTGGCTGGGGTCGATGTCGCCGCTGCTGGTGAGGGCTTGGCGGGCCAGGTTGTGGGCTTCGTCGTTCGCGCGGGCGTAGCCGGTGTGGACTCGGATCGCTCGGGCCAGGGCGGTGATGGTGTTGAACGCGGCGATGCGGATGGCGTGGGTTATCAGCTTGGTCTGGATGTCCAGGACCTGCTGGCCGGGGTTGACCTTGCCCAGTGGTAGGCGGGTCGGGACCGCCCGGTGCGCGGCTTGGGCGCCGTCCAGGTTGGCCTGTGCCTGGCGGAGGTCGGCGGTGATGGCGTCGTGGGCTTGGTTGGTGATCAGCACGGGTTCACCGTTTGCCGGAAAGCGGGCTTCGAGCAGGGCCGCGTCGGTGGCCGCCAGTGCCCGCTGGTAGGTGGCCCGGGCGGCCAGCACCTGCCGGTGGGCTTTCTTCTTGGCCGGGTTGGGGACCAGTCGGGTCGGGTCGTCCTTGGTGGTGGCGTATGCGTCGTGGGAGTCGAGGTCGAAGTGCATCCGGGCGTAGCGGAAGTAGTTCTCCTGCCGCCAGCGTGAGCCCATCCGGTAGATGACCTCACCGGGGCTCAGGTCTGTGCGGGTGGTCAGGATGTGGATCTGTCGGGTGCTGGCCTGTGGGTGCCTGTCTCTACCACTCTTGTTGTTGGCCACCATCAGGGTGACTTGCCGCATGGTGAACACCTGGTCGTCGTCGACTGGCAGGTCCACGGTGGTGTCCGCGACCCGCCAGGGGTGGGTGCGGCCGGCCTCGTCACGGTGGGTGACGTCGGTGAACAGGTCGGGGTCGACGTCGTCGGCGGGGACCTTGCGCCAGGTCAGGACGTCAAAGCCAGCTGCGTGCATGTGGGCGAACAGGGCCGGGGACCAGCCGCCGCGGTCGAACCCGACCAGCACCCGCCGACCGTGCCCCACAGCGGCCCGTAGCTCGGGTAACAGTCGGCGCAGCTCCATCGCCAGCGAGGCGCCGGGTTCAGCCAGGACGACCAGGACCGGGTCCCCGGACGCGTCGGAGACCCAGGTCTCTACCGTCGCCGGGGCGGGGAAGCGCAACCGGGCAATGTGGGTCTTGGCGACCTTCCTGGTGCCTTGGTAGGCGCGGACGTGTCCGTCGACGTAGAACACCGCGGCCAGGTCCGGGTTGGTCGCGTCCAGGCGTTCGATGTGGCGTCGTGCCATCGCGGCCAGCAGCTCCTCGGCCCGCCCGGTGGCCGCCAGGGTGGTGATCTTGCGGCGGATGGTCTTGACCTCCGGGGCCCGGTCCAACCCCAGCACCCGGCCCAACGCGAACGGGTCGACCCTGGTGGCGCCCTGGGCGCGGGGCTCACCAGCCAGGGCGCGCAACACTCCTTCGATCAGCATTGTGTCCAGGCCATAGAACCCGTTCGGCAGCGCCCCGAACACCGTGGTGGCACAGGCCAGCAGGCCGGTGGCCTCCAAGCCGGGCATGGCCAGCAGGAGTCCGGCCAGCGGCACCCGCCCGGCCGGGGCGAACACCGGGCGTGCCTCGCCAAGCTGTCCCCAGCGGGCCGCGGCCCGCTCACCGGAGCGGTCAGCCGGATCCGGCAGCACCGGCACATCGGCTTTGGGCTGGGACTCCTGGGTGGGAGCCGTAGGCTCGGGTGTCGGCTCGGGCAGTGCCCGGCGGACGCTGTTGGTCGAGACTCCCACTGCGGCGGCGATTGCCCGCAGCGACGCCCCGCCGGTGCGCCTCCCGCGGATTTCGGCGACCACCTCGGGGGTCAACCGGGAGGGTCCCTTAGGGCCACGCTTGTCCGAGGCCAGGCCGGCCGCCCCCGAGGCGCCCAACTCCTTGCGCCAGCGCCACAAGGTGACGGTGCCAACCCCGAACGCGGCAGCCACCTGCACCGCACGGGCCGCCCTGGTCCGCACCAACTGAACCGCGGCCAGTCGCCGTCCCAACTCGTCGTCGAGGTCCCACACGAAACTCAACTCCCCGCGGATGAACACCCGCCCGCCGTCGCCATCTTGCACCACGGCGGCGGCGTCCCCGATCAGGACTGCGCCTGCGGGCGCGAGGGGCAAGGGCTGCTGGATAGTCATCACGCCCACCGTTCCCACCTCCGAAACTCGACCATTACATTCCACTAATTATCTCACTGAATGGGTGAGAAAGCAACCCGTATCCACGATAAAGATGCAGGTCAGCCGCGCGTCGGGGATTTCACAAGGGCAGCTATGTCAGGAGCCCTGGAGCCATGACCTCCTCGATATCTGCACCTGTGCCCGTGGTCGAACCCGCTACTCAGTCGGAGCTTTCCGCCGTGCATTCAGAGATTTTGGCGCCATCGTTTCCGGCGTACGAATTGATGAGTCTGGAACGACTGACCGCCGAGGTGGAGCACGGAGACACGTCGGTTCGCATCATTCGAGACGATGACGGCGAGCTGGCTGGCTGTGCGATCGGTACTTGGTACGAGGAGGCAAGTGTGTTGCTACTCGACTACCTCGCGTTGCGGCCTGGAGCTCGCGGCGGCGGGCTCGGTGGCGCGCTACTGAACTCAAGCGTGGTGGCGTGGTCGGAGCAATACGACCCCTGCATCGTGCTGGCAGAAGTGGAGCACCCGGACCACCACGACGCCCACCCTCAGCACGGCGACCCAGAGGCGCGCCTACGCTTCTACGCCCGCGAGGGTGCCCGCCTCTTGCCACTGCCGTACTTCACTCCAGGCGTCGGGGAGGGCAAGCCTCGCGTCGGCGGCATGATGCTCGCCGTCCTGCACGCCCACCCGAACCTGTTGGGGGACCACGACGAGGAGATCTCATCGGACCCGATCGCCACCGTGCTGCACCTGCAGGGAGAGGACCGGGAGGAGACGGACGACGCGCGCGCCGACCTCATCGCCGAGGCAACCCGGCGTCCCACGCTGCCCCTGCTACGAGCTGACCGCGTAGGCGACGTGCCTATCGGCGTCCCTGACGAGGACGACTGAGCGCACGGCGCGCGGTCGCACCCTGACACCGTCCGCGCCTCGTTGCGAGCGGTGCTTGAGCGCGTCGAGCAGCGTCCCGCCGGGGACGAGGCCCAACGCGCCGACGCCGAGCGTGGCCATGCACCACATCGCGACGACTTATACGCGTGGAGCGTGCAGCCGTCCGCCCTATGGTCGTTCGAGCCAGATGTCCACCCGGAATCTCCTGCGGCGCTCGCCGCAGTCGGGACGAATACTGCCAGGGCCACTGCCGTGGCTACGGCCGACTTGGCGGCCCATTTCTTTGCATTCATTTCGGTAAAGGGCTATCCGGATCACGGCAGTAGTTCTGAGCGGTCGATGTCGCGCCATGGGCGGTCGAGTGGCTCGGCGGCAAGGCTTTCTGGCCACACCGGCCTTGTCGGTGGAGGCGTCTTCACGGAGTGCGGGTTGGGGACCTTGATCAGCTCGCGCATAGTGGTCGGTGGTGCGTTCACGGCGTCCTCGAGTAGCCGCAGGAACAACAGGCCGCGGGCGCGGGAGTGCCTGCGGTTGAACCGGAAGGTGAACTCGTCGAGGTAGGCCTGCAGGTGTTCTGCGGAGACGCCGGATTGGTGGGTGCCGGCGAGCCACCGCTTGAGCAGGCTGGTCACCCGATGGACTCCTGGCAGCACCTCGTGGGCGTGCAGGCCGGAACGCTTGATGTTGAAGGGCTTGTGCCCGAACGTGTCGGCGATGGCTGGCGGGTAGGACCGCAGCGCGTCGCTGATCACGACCGAGCCGGGGGTGATGTGGCGGTGCAGGAACTGCCCGAGGTTCTCGGCGTCGATCTTCGGGATGACCTGGAGCTGGCAGCGGCCGAAGCCCCGCTCCGTGGACTCCACGGCCATCACCACGTAAGCCTTGCCGGGCGCGCCGCGGCCCCGTTTCCCGCCTGTTTTGACGCCACCGATGAAGGTCTCGTCGACCTCGACGTCGCCGCTGAGCAGGTCCTTCGAGGTGCGGCCCATCGCGGTGCGCAGCTTGTGGCACATCGCCCAGGCGGTCTCATACGACCCGAGCCCGAGCAGTGGCTGAAGCGATGCGGCACTGACGCCGTTCTTCGTGACGGCCATCAGCCAGGCGGCCTCGAACCACACCGTCAACGGCGTGCGGGTGTCCTGGAAGATCGTGCCGGCGAGTACCCGGACCCGCTTGCGGCAGCCTGCGCACGACCAGCCTCCGGCCGGCAGTCGCCAGCCCTTCTCGCAGCCGCAGTGCGTGCAGCGGAAGCCGTCGGGCCACCGCAACCAGTCCAGGTAGTCCAGGCATGCCGCGTCGTCCGGGAACCAGGAGCGCACCGCGGCGAGGTTGCCCGGGTAGTGCACCTCCGCCTTGGGTGAACTGATCGGCATGCCTACATGTTACTGCCGTGATCCGGATAGCCCTTTTCACGTATGCGCGAACTGGTACGAGTGACCCAACTCAGGTCTAGCGACATTGGCGCCGCCGAATAGCGATCAGACTGTTTGGCGCCATGAGGGATCTCTGGCATGGCGGCACCCGCCAGCAGCACCAATGAACCTGTGCCCTAGCCCCTGCGCCCATGCCCGGTTGGCATCCGCCGGGTCGACGCAGTCCTGGCCGCGCAGACCGAAGGATGGGCTGAAGGACGCCGCTGCCTCAGACTTGGCCCACTCCGATCACACTTTGACGGACACCATGAGTGAATCAAGGTCCTCGATCCGCAATCGGATCGTCCGAGTGCCGCCGACGTGGAATGCAGGCAGGGATCCATCACGGATCCGCCGCAGGATCGCCACTCCGACACTCCCGTGTAGTCCGCCGCGAAGTCGACAGGGCGGTAGCCGGACGTGCGGGTCATGAGTTTGCTCTTGCTGTTGTGAGTTGCCATTCGTGTGTATGAAACAAATCTACCGTAGAAGATCGGTCACTTTTTGGCTCAGGATCGTCATCGACCCCCGGTGTCCCGGGATGTCCTCGGGTGACCGCAGCGCGGTGTCCTCAGTTGCCCCCCGATGCCCCTTCGTGACCCCATTTGGGCATAAGAAAAGGGGCCGCTATCGCATCACTATTGCATGACGCGGGCGGCCCCCATACAGGGCGAGAGGGTAAAGTCCCTGGTATTACTTCTTATTGCGACGCTGGTGGCGCGTCTTGCGAAGCAACTTGCGGTGCTTCTTCTTCGACATGCGCTTGCGACGCTTCTTGATGACGGAACCCACGGAACCTACCTTGTTCGGATGCTTGCGGCTGACGGAGGCACGCGGCGGGCGCGTGACACGGTGCCTTAGCCTACAGCGGTGACGCCCGTACCGCCATCTTCGTCCAGATCGGACGTGATGGCGGCGCGCTGGACGAATTCTTCCGCAGCCGCCTGGGGCACCCGGAACGACTTCCCGAACCGCACAGCGGGCAGGTCGCCGCTGTGCACCCACCGGTACACAGTCATGCGCGATACCCGGCACATCTCGGCTACCTCCGCGACCGTCAAAAATCGCGGGGACGTGTTCTCAGACAACCCAAGTCTCCTTTGAAGCGTTCGCCGTTTCTATCGGCCGAACGCTTCTCCCACTGTAGGGGTTGGCCGCACCATTGTGAAGAACGCCAATTCTGCCGATGACCATCACGGCATGCACGCACGCGTGCCACAGTAGGTGCGGTAGGCCCCACGAACGTGTTCATTGCATACCCCACAGAGGCAGAGGAGCGGGATGGCCAGCAAGCGGACGATGCGCGAATGGGTCGACGATCAGTTCGACAACATCGTCCTGCAGCACCCCGCACGGATCGCCCTGGGGGCTTTCGCGTCGGTGATCCTGCTGTTCACCGGTCTGCTTTCGTTACCCGTGGCCACCGTGGCAGGGATCCGGCCACCGTTCATCGACGCGTTGTTCACCGCCACCAGCGCCGTCGCCGTGACCGGGCTCGTCACGGTCGACACGGGCACCTATTGGTCACCGGTGGGTCTGACGATCATCGCCGTCGCGATCAAGGTGGGCGGCTTGGGCATCATGACTCTCGCATCCATCGTGGGAATCGCCGTGAGCCGCCGCATCGGGCTCACGCAACGCATCCTGGCTGCCGGTGAGGCGCGCGCCACCGGACTGGGCGACCTGCGTTCGCTCCTGAAAATCATCGTCATCGTCTCCACGTCGGCGGAGGCAACCATCGCGCTCGTGCTCTTCCCGCGCTTCCTCACACTCGACTATGGGCTGGGCAAATCTGCCGGGTACTCGGTGTTCTACGCGGTCTCCGCGTTCAACAATGCGGGCTTCTCGCCCGACCCGGTGGGACTGTACCCCTACTCGGGAGACCTATGGATGCTCCTGCCCATCGGGCTGGGGGTCTTCGTGGGGGCGCTTGGCTTCCCCGTCTACCTGAACCTATTGCGCGACTGGCGTCACCCGCGCCGATGGACGCTGCACACCAAACTCACGCTCGTCACCGTCGTGGTGCTCGCAGTCATTTCCACCGCCTTCCTTGCCCTGTTCGAATGGACCAACCCCAATACGCTGGGCGCGGCGGGCACCGCAGAGACGGTCGGCAACATCTTCTTCCAGTCGATCAACCAGCGCTCCGGCGGCTTTGCCTCCTTCGACATCGGGCAGGCGCGCGAACATACCTGGCTGCTTGAGGCCGTGTTGATGTTCATTGGGGGCGGCTCCGGATCCACGGCGGGCGGTATCAGGGTGACCACGCTTGCGGTGCTCGTGCTTGCGATCTGGGCGGAGGCTCGCGGCCGACGCGACATCGAGGCGTTCGGCAAGCGTATCGGCACCGAGGTTCTGCGTCAGGCGGTGTCGGTCACCCTGGTGAGCCTGTTCGCTGTCATCCTCGGTACCACCGTGTTCCTGTGGCAGACGGACCTGTCACTGGACCGGGCGCTGTACGAGGTGGTGTCCGCGTTCGCGACCGACGGGCTCAGCACCGGCATCACGGGTTCGCTCGAAGCCGATTCGAAAGTCACCCTCATCGTGATGATGTATGTGGGCCGCGTGGGCTCCCTCACCGTGGTTGCAGCGCTAGCGTTGAGCAAGCGGCGGCGCGTCATCCGCTATCCGAAAGAGAGGCCCCTCATTGGCTAACGAGACTCAAAACCAAGGTGTTCTCGTCATTGGGCTGGGCCGGTTCGGCTCGGCGCTTGCAGACACCCTCGACCTCATGGATGTCGAGGTGCTCGCGGTGGAACGCGACCCGTCCCTCGTGGAACGCTGGTCCGCTCGGCTACCCGTCGTCGAGGCCGACGCGACGGACCCCCGCGCGCTCGAGCAGATTGGCGCGAAGGAGTTCGGCGCGGCCGTCGTGGGGGTCGGGACCTCCCTTGAGGCATCCGTACTGATCACCGGCAACCTCGTCGATATTGACATCAAGGAGATCTGGGCGAAGGCCACGACGACGGAGCATCAACGCATCTTGGAACGCATCGGCGCCCACCACGTCGTCCTGCCCGAGGCCGACGCTGGTGCGAGGGTCGCGCACTCCGTGGGGGGCAAGATGCTCGACTACATCGAGGTGGAGGACGGCTTCACGATTGTGAAGATGCGTCCCCCCAAGGAGACGCACAACTTCCGGCTCGACCAGCTCGACCTGCGCAACAAGTACGGCATCCAGGTGATCGGTGTGAAGACACCGGGCGAGGACTTCGAGTACGCGGGTAGAGACACGACGATCCGCCCCGATGACCTTCTGGTGGTTGCGGGCGACGGCGAACTGCTGGAACGGTTCGCCCAGCGGCCGTAGGTGGCGTGCGGCGCGAACCGCGGCCCCGTGAGCCCGCGCTAGATGACGCCAAACGCGAGCATCGCGTCCGCCACCCGCGAGAAGCCCGCGATGTTGGCGCCCGCTACGTAGTTGCCGGGGGCCCCATACTCGTCGGCCGTCTCGTAGCACCTGTTGTGAATGTCCCGCATGATGGTGCTCAGACGCTCTTCCGTATGCAAGAAGTTCCATGAGTCCAGGGCTCCTGACATGGAGTGATATTTCGTGTGAGGTCAGGGACGGGTTTTGACTTCGTAGCGCAGGATGAGTTCGGTTCCGGGGTAGCGGGTTTGGGTCGCGGTGAGGTGCTCACACAGTTCGGCGATGGCAGTGGTGGCACGCTGTGTGGGCAGCGGGTCCAGGCGCACGGTCAGGACACCATTGGAGGGGTCGATGTCGCCGCTGCCGGTCAGTGCCTGTCGGACCAGGTTGTGGGCTTCGTCGTCGGCGCGGGCGTAGCCGGTGTACACCCGGATGGCTCGGGCCAGGGCGGTGGCGGTGTTGAACGCGGCCATGCGTATGGCGTGGGTGAGCAGCTTGGTCTGGGTGTCCAGGACCTGCTGGCCGGGGTTGACCTTGGCCAGTGGCAGGCGGGTCGGGACCGCCCGGTGCGCGGCTTGGGCACCGTCCAGGTCAGCCTCGGCCTGGCGGAGGTCGGCGGTGATGTTGTCGTGGTCCTGGTTGGTGATCAGCAGGTGTTCGCCCGGGGGCGGGGACTTTGCGTCGAGCAGGGCCGCGTCGGTGCGGGCCAGTGCCCGTTGGTAGCCAGCCCGGGCGGCCAGGACCTGCCGGTGGGCCTTCTTCTTGACCGGGTTGGGGACCATCCGGGTGGGGTCATCCGCCGTGGTGGTGTACGCGTCGTGGGAGTCGAGGTCGAAGTGCATCCGGGCGTAGCGGAAGTAGTTCTCCTGCCGCCAGCGTGAGCCCATCCGGTAGATGACCTCACCGGGGCTCAGGTCGGTGCGGGTGGTCAGGATATGGATCTGCCGCGTCAAAGCCTGGGGGTGCTTGTCCTTGCCGGCCTTGGTGTTGGGAACTTCGAGGCTGACCTCCCGCATAGCGAACATTTGCTCGTCGTCGCCGGTGGGTAGGTCCACGGTGGTGTCCGCGACCCGCCACGCGTGCCCGCGCCCGCTCTCGTCGACAAAGTTCACGTCGGCGAACAGGTCGGCCTCGACGTTCTCGGCGGGGACCTTGCGCCACGTCAGCACGTCAAAACCTTCGGCGTGCATGTGGGCGAACAGGGCCGGGGACCAGCCGCCGCGGTCGAACCCAACCAGGACCCGTCGCTGGTCACCAACAGCCCTACGTAGCTGCGGCAGCAGAGCGCGTAGCTCCATGGCCAGCGACGCGCCGGGTTGCGCCATGACGACCAGGACCGGGTCGCCGGCAGCGTCGGAGACCCATGTCTCCACTGTTGCGGGGGCGGGGAACCTCAGCCGGGCGATGTGGGTCTTGGCGACTTTGCGGCCTCCTTGGTAGGCGCGGACGTGTCCGTCGACGTAGAACACTACGGCCAGGTCCGGGTTGGTCGCGTCCAGGCGGGCCACGTGCCGCGCTGCCATCGCGGCCTGTAACTCTTCGGCCCGCCCGGTGGCGGCCAGGGCGGTGATCTTACGGCGGATGGTCTTGACCTCCGGGGCCCGGTCCAACCCCAGCACCCGACCCAACGCGACCGGGTCAACCCTGCTGGCGCCCTCGGCGCGGGGCTCACCGGCCAGAGCCCGTAGTACTCCTTCGACGAGGATGGTGTCCAGGCCGTAGAACCCGTTCGGCAGCCCCCCGAAAACCGTTGCAGCACAGTCCAACAGGCCGGTGGCCTCCAGGGCGGGCATCGCCAGCAGTAGTCCCGCCAGCGGCACCCGCCCGGCCGGGGCGAACACCGGTGGTGCGGCGCTCAACTGTCCCCACCGGGCCGCGGCCCGCTCACCGGAGCGGTCCGCCGGACCCGGAAGCACCGGCAGGACCAGCACTTCGGCTTTGGGCTGGGACTCCTGCGTGGGGGCCGCAGGCTCGGGCGTGGGCGTGGGCGTGGGCGTGGGCTGGGGCAGGGCCCGGCGCACGCTGTTGGTCGAGACCCCCACTGCGGCGGCGATCGCGCGCAGGGACGCCCCGCCCCGCCGGCGGCCGCGGATGTCGGCGACCACCTCGGGGGTCAACCGGGATGGACCCTTGGGGCCACGCTTGTCCGAGGCCAGGCCTTCCACACCTGAGGCGCCCTGCTGCTTGCGCCAACGCCACAAGGTGACGGTGCCGACCCCGAACGCGGTGGCCACCTGTAATGCGCGGGCGGCCTTGGTCCGTACCAGTTGGACCGCGGCCAGTCGCCGCCCCAGGTCGTCACCGGCGTCCCACACGAAGGTCAACTCCCCGCGGATGAAAACCCGCCCCCCGTCGCCGTCCTCCACCAAAGCGGCCGCGTCCCCGATCAGGACTGCGCCCGCGGGGGCCAGGGGTAGGGGCTGCTGGGTCGTCATCACGCCCATCATCTCCACCCCCATCACTCGACCAATACGTTCCACTAATTATGTCACTGAAGGGGCGAGAAAGCAACCCAAATCCACGATGAACATGCAGGTCAGCCGCGCGCCGGAGACTTCACGGCGGCAGCCATGTCAGGAGCCCTGGAGTCTCGCGAGGCGTTCTGCTGCATCTCCAACGCGCTCGTTGCGACGCCGCCAGCATTGGCGGCCTTACCGGGCGCGAAGCGCACGCCAGCCTCGTGGAAGGCGTGCATCGCCTCGGGCGTCGCTGGCATGTTTGCGCCCTCCGCTACGACCGCACAACCATTGCGAATCAGGGTCGCCGCATCCGCCGCTGTGAGTTCATTTTGGGTGGCACATGGCAGCGCCACATCACAGGGAACGTCCCAAATGCTCCCTCCCTCAACAAAGTGCGCCGACGCCCCGCGATCGGTGGCATAGTCGCGGATGCGTGCCCGTCGGTTGAGTTTGATGTCTTTGAGCAGGTCCAAGTCGACTCCGTTGTCCTCCGTGACGTATCCACTGGAGTCGGACATCGCCACGACGGTGCCTCCCCGCTCGATGACCTTCTCCGCGGCGTAGATCGCCACGTTACCTGAGCCGGATACCACCACCCTCTTGTCCTCGAGCGACTCCCCCGTGGTCTTGAAAATCTCCTCGACAAAGAAGACGGTTCCGTACCCAGTGGCCTCCGTACGCACTTGTGAACCTCCCCACCCGGTGCCCTTGCCGGTGAGCACGCCCGACTCGTAACGGTTGGTGATCCGCTTGTACTGGCCAAAGAGGTAGCCGATCTCTCGGCCCCCCACGCCGATGTCGCCAGCAGGAACGTCGGTGTACTCGCCAATGTGTCGATAGAGCTCCGTCATGAACGACTGACAAAAGCGCATCACTTCCGCATCGGAACGGCCCTTGGGATCGAAGTCGGCGCCGCCCTTGCCACCGCCTATCGGCATTCCCGTCAACGCATTCTTGAAAGTCTGCTCAAAGCCGAGGAACTTGACGATGCCCAGGTAGACGCTCGGGTGAAATCGCAGCCCACCCTTGTATGGCCCCAGGGCGGAGTTGAACTCCACCCGGAACCCACGATTGAGTTGCACCTGGCCCGAGTCGTCCACCCACGGGACTCGGAAGATGATCTGTCGTTCGGGCTCACACAGACTGCGGATGATCTGGGTATCCGCGTACTCGGGATGCTTGGCTACCACGGGACCCAGGCTTTCCAATACCTCGCGGACCGCCTGGTGAAACTCGATCTCCCCGGGGTTGCGTTTGACGACCTCGTCGAACACAGGCAGAAGCATCTCGTGCAGCGTGGGCATGCAACGGTCCTCTCGCAGTTGCCGCAGGCCGCCATGCGTAGCAGCGCGCCCGGGGCACTTCGCCCCGAGCGGTAGGGTCAGGCGACCGGAGTCGCCTTGACAATGGTGAGTCTGCGCGGCCCCTTCGGGGCTCCGACCACCACCGTATCGCCTACATAGAGGCCATTGATTGCGGCGCCGAGCGGCGAGTCGGGAGAATAGACCTGGACGCCTAGCGAACGGTCGCCCTCAAGCATTGCCCGGGACCCGAAGATGAACTCCTCAGTCGACCCATCGTCCTCGGATCGCACGGTGACGCGCATACCCGGCTCGACGAGACCATCATCGGGCTTTCTCTCCACCTGTGCACGCCTCACCAGGTCTTGCAGTTCCACCAGCCTTGCCCGTTGATGACGTTCCAACTCGCGCCCCGGCGATGTGAGCGCGGCGAGTTCCCGTTGCAAAGCTTCCAGCGCAACTGAAGTCATCCACACTACGTCTGCGGTCATGGTCAAACCTCTTCGTTCTTGGAATTATTGGTGGAGGGTAAAGAGTCAACGGTACCCCCAAACGGCTCAGACCCTGAACTGGGCCGTGACGGTCACTGCGTGGCTCAGCGCGGCAGCGGGTCACGACAGAGAGGTCGACACCCGAACCGTCGCGCCAGCGGCCGCGTAGGGAACGTGGTTGCACTCAATGGCCACGCTGTCGACGGTGAGCATCGCGCCCTTGGCGCCGGTGTTCTTGACGGTGATGGCGTACGTCGCGCCGCGAGTTCGTCGGCGCGCACACCCAACTTTGGCTCGTACCCAAGCGTCTCACTAGCATGAGCATCGCCAAAGTCCAATGCGGCACAGAGACCCTCCACCAGATCACTTCACAGACAGACCACTAGCCGACGGGCGGCTCACCGAGCAGACGCACCACCTCGTCATCCGAGACCTGTGAGAAGTCGCGATACCACTGGCCGACAGACGAGAACGCCTGAGGGCTGAGGGCGACGACGACCTCGTCGGCGGCGGTTCGCAGCCGGGCTACGGAATCGTGCGGGGCCACGCCGACCGCCACCAGGAGGCGTTCCGCGCCCAGAGCTCTCGCCACACCGATCGCCGCGAGCATCGTGCCTCCCATGGCGACGCCATCGTCGACGATGACTGCCGTCCGGCGGGTCAGATCGAGCGTCGGGCGTTCCGGGCGGTACAGCGCCACGCGGCGCTCTAGCTCGGTGCGTTCACTTTCCGTCACGCGTTCGATGGCCGCGGGTTCGAGGCCGAGGCGGGCGACGACGTCGGCATCAAGCACACGCACCCCGCCCTCACCGATCGCCCCGAACCCGAATTCCGGGTGGCCGGGAACGCCCAGCTTGCGCACCACGAGGACATCGAGGGAGGCGCGGAGGGCGGGGGCGATCTCGGCGCCGACGGGCACTCCCCCGCGGGGAATGCCCAGCACGATTGGCTGGTACCCGCGCAGGTGCTCCAGCAACGCCGAGAGTCGGCGTCCGGCGTCTGCCCGGTCCGCAAAGACCTCCATGCGCCAAGTCTAGGACGGGGTACCCGGCGCGGGTCGTGGTCCAGGCGATCCGCGCGACCACCGCAATCGGTCGGCGCGCACACCCAACGTTAGCTCGCACCCAAGCGTCTCACTAGCATGTGCACCATGAGCGAAGCGAGAGAGGGGACGGTGCGCCGTATGCGGCGCATTGGGGTCATCGCCGGACTGATCGTCGCTGCAGGGGCGCTTGCGGGCTGTTCGTCGTCCGCCGAATCGTACAACGGCGACGCTGCCGCATACGGCGACGCTGCTCAGGAAGATTCACGGGTTGGCGGCGTCGCCGCGCCCGGGGCCGGGGCCGACGACCGCTCCGTGATCATCACGGGCGCCATGTACATGACGGTCGAGAACCCGATCGCGGCCGCCGACAAGGCAGTGGGCATCGTTCAGAACGCGGGGGGACGCATCGACGCGCGCAGCGAGACCGCGCCGGATGAGCGCAACGGCGGCTCGGCCTCGCTGACGCTGCGGATCCCCTCGAACGACCTCGACGCGGTGGTCGACGACCTGCGCGAGTTGGGCACGGTGGACCAGTTCAGCACCAACTCCTACGACGTCACGACCGAGGTGACGGACCTGGAGGCCCAGATTTCGACGCTGCGCGCCTCGACCGAACGCATCAAGGCCCTGCTGGTGGAGGCCAAGGACATCACGGACATCATCACGCTTGAGAACGAGTTGGACAGCCGACAGGCACAGCTCGAGAGCCTCGAGGCACGCCAGCGGGGCCTCGACGACCAGGTATCGATGTCCACGATCGACCTGTCGCTCACCACCGAGCCGGTCATGATCGTCGACGACGCACCCGAGACGTTCTGGGACGGCCTGGTGTCCGGCTGGAACGGGCTCGTGTCGTTCCTGTCGGGCGCGCTGGTCATAGTCGGCGTGCTCCTGCCCTGGGCGGCCCTGGCCGGACTCGTCGTCGTCGCGGCGATCGTCGCGATCCGCCTGAGGAGATCACGCGCAGCCCGCCGAACGGCACGGCCGGACACAGCCGAAGCGACGTCGGACGGGGCATAGGGTGCGCAGACGGTCACCCGTCTCGATTCCCTGCTGACTATCGCGGGGTGGCGAACTGCTCGCGAAGGTGAGCGCAACGGCCGTTGTGTCCTCAGCTAACGACGCAGGTGCCGGTGCCCACCCTGAGGCCATCCAGCGTGTCCTTCTGGGAGGTTGCAGTGTGCACGAGAGCGAGGCATCCACGCCCCACAGACCTTCCGTGGGTTTGCTCGCGCATCCGCCCTGCTGCCGTCAAGCGAAGGCCTCCGCCTCGTCGAAATGGCATCGGCAACCGGTGCGGCGTCGAACCTCGGCGCGGAGATCACCTCGATGTCCCGTTGGGATCGACCAATGACATCAGCGACCGAGTCGGCAACGAACACCACGGAGCCGTCAGCGCTCTTCGAAGCACTCAGTGCTCCGATCCTCTCCAGCCGGTGGAGTGCTGTGCGTGCGGCACCCTCCCCCACGTTGAGGCGAAACGCCAGGTCCCGGGCGGTCGTGGCCACCGCCCCAAGCAGGTAGTCGACCGCGCCATATGCCGTAGCTCCGGTACGCGCGCCATCGTGACGTAGCCGGTCCGTCCAGTCCGCGCCAATTTCATCAATGTGGTCGGCAACGTCCTTGGCGTTTGCCGCAGCGCTGTAGGCGCAGTCAGCGAAGTTCTCGAACCACTGACCAAGTGCGTGCTGATCTGGCTCGTCACCGTCAAAACGCACCGCATTGAGGCCGTCAACGTACGAGCGCGGGTTCATCGCCAGGTAGGGCGACAAGGGCAGCGTGATGTGCTTGACCGCTCCGTCGCGGCGCAGCATGGCCTGAATCAGCGCACGGCCGGTGCGCCCATTGCCATCAGGGAATGGGTGGATCGTCTCGAACTGTGCGTGCGCCAGCGCGGCGCGCACTAGCGGCGGTGCGTCCGTTGGCGCGCTATTGATGTAGTCAATGAGATCGGCCATCGCGCCCCCGACCCGGGACGCTGGCGGCGGGATGTGGGTCGCCTCCGAAATTGATGCGGACTCACCTCGTACAGCCCCCGGGGGGACGAGCACTGCCTGAGATGTGCGCAGCCCGATGAACGGTGAGCGCGAGCCGCCGCGGGGATGCGTCTCCATCAGGTCGGATTGAATGCGCACGATGTCTTCGATCGATATCGGTCGGGATGGATCTGACAGAGAGCGCACCGCGCGGTGCGTGGCCTCAATGTTCCCCATGACCGCTCGGACGTCAGCCGACGCTGTGCGCGGGTCAGTTGCCTGGCGTGCCAGGTCGTCAGCCGAAATGCGGTGCCCCTCAATGTAGGACGACGCAATCGCCTCCGACTTGACGAGTGCTTCTAGTGCAGGCAAGGAAGGGGAGCCTCCGAGGCGAGTATCGATCTGAGCGATTTGGCGCGACGCCCGGTCGACCTTGCGAGCGACCACTGGCGACAAAGACAACGGGATGTCCTGCAGCCGCGAGGGGATGTATGCGCGATACGGGCGCCCATGGTCGACCGCCTCATCTGTGACGATCTCAAAGAAGCCCATTCACAATCCCTCCCCAGCACTGACTCACTACAGTTGCGCGTTACTGCACACTTCGAACTCGAACTGTGCACTCGGAGAGCGCAGTGACATACCGATTCTTGCACTAACCATCAACTAAGTCAATAGTTGTCTGTTAGTGCACAGTCTGCACGTGTTTGTGCAGAAGTTGGCTGCTGCACCGGCCCCTCAAAGTCTCCATCCGCGAGAGAGGGAGCCAGCGCGGCAAGAAGTGCCGCCGCCATCGGCGTAGCCTGCACACGGCGTCGTCGCGAGACAACACCGCCAAGA